>JBDLJE010000018.1:0-30263 GCA_039714575.1 Campylobacterota bacterium | reverse complement strand
TCAGCCACGTTTTTTATGTGTTCATCAGAGATCTTGGAGATATGGAGCAGTCCGTCAACGGCACCCGGCAGCTCAATAAACGCGCCGAAATCCACAATACGTTTTACGGTACCGTCAATGATATCGCCTACCTGATACTCGACTTTTGGTTCTCTCTCTTTGGTAGCGATACCCTCGATATGCTGGCGGGCAGCCTTTATACCCTCGCGGTTGGTACCGGAGACTTTCACCTTGCCGCCTTTACGGTCAATGTCGATAGCCACTTCAAACTTCTCGATGATCTCACGGATCGTCTTGCCTGCTTGACCGATGATCTCACCGACTCTGGAAGGATCGATATGGAAAATAGTATTGCTTGGAAGGTCATCACTTAGTTTTATCTCTTGTTCTGCTTCGAGCATGATGTCGATGATATGCGCACGTCCCTCTCTTGCCTGGTACAGTGCTTTTTTCAAGACGTCAAGAGAGATACCGCCCAGCTTAATATCCATCTGCAGCGCAGTGATCCCCTCTTTAGAACCTGTTACTTTAAAGTCCAGATCGCCGTCATGGTCTTCAAGCCCGGTAATGTCGGAAAGAATGGCGTAGTTATCGCCTTCGGAGACCATACCCATAGCAATACCGGCAACCGTATCTGTCAACTCAACATCACCGGCGCGCATCGCCATGTAGCCGCCGCACACCGTCGCCATCGATGATGAACCGTTGGACTCCAAGATCTCAGAGACAAGACGAACAGTATGTCCCGGTGACTCCAAGGTACACTCCAAGGCGCGTTTAGCCAGGTTCCCGTGCCCGAGTTCTCTACGTTTCGGTGCACTCATCGGTGAAGCCTCGCCAACGGAGAAGCCCGGGAAGTTGTAGTGGACCATAAAACGCTCACTGTGCTGAACAAAGTCGTTCAGTGTCTCGAACAGCTGCGCATCTTTGTCACCGCCAAGTGTCAAGACCACCAGGGCTTGTGTCTGACCACGCGTAAAGAGGCATGAAGCGTGCGCCGAAGGCAGGACGTTCGTCTTGATATCGATAGGACGGATCTCGCTGAGTCTGCGTCCGTCTGCACGAACACCATCGTCTAAGATCATATTGCGGACCATCGCCGTCTTGACTTTGACCAGCGCCATCTTGACATGCTCTTTGTCCCATTCGCTGTGCGTTGCTAAGATGTCGTTTCTGATAAGACGCAGCGCATTTGAACGCTCGCTTTTTGCCATCTGGCTGATAGCATCTTTAATGGCTTCACTGTGGTTCTCTATAAGATAGACTTCGATCTCACTGGTACCTTCAACACTGTGCAGCTCTAAAGGTATCGGCTCTTTTACAAAGGGTGCAAAAGCACTTTCGTAGGCCCCGTTAACTGTGTTAAGTGAGCGCTGTGCCTGAGAGAGGATCTCTATAAACTCCTCTTCGCTCAGAATGTTGGAGTTGTAGGTCTCAATGGTGTCAACACCCATTGCAGGATCGATCATCGGGTCGATCATGGCTGTTGAAAGAAGCTCTGTCTCAACAGAGCCTTGGGCTTTCATCTCTATCATCAACAGGTCACTCTTGCTGCCGGCCACAAAAAGATCCATCGTGCTCTCTGAGAGTTGTGACATACCGGGGTTTATGATCAGTTCGCCGTCAACCTTTGCAACGCGGCAAGCCGTCACAGAGGTTCTGATACCAATGTCCGAGACAAAAAGTGCAGCAGAAGCGGCATTGAGTGCCAGCGACTGCAGGTCAGACTCTTCATCGGCACTTAAGACCATGATCGTGATCTGGACAGGGTTGGTAAAACCTTTAGGAAAGAGAGGACGCAGCGAGCGGTCAATAATGCGTGATGTCAGGGCTTCAAAATCACTTGGCTTGGTCTCGCGTTTGATGTAACCGCCCGGAAACTTTCCGGCGGCGTATGCTTTTTCGACATACTGGACGGTCAATGGCAGGAACTCGCCGCCGGCGAACTCATTTTCATCGATCACGACCGTTGCCAGCATCACCGTTTTGCCGCTTTTAAGCCAGACCGAACCGTTGGCCTGTTTTGCGACTGTGTCTAAGGCGTACTCTTCGTTTTTATTGTCTAAGTCTATTAATACGTCATACTCCATCTTTCTCTCCTAGGTACTGCTCGATCTGCTCATCCGTAACCGTGGCAAAATCTTCATAATAACTGCCGGTATCAACATAATCGTCCAGGGCTGACACTAAAAAGATATCGTCCGCTAACGGTTCCAGTGTATCGAGCAGGTCATTTGGCAGAACAGGCACTGCGATATAGACGGCCTTGGGGTTCATCGCCAGAACCGTCTTGATCGCTGCCATCAGCTTCAACCCGCTCTCTGCACCCTCATCGACCAGCATGATGGTCTCGCCCTGCATATCTTCAAAATGCTCACCTTTTCGGTATTTGTAGATATAACTGAGTATCTTCTCTTCGTGTTTACGGGAGGCTTCGCCGTAGATGTAGTCATGTGTTATCTCAAAGGCCTCGACAAGCCGTTCATTGATAACAATCTCTTCAAACTCACTCACACGTGCCAGCTCACAGTCGCTGTTCTTTGGTGCATAAATGCCGGCTGAAAAGAGAAAGTCTGTCTGCAGTTTCAGACGGGTATTGAGATGGTGTATAAGCTCGAGCCCGCCGGAAGAGACCGCAACAAGATGCCATTTCTCGTGCTTCATCTGATCAAGGGGCAACTGCTCTTTGAGTCTTTCAGCCGCATTTCTGCGATCTTTAAACATGTATTTTCTGCTACCCACCTCGACTCCTTATCGACTTATTAACGTCTCTGTTGTTCTATAGTTTACTTCAGAACCATCCAAAGGCTTCATAATGATCGTAAAGTAGACATATTTATCGAATACGCTGTCCGTGACACCGTTTTGCAAAAGAACAGGACGGTTGTTCTCTACATAACGCAGGCCAAAGTCCCAGCACCGCTTAGAGTATAAAAACCCGACTTCTGCATACTTCTTGATGCTGTTCTCAACATCAAACGCATATTTGGTAAAGTACTTATAGTGTTTATTATAACGATAAGAGGCATCTATATTCAAGTAGTTTGTATAAGGCTCGGTCTGATCTTTATAGGCCTTGTTCTCATAAAGATAGGAGAACCCTACGTTGTACGCCTCATCCCGATAGCGCAGTGTGTTGAGCGTTTTTACCCACTCGCTGCGCTGAAAGCTGTAAAACGTATCATTATAAAACGAGACATGGTCCGTAATGTTCCATAACAGCTCATTTTCAAAATCACCCAGCCCTTTCTCCTGATCGAAATTCGAACTCACAACTATAGGCTGTGAAAGTCGATGATAGATCGTCTGCTTGCCATTGCCGTCGATCAGATACTGGGTGAACTGAAGATCGATATTGTCTTCCACGTTCGCGATCGTGTAAAACTCACATTCTAGATTGCTTGGGTCTGCAATGGTACAGTTGTTCTCTACGCTTTTATAATAACCGCTCTTTTTGTCTGTACCAAACTTTGTATAGGTGGCTGAAAGACCCATAGAGTGAGAATTTTCCGTATACCCTTTTGTCACATAAGAGCCGACATCAAACACGTGCGACAGACTTCCGTAATACCCGTTTTCATAGATATCCGGCGTCACGGCGGGGTCTGCAGTGTTTCGGAAGTCGATAAACCGTCCATTCAACTCTGCTTTATACGCCACATTTACATACTCATCAAATAGTGAGGCCTGCAGAGCAAGCGGCAGCTGGACAAAGACCTCTTCACCCTCTTTACCCTGCTCACGTACATAATTGTTGGCATGTACATCAAGGGTATAAAAGAGATGTTGGTCGAAAAAAGTATCCAGGTAGTGGTGATACTGGATCGCGGGAAGCTTCTGTATAGTCGCTTTACGTTTGTCCGGGTCAAGTGGGTTAAGATCAAGGTAATATTTCAGATAGGTCCCGTAATAGTTATCTTCTTCACTGTAAAAGAGGTTGACACGGGAGTAGACCTGGTTGGATGTGACATTGTTAATGGTATCGTTGCTTGAAAGGTTGATATAGTCAACGTCGTTCATCCATTGAACATCACTGTAGAGACCCGACTGTCCATCGATGTCGAGACCGAACCAGTTTTGCAGCATACGACTGTTCTCGTATTTAAAACCAAAACCGTAATGGGTGTCATTTTGAAGGTTGTTCTCTGAAAAGTAACTCTCTTTTTCATCAAAGAAACCTAAGGTCAGACTCCCTTTAGCATCCTTGGAATCAACAAAACGCAGGGTCCCGTAAAGTCCTTTTCCGCGAGAAGTACGGATCTGAGGACGGATCTCTATGTCAACCCGGTTCCCAAGAACGATGTAGAGCGGCTGCTCGTAATAGAAACCTTCTGAACTCGAAATACCGAAAGAGGGCATTAACAGCCCCGAACGACGCGATTTGTCCATAGAGTACCCAAAATACGGAAGATAAAAGAGCGGTACCCCGCCTATATGGAAACGCGCATTATAGAGGTTCAGCCATTTCGTCTCATCGTTGTAATCGGAGCTGCTGAAATAGATCTCCCACATAGGGTTATCCGGATTACAGCCCGAAACAACACCACTCTCAATTTCAAACTTGTTTTCACAAGCGGTTGTCTTTTGCGCAGAGAGCCATACTTTCGACTCCTTTTCCAACATGAAAAAAGGGGCTATCTCACGCTCTTTTTTCTGCATGTTGAACTTGACATGCTCGCCGACAAGCTGGTATTCACTTCCTTTGAGCGTCACAACGTTGCCAAAGAGCTCCAGTTCAGTACTGTTTTTATCGTACGTTGCCCTGTCAGCAGTAATGTAAGCGTCTTGATAGATGACCAATACATCACCGACAGCCGTGACCTTGGTTCCGTTATAGTCCAGATTTTTGGCATAGAACTCGACCTGATCAGCTGCATGCAGCGTTGACAAAAGAAGAGAGAACCAAAAAAGATATCTAAACATTGACGACCAAGGTTCGAGCTGTTTTATCATGCCAGCTCTGTCGGTTTTTACTGTAAAAAGCCCAGACAAAACCCAAATAAAAGATCATCTCACTGATAATACGAAACACACCGCGGTTGAGAGCACTGCTTAAGATCGGTTTTTGCAGGGTCTCGGCATCCAGGATCTGGATCTTCATAAAGATCTTGCCCAACGTCGCACTGTACTGATAGACAAAAAACGTTTGATAAAGCATTTTGATCAGAAGATACTCAAGGGTAAAACTGTTGATCAAGGCAACAATCGCATCAGGATCACTGTTGGCTGCGACTTGATCGTAGATAATGATCAAAAAGAGAAAGGCAAGGATAAACTCATCGATCAAAAAGGCAAAGGCACGCTTTTGCATACTGGCTAACTCTAAGCCGGCACTTTCAAGACGGTGTTCTACCTCATCATTCACGGCAAGTCCTAAAGGGCTTGGTACGCGATGTCAGTACGAAGTTTCTTACCCGCATAATGAACTTGTCCGCAAAGTGCATAGGCACGGTCACGTGCCTCTTGGATGCTGTCGCCCAGACCGACACAGACAAGAACACGTCCGCCGTCGGCATAGAGCTTGCCGTCATCGTCAGAGCTGACACCTGCATAAGAGATATGCGTGTTTGTTCTGATATCTTCGTGAACGATCTCATCGACAACGATCTCAGCAGGAGGAGTGGAACTGTATGGGTAATCTTTGCTCGCCATCACAACACCGACAGCATACTCGTCTGAGAACTCAACATTGAGGGTGTCAAGCTGTTTTGTCGCTGCTTTGTAGAAAAGTTCTGATGCCGGTGTCTTGAGCAGCGGCATCAGGATCTCACACTCAGGGTCGCCAAAACGGACATTGAACTCAAGCGTAATAGGTTCGCCGTTAACGACCATGATACCGATAAAGAGCACACCTTCAAACGGTGCATCTTCAGCTTTCATCCCTTTAAGTGTCGGACGGATGATACGGTCTTTTACTTTTTCATAAAGCACATCATCAACCAGCGGTGTCGGAGCGTATGCACCCATTCCCCCTGTATTTGGCCCCTGGTCACCGTCTAACAGACGTTTATGGTCTTGCGCTGCTTGCAGCAAGATAAAGTCGTCACCGTCACAGATAGCGAACATAGAGAGTTCGTAACCATCCAAAAACTCCTCAACGATCACTTTTTTACCAGCGTCACCGAACGACTTGCCGCTCAGCATCTCAGAGACCGCTTTTTTAGCCTCATCACGGCTCATCGCAATAATAACACCCTTACCGCCGCAAAGACCGTCGGCTTTGACAACGATAGGCGCTGTCAATGTGTCGACAAACTTGAAAGCCTCTTCGATATGACCTGTCTCGATATACGCTGCCGTCGGGATCTCATACTTCGCAAGAAAGTTTTTCATATAGACTTTCGAGCCCTCTAGCTGCGCGGCTTCTTTGCTTGGGCCGAAGATCGTCAGACCTTTTGCTTTAAAAATATCTACTACACCGTCAACAAGTGGTGCTTCGGGACCGACAATAGTCAAATCGATCTTGTTTGCAATGGCGAAGTCAGCCAATTCATCATAGTCTTTAATGCTCAGGTTTTCACCCAGCTCATTGGTTGCACCGTTGCCCGGAGCAAAATAGAGTTTATCAACCGCTTCATCTTTTTTTAGCGCACGCCCAATAGAGTACTCACGTCCGCCACTGCCCAATACCAATATATTCATCTGTTGCTCCAAATATTATCGCTCTAAAATTTTTATAAAAAAGAAGATGATTTCGTTTTAATAAAAATTTATGGAAACCCAAAGGCATCCTTGAAGTAGTCCAAGTGGCCGGTCCGCATGTTGGCATTGGTTCTCAAAGCCGAAAAAACAGCAAATCGAGTGTCCCATCAGGCCGCAATCTCTCCGGTTTGACCCGTCAAACAAGACCACCGCACACAAGGACATCTACACAATTCGCTAAAAGAAAATGTAGAACCCTCATATTTGCGAGAAATCGCACCACCCAGGCTATTACTTATTATACAAAAGTAGAGCCAAAATGTGCCTTAGCAGGCGATTTTTGATGTTGGATTTTTGATTTTAGATCAACCTATAAAAATGTTTTCGCCAGAGCAACACAAGCATCAACATTGGGTGTTTTCGGCATAACAAAATCGACCCTCTCTGGCAGGGCTTTAGCTGTCGTTGTACCAATGGCAACAACTCGGTGACTCGCTCTGAATTCATACAGTTCCAAAAAGCACTCTATTGTGAATGGTGACGTAAAGATCAAGACCGCGTCGTCCGGCAGCTCAATATCTTGACAAGCTTGATTGCATGAGGTCTCATAGACGATCACGTCATCCATAACAATACCGCGCTCCTTAACCCGCTCTTTAAAGTTAGAAGCGACAATTTTTGGACGAGGATAGAGCCAACGAAGATCGGCATATTTTTTGACGATAATATCATCAAGAGAGTCACCATAACCATTACCTCTGTCTAGCAGTGTACCACCGGCACTCCTGACCATCTCTTCAGTCTTGGAAGCGATACTCAATGCCGGGACATCTCTCCATTTTGGCGAGATCTTGTCCAGAGCAGTCACAGCCTGTTTTGAGGTCAGGACAATAGCATCGTAATCATCAAAATTGATAGCCGGCTGTAGGAAAAGTGTGTTTAATGCGGGGATATGTGTTACGTCTGGATGAGAGGTTTTAGAGAAAAGAAAGATGGAATTTTTAATGTTTTTAGTCATTGTTACCTCGATTTAAAATCGGATAGAAACTACCATCGTCTTACAAAAAACGAGGAGTTTGGTGCAGGTTGTGCTGAAGTGATCCCGAAGGCGTACATCGGTACGTCGAGCGGTGAGCTTCAGTGCAAGATGCGCCGAAATCGTCGTTTTTAGTTATTCCCACTCGATTGTTGCTGGCGGCTTTGATGAGATGTCGTAAACGACACGGTTGATACCATCAACCTCATTAATAATACGACGAGAAATACGTTCTAACAGATCATGCGGAAGGTGAGCAAAGGTCGCTGTCATACCATCAACCGCCTCTACAACACGCACACAGACCGTGTTGTCATACGTACGGTTATCGCCCATAACACCGACAGATTTTACATTCAATAAAACGGCGAACGCCTGCCATGTACGTGCGTAGTAACCGCTCGCTTTGAGTTCGTCAAGAAGGATGACATCGGCTTCACGGAGAAGGTCAAGATCTGTCGGGTTGACATCGCCCATAATACGAATCGCAAGACCCGGTCCAGGGAATGGATGACGGTTGATCATCCCTTCCGGAAGGCCAAGTTCAAGTCCCATTATACGGACTTCATCTTTGAAGAGTTC
The DNA here is from genome assembly GCA_039714575.1 of Campylobacterota bacterium. GTDB lineage: Bacteria > Campylobacterota > Campylobacteria > Campylobacterales > Sulfurimonadaceae > Sulfonitrofixus. The sequence continues at coordinate 22,003 of JBDLJE010000018.1, read as the reverse complement.
ACGTAACGGCTCTATAAGCTCAAAGTCCATCCAGTCCGGCAGACCACCGACATTGTGGTGCGATTTGATAACCTCAGACGGACCGTTTACAGAGATAGACTCGATTACATCCGGGTAGAGTGTCCCCTGTGCAAGGAACTTGATGCCCTCATGTTTCTTCGCCTCTTTTTCGAACTCTTCGATGAACGTATGACCGATGATCTTACGTTTTGTCTCCGGATCAGAAACACCCGCGAGTTTGTCCAGGAAACTGTCAACAGCATCTATCGTCACCAAAGGCACTTTCAAATTGATCTTGAAGACCTGCTCTACCTGCTCGCGTTCACCTTTACGAAGAAGACCGTTGTCAACGAAAACCGGGATCAGCTGATCGCCGATCGCTTCATAAAGAAGTGCCGCGACAACAGACGAGTCAACCCCGCCGCTCAGACCACAAAGGACTTTACCGTCGCCCACTTTTTCACGGATAAGCTTGATCTGCTCTTTTAAGAAATGTTCCATCTTCCACTTCTCGGTTACGCCGCAGATCTTGCGTGCAAAGTTACGAAGCATCAGGTAACCCTCTTGCGAGTGGTTTACCTCCGGGTGGAATTGCATTGCATAGACACGTTTCTCTTCATTGGCGATCGCTGCATATGGAGAGTTTGCCGAGATGGCGATCGGCTCAAACCCTTCCGGAAGCTCATCGACTTTATCACTATGGCTCATCCAGACCGTTGTACCGTTGTCAACACCTTCAAACAGTGCCGACTCTTTTACGATCTCAAGTTCTGCTTTGCCGTACTCGTGGTGGTCAGAACGGATAACAGAACCGCCAAAGTCAACAGCAATACGCTGCATACCGTAACAGATACCCAGTACAGGAATACCCATAGAGTAAACACCCTGATCTACCTCATACGCATCTTTGTTGTAAACAGATGAAGGGCCGCCGCTCAAGATCAGGCCTTGCGGGTTTTTCGCTTTGATATCTTCTATAGAGGTGTGATACGGGAGGATCTCGCAGTAGATCTTCTCTTCGCGCATACGACGTGCAATTAACTGGGTGTACTGTGAACCAAAGTCTAAAACGACAATACTTACTTCTTTCAAAATGGTGCCTTTGGTAGGATTTTAGGGAATTAAATTAATAGGAGATTATACAAGAAAATCGATTAATATTGCGTTGAACCTTGGGCTGTCCAACGCAAAGAGAGTGTTAGCGCTGGATATAGAGACCTAGAATATCATACTGGATATACCAGATCACAATCGAGATGATATAACCGATCAGAATCGTCCATGCAAATCTCATATGGGCACCAAAGGTATAGATACCTTTTAGTTTACCCATAACACCAACACCGGCAGCACTACCGAAGCTGATCATAGAACCACCGACACCGGCAGTCAAGGTGACCAGCATCCACTGTGCCAACGGCAGGTCAGGATTGGCTTTAAGCACCGCACTCATCACCGGAACATTATCGACGATCGCAGAGAGAAAACCGACACCGATATTGACGTAGGTCGGATCAAAGATCTCATACAGTTTTACCGCATGCCCAAGGAAACCGGCAAAGTGAAGCGCGCCAACAGCCGCCAGGATACCAAAGAAGAAGAGAAGCGTATCGTTCTCAACCTTGCTGACCGAGCTGTAGATCTGAATATCTTCTTTATGGTGCATTTTCAGTTTATAGGCATAAAGCTTGAGAATAGAGAGTCCAAAAAGCATACCCCACATCGGTGGCAGATGCATGATCTGTTTACTGGTAACAGCCATGGCGATCGTAAAGACACCGAGTGCGATGATCACTTTACCACCCTTGAGGATCTTGATCTTGTCAGCTGTATCGTCATCTTCTTTGTTTGGATGTTCGTCAGGAACGAAGCGGCTTAAGAGGTACGCCGTTACGATCCAGCCGAGGAAAGAGGCCGGGAAGAGGAAAAGGAAATCGACAAACGTCCCTTTGTTCGCCGTCCATGCCATCAAGGTCGTAATGTCTCCAAACGGGCTCCATGCACCACCGGCATTGGCCGCAACAACGACGTTGATCGCGGCAGGGACCAAGAAGGCCTTGTTGGTTCTGTTGATCGTGATCAATACCGTCGAAAGGATCAAGGCTGTTGTCAAGTTGTCCGCTATAGGCGAGATGAAAAATGCCAGGAACCCGGTCACCCAGAACAGCTGTCTAAACCCGTAACCCTTGGCGATCAGTTTCGTTTTGAGCGAATTAAAGACTCCGCGTTCGATCAAGGCTTCGATATAGGTCATCGCCACGAACAGGAAGAAGAAGATCTCAGCGATCTCCAGGATCAGGTGCGCGATCTCCGTCTCAAACGGTGCCATATTAAGCCCGTTAAAAGCGTAGTAAGCCCCAAGTAAAATAAAGAGGAATGTGCCGGTAAAAAGAGCCGGTTTAGCCTTATTGATATGGTATTTCTCTTCTGCAGCAATAAAGTAGTAACCGACGACAAATATCGCCAGCAGCAGCCAACCAAACGGTTCAACTGCCAAGTCAATAGCGTGTCCTTCAACAGCCTGTGTCATTTTATCTCCTTCAAGATATGTAGTGTACCCCTACAGACTCTTTACGTGCAAGAGCTGAATCAACTATCGCTTGAGCTGTCAGGAGTCTTAGTCGAAGCAGTCTGCCGATCTCTTCACTCTGCATCGCTTCAATAGCCGTTTCGGCCTCAAGAAGTCCAGCAGTCGTTCTGACGATCGACACCTTCTCCCACATAATTTGGCGAAGAGTATCTTTTTTCGCCTTATCATCTTGTAAAACCAGCGGTTCTTCTTTGATTGTAAACTTTTTGTTACAAACAGAAAGCTTATCACCTAAGATCGAATGGGCAGCTTTCAGGGCAAAGACCAGACCCTCCAAGAGTGAATTAGATGCCAAGCGGTTTGCACCGTGAACACCCGTAGAAGCAGCTTCACCAACTGCATAGAGCCCTTTGACAGACGGTACACGACCGTTTAGATCGGTTTTGATCCCGCCGATGGCATAATGAAAGGCCGGAGAGATCGGTACTCTGTCATGCGGAAGGCTGTAGCCTAATGTTGAAAACTTACTTTCTATGTTGGGAAAACGCTGCTTAAAGTAACTGTACTCAAACTCTTTAAAAGAGAGATAGACCTGTTTGCCTGTTTTTTTGGCATAATCAAAGATCGCCCGGCTTACAATGTCCCGCGGTGCCATCTCCCCGCGTTTGTCATAGTCAAACAGAAAACGGTACCCCAGGTCATCAACGACCTGTGCACCTTCACCGCGAAGAGCCTCCGTAAGCAGCTGCTTTTGCGCCGTGCTCTCATCCACATAAACTGTCGGATGGAACTGCAGCATCTCCATGTATTCAAGTTCGATGCCTTTTTCTGCACAGATCCCTTGCAATTCACCACTGATACTGGATGCATTGGTATGGTACTCAAACAGTGCACCGACACCGCCGCTTGCAATGACGACCGAATCAGCCATGATCTTCTTGCGCACACCCTCATGCATGACAACAATACCGCAGACCTGATTATCCTGGATCAGAAGATCAATGACAATGGCACTTTCCATCATCGAATGCGGATTTTTCTCAAGCAGAAAATGGTGCAGATAACGCCCTGTCGCATCACCGCCGGCATGCAAGATCCGCTTTTGCGAATGGGCAGCCTCCTGAGTATAGAGCAGTTCACCCTCTTCATCGGCATCAAACTGAAATCCTCGTTCTATCAGATCATGGATCACTTCTTGAGAGTTTTGACTTAAGACCTCGACCGCTTCTCTGTTGCATAACCCAGCTCCAGCTTCCAGAGTATCTTCTATATGTACCGCTATATCCGCATCATCTTTTGCCGTTGTCACACCGCCCTGGGCGTAATAGGTATTACACTCCCACGGATGCGCTTTATTGACGATAAGGACTTTTTTGTCTCGAGGAAGGTTCATCGCGGTATACAGGCCGGCGATCCCTGCACCGACGATCACAACGTCATAATGTATCATCACACCTACTTCTCTTGCGCAGACGGCGTATAGAAGGGGTCGTCTTTATAGCCGCAGCCTGCAAAAGTTAATAAGCTAACTGTTATAATCACTGCATGAAAAATTCGGCTCAGGTTCTTTCGCATATCGTTCATCAACCTCAATATAAAAAATTAGCACAGCACCAATGTATTGCTGTCATTAAGAGCTTGTTACCGCCGCATCTGCAGACGATGGTCTCTTTCGCTTATGTCAAGCACAAAGTGCTCTATTTTGTTCTCAGCCATCCCGGCGCTAAACAAGAATTCGATATTATAATAGCTTCAATTAAAACGCCTTTAAAGCTTCATCCGCCGCAAAAATGCCAAGAGTTGGAATTTGACGATATCCGCGCCTATGTCTCACACAAACCGCTGCAAAAAGAGAGCTCTTTTGCAAGAGAGACGGAACCACTGTATAAAGAGCAGTCTGACGGCAGTTTTGAGAACAACGTTGAAGATGAAAAGCTTCACAATATCATCGAAAAAATACGAAAGGTCATTGAGACTTCAACAGATGATCGATAAAATTAAAAACCTTCCGAAGTCACCCGGGATCTACCAGTATTTTAACAAAGAGGGCAAACTTCTCTACGTCGGTAAAGCCAAGAACCTCTATAACCGGGTCAAAAGCTACTTCCTTTTTACACCAACACTGCGACCGAACGACCGGCTTTCACCGCGCATTATCAAGATGCTGATCGAGACGACCTCAATGCACTACATCGTAGTCAAAAGTGAACATGATGCACTGATCTTGGAGAACTCCCTGATCAAGCAGCTCAAACCCAAGTACAATATACTCCTTCGTGACGACAAGACCTACCCATACATCTATATCAACAAAGATGAGAGTTATCCCCGGTTCGAGATCACCCGAAAAGTACTTAAAGGCAAAAACATCCAATACTTCGGCCCCTACTCTGTCGGTGCACGTGATATTTTGGACTCGATCTACGAACTTTGCAAACTGGTCCAAAAGAAGAGCTGCCTTAAAGAGAAAAAAGCCTGTCTCTACTACCAGATGGACCAGTGCCTTGCCCCTTGCGAAAAAGAGGTCCCTATAGAGGTCTACCAGGCGATCGTCGACGAGGCCATCCACTACATCGAAAACAAAAAAGTGCTCATTGCAAAACTAAATGACAAAATGGCTTTTTATGCTGAAAGCCTGCGTTTTGAAGAGGCCGGAACTCTTCGTGACCGTATTGAGCGCATCTCTAAAAGTGAACTGATCTCACAGATCGATCTCGCATCGACGGAGAACTATGACATCTTTGCCATCAGCCATAATGACCAACGAGCTGCCGTCGTACGTCTCTTTATGCGCTCAGGAAAGATCATCTCTTCGACACACGGCTTTATCAGCCTCAACAGCGGTTTTGACCTTGACGAAGCCTACGAACGCACCATCATCGAGTTTTACGGGCATGACAAACCGCCTGTTGTCGCACCGATCTTAATAGCGTATGATTTCAAAGAGAAAGAGCTTGTCCAAGAGCACCTCTCTCTGCTTTTTGGAAAAAAAGCGAGTATCACATTCCCGCAGCGCGGCAGCAAAAAGCATCTAACCGAACTGGCCTATACCAATGCCTCAGAGCTGCTGCGCCAAAAAAGAGAGACCTCGACGGAGAACGTGGCGAAACAGCTCCAGGAGCTGCTCTCGCTTGAATACCTGCCCCGCAGGATCGAAGCCTTCGACAACTCTCATATGGCAGGCGAAGCGACCGTCGGCGGCATGATCACCTTTGACAGTGACAGTTTTGACAAGTCGGGGTATCGTCACTACCATCTACAGGCACGTGATGAATATGGTCAGATGCGAGAGACCCTCTCACGGCGTATTAACAGTTTTGAAGAGAACCCTCCTCCTGATCTTTGGCTGATAGATGGCGGAACAACACTCCTCTCTCTTGCCAAAGACCTTCTTGATTCAGCCGGTGTCAACCTTGATGTCATCGCCATCTCAAAAGAGAAGATCGATGCCAGATCCCACCGGGCAAAAGGAAGTGCACACGACCGGCTTCATAACGTAAAAGAGAGCTTCACTCTTTCACCCTCGGACAAGCGTCTTCAGTGGATGCAGCGTCTTCGTGACGAAGCACACCGTTACGCCATCACCTTTCATAAAAAGACCAAACTAAAACGTGACCAGGCCTCGAAACTTTTGAATACCCACGGTATCTCGCAAGCGAAAGTGGTTAAACTGCTTCAGCATTTTGGTACCTTTGATGCGTTACATAGTGCTACTCATGAGGAGATTGCGGCTATACTGAGCCAAAGTGATGCAAAAAAAATCAAGATGCTATATAAATAAGTTATATTTGCTTTTAATTATGATATATTTACCCAAACTCCCGAAATCTTGGGAATCTTTAAAAATTTACTATTTAAGTTTTTGAAGGTTTCCAACTAAAAATGAGTGTTTAAATGAAAATAATAGAGGTTAATTATGGAAAGACCTGAAGCTATTGATCAAGAGCACATCTTTGAAGGACGTGCGATTATCAGTGAGACAGATACAAAAGGTGTTATTACCTATGCTAACCGCAAGTTCTGTGAGATCGCCGGTTATACAGCTGCTGAACTCACTGGACAGCCGCACAACATCATTCGTCACCCGGACATGCCTAAAGCGGCATTCGCTCAGATGTGGGAGATGATTCAGGGCGGTCAATCTTGGCACGGTATTGTAAAAAACCTTCGAAAAGACGGACTCTACTACTGGGTAGAGACAGAAGTCAGCCCTGTCCGCGATGATGAAGGCAATATCACCGGTTACATCGCCGCGCGTAAGCCGCCAAGCCGCAAAAATATTGATGAAGTCGTGCAACTATACAAAACAATGTTAGAAAAAGAGAACTAAGGAGCTTATGTGCTAATTTACGACCATAATAAAGAGTTTATCGGAATTGATGAAGAGAGTTTAAAACTTCTTGGCTATAAACGATTTGAAGACCTTATTCACGAACATAAAGACATCGCCGAGCTTTTTGTAAAAAAACCGGGCTACATCCACAATTTCACCAACTTCCCCTGGATCGATTTTGTGCTGCATGCTGAATCTGATGATGCTAAAGTCATCATTGCAGGTAAGGAAAAAGCCTTTTCAGCAACGATCGAAGTTCTGACGCTTCACCTAAACAAGTCACCGGATCAAGATGCGTTTTTGATCAAACTTAACAATGTTCAGAACTATCAACTCGACGCTTCAGAACGCCCAGAACCGACACTGACGCCGGCACCTGTCAGCCCTGAGAAGAAAGAGCTCGACACACCGCCAGCAGCAGCACCGGTAGTACCAGAACCTGTTCTGACACCAGAACCGGTCATTGAAGCCGAACCTGCCGCTGTAATCGAACCGGCTATTGAAGAGCAACAAGAGCAAGCACCGCTGACCTTTGATGAAGACATCTTCCTCCAAGATGAAGTGGACACGCCGCCGGTCTCAACACCGGCTGAAGAAGAAGAGCTTGACATCTTTTTCCATGAAGAAGAGGAGGAGGTTCAAGAGGAGCAGCGCGTTGAAACAGCACTGGAACTCCCTACTGAAGAAGAGTCTGTCTTTGACAGGATACAAGAAGACGACAAAAGTGCTCCAATGCTTGGAGCCTATCTGAGCGAAGAGGACAGAGAGTACCTTGCCGATCTGGAGTTCGACGATGACTATCTCTATGATCCGCAGATCGCTGCTGATGAGCTTGGTCTTCCTGTCGACCTTATTGAAGAGTTTATCGGCGACTTCATCAAACAGGCGCATGAGTTTAAAGAGCAGCTCTTTACAGCGACCGCCAATGAAGACCTTGACAACATCAAAGGCCTTTCACACAAGCTTAAAGGTGTTGCCGCCAACCTTCGCATAGAAGACTCTTTTGAAGTCCTTCGAAATGTTAATGAGACATCCGACATGAAAGAGTGTGAAGCAAACCTGAAAAAATTCTACATCACTATTGCCAAACTTGAAGGCAAAGATGTAGAGGTGGTCAAACGTGAGCTAGACGAACCTGTAAAAGAGGAGCTTTACGACCTTACGCCTAAGCTCGAACCTGCACAGGAAGAGGAGATCCTACCGCCTTTAAACCTGCCTGAAGTTGAAGAGAAGATCATACAGCCTTTGGATCTGCCTGAACTCGATGAAAAAGAGACGTTCACAGCACCTATACAGCTTGACACACTGTCCCAAGAGACAGAACCGGCAGCGGCTGCTGTAGATGACAGTTCTGACCTATATGATTTTGGTCTGGTCACTGAAAACAGTAACGAGCCCCTTATCGTTCTTGATGATGAAGAGGAGATCCTTTCAGATATTCAAGATTTTGAACCTGAAAGCCCTGCTGACATAGAGAACACTCCTCTTCTCACCTATGACGTCAACACCGCTGCAGCCGAGATCGGTCTCAGCGCAGACCTTGTCAGTGCTCTAATAGATGATTACATCGTAGAAGCAAACGACATGAAGAACAGGTTGAATGAAGTTATTGCATCCTCAGATGTTATCCGCTGGAAAGGCTACGCCATCCAGCTTAAAGGGGTAAGTGACAACCTTCGTATCCTAGAGATATCCGATGCGCTTCAAAAGCTTATAACAAGCACTGAAGATACCCAAGCAAAAGCCGCTATGCAAGAGTTTTACGGCTTTATAAACCAACTTTAACAGGAGCATACAACCTATGATTGCACTTAAAAACAGATTGCGTCTGATCAGTCTCTTCCCGATTCTGATCCTCTTCGCACTAGCAAGTTACTATGTATTTACCGCATATACAAGTTATCAGGCAGCGAAAGTACTACAAGCAAAACTGGACGAAAATATCTATTTAAATGATCTTGTCCGTAACCTTTCACGTGAACGCGGTATGACTGTTATGTACCTGGGAAGTCAGTCAGAGACAACCAAAAAGTCACTCGTCGCACAGCGTGAGCTCGTTGATGAAAAGCTGACTGCTTATAGCACTAACGTGGGTAAGAATGAGCTTCTACACGATCACAGCGGCAAAACGGAGTGTAAAGCTTGTTCAAGTCAAAAACAGATCGCTGAGCAGTACCAGACCATTGTCGAGAGTCGTCCGAATATTGATGCCGGAGAGCTTGAGTTTGAGGATATCTACGATACGGTCTATGGCGCTGCCGAAGCCAAAGTTCTAGAGGAACTTCGCTCGATTGCTGCGTTTAAAGTTGATCCCGAGATCGATTCTCTTGCAAATGCTTACATCAACATCATTGATGCGAAACACTTTACGGGTGACGAGCGTGACTTTATCAGTTATGCCCTCGCCCGTGCCACAAGGTTTGATGCGGAAGAGTTAAATGTCTGGATTACACTTATTGGTCAGGCTGATGCCATTGACTATGACGGTATTCTAAACCAAGAGGTTAAAACTGAGCTTGACGCTATCTTCAACGATGAGGACAATGCAGAGCTTTTCGAAGATATCACAACAGAACGTGCAGAGGTCATGCAGGCGGTCAATGACGGCCTCTATTCTACAGGATCAGGCATCTGGTTCACCATGCTCTCAGAGAAGACCAACCTGCTTTCAGAAGCAGAAAAGGTCATTATTGATGCCATGGCGACACGTTCAAGCACTGTTCAGGAAAACTCTATCCAGGTTCTTGCTATCGCAATTGCGATCTGGGTAGCATCATTGCTCGCCTCTATCTTGGCAATGCTTCTCTCTAATGATATTGCACGAAACATCAAAAACCTTGAGTCGGTCCTTAACCGTGTTGCGGAAGATACAGCAGACGAAGATGCGCTTATTGCACATAAGATCAACCTCGATACAGCTGACGGAACCGCACAGGCGTATGCCCTTCTTGAAAGTGTTATCGATCAGACAAAACTCGAGACAGCAAATGCGCAAGAGGCTTCAGAAGCCAAGTCCATGTTCCTCGCCAATATGTCACACGAGATCCGTACACCTCTAAACGGTATTGTCGGGTTCACCGAACTTCTTAAAGACACGGACCTCCAAGAGGAGCAGCGCGAATTTATCGATATCATCGAGAAAAGTTCTGAGAACCTTCTTGAGATCATCAATAACATTCTTGACCTCTCTAAGATCGAAAGCAACAAACTTGAGATCGAAGAGATCGTCTTTAACCCTATTGAAGAGTTTGACTCAGCTGTCGAAGTCTATGCAGTACGTGCTTCTGAGAAACATATTGACCTTGGATGTTTCATCGATCCTGAACTTGAACGTCCTATTAAAGGTGATCCGACCAAGATCAAAGAGGTCGTTATCAACCTTCTCTCCAATGCAGTTAAATTTACAAGCAGCGGCGGGTCGATCAATGTTGAGATCCGTAAGGTCCAAATCGATCAGCCTAGCCGTACACGTATCCGCTTCTCCGTTGAAGACAGTGGTATCGGTGTTACCGCTGAACAAAAAGCAAATATCTTTGAAGCGTTTGGTCAAGCCGATGTATCTACATCACGTAAATACGGCGGTACCGGTCTTGGTCTAACGATTTCAAGCCGCTTCGTTGAGTTGATGGGTGGTCAACTTGATCTTGAAAGTGAGCCGGGTCACGGTACAACATTCTTCTTCGAAGTTGAATTCGAAGAGATCGAAACACTTAACGACTCGATCAGCGGTACATTCAGCTATATCAATGCACTGATCCTTGAGTCTGACACCAAGACTAAACGTCAAGAGACCTACCTTAAACAGTACCTTGACTTCTATGGTGTAAGTTATACAACGTTCAAAGATATTGCCGAGCTTCAGAAACTTGAACGTCAGATCAACTATGACATGCTGTTCGTCGACTATGACTACACTAATGAAGCCGGTATCGAAGAGTTCTCTAAAACACAAGAAGAGCTTATTCTTATCACTAAGTCATACTACATGAAGAAGATCGACAACATGGGTCTGGAGATCTTCAAGGTCATGTACGAGCCGATGAACGGTACGAAGATCAGAAATGTTCTTGAGTCATTTGACCTTGAGTCGTTCAACAATAAAAAAGCACAGAAGATCCGCCATAAGAAATTTGATGCAAACACATCAAAATTCAAAGCAAAAGCGCTTGTAGCCGAAGACAACATCATTAACCAAAAACTGATCCAACGTACACTCGAAGACCTTGGTCTTGAGATCACTCTGGCCGACAACGGTCTTGAAGCCTTTGAAAAACGCAAGAACGGTCACTTTGACGTTATCTTTATGGATATCCAGATGCCTGTACTTGACGGTATGGAAGCGACACAGGAGATCCTCGACTATGAAGAGGACTTTGAAGTGCCGCACATCCCTATTATTGCCTTGACAGCAAATGCACTTAAGGGTGACCGCGAGCGTTTCATGGATGCCGGTATGGATGAATACACGACCAAACCGCTTGTGCGTACTGAACTGACATCACTGCTCAACCATTTCCTTTCTGAGAAGATCGTTGATATTAATGAGCTCAAAGCAGCCCGAGAAACAGCAGCACCGGCTGCAAAGCCCACTGTAGAACCTAAAGCTGAGCCAAAAGTCACACCGACCGTTGCACCAAAAGTTGAACCGGTTGTCGCACCGACAGTCGAACCAGTTGCGCCGGTAAGTGTAAGTGCTGAGCCGAAACAAGCACCTGCCGCTGTTGAAGAAAAAACTCTTAGTATTATTTTGACAAAGAAAAGTCCGATAGAGACTAAACTGTTCTCTATGTTACTTGATGAGTTAAAATTTGACTATGAGACGTCAAAATCGTTTGACACACTGATCCAAGATCTTAAAGCGAAGAACCCGCGTGTTATCTTGATCGACAAAGAGTTGCCAAATATTGATTATGCACTTCTTAAAGAGACCGTTGACGGACTGGCCAATAAAACATCGATCGTTATGATGGTCGATCCTGCAGCGCGTGAGAACACTGAACACAACGAGATAGCTGATGAGATCATCAACAACCTTGTAAATAAAGACCTGCTACGTTTGATCGTAGAAAAATATACTAGATAAAGGGAACTTAACTATGTCAAAAAATTTAAAAGTATTAGCTGTTGATGACGATATGATCAACTTGAAACTGCTCAAGTCAATGTTAATGAAAAATCCGGATGTTGGTGAAGTTGTCGAAGCAAAGAACGGTGCTGATGCTATTAACGTTTTAAAAGAACGCACCGATATCGATATAATCCTGCTTGACATCATCATGCCTGTCATGGGCGGATTAGAGATGCTGCAGATCGTACGCGCAGACGATAACCTGAAACAGCTTCCTATCATCATCTTGACAACAGATGAGACAAAAAAGACAGAAGCCCTTGACAAAGGGGCAAACGGCTTTTTGATGAAACCTGTACGCGCCTCTGACGTCGCACAAAAGATCAACGACCTCGCTCTGTAATCTACTCCTTGCAGCATAAGGCTGCAAGACTCTTCTACATCAAACAGTCCTCTCATTAGAAAAAGATACGCCGAAGCTAGAAATTTTACTAGACTAACATCTTCTCCAGCACCTCTTCAATACGAGAAACAGGTGTAATAGTAACCGCCTCTTTGACCTCATCCGGGATATCTTCAAGGTCACGCTCATAGTTTTTCTGAGGAATAAGAACCTCTTTCATCCCCGCCTTATGTGCAGCGATCAGCTTCTCTTTCAGACCGCCGATCGGCATGACAACACCTGTCAATGAGACTTCACCGGTCATAGCTAAGTTTGAACGGATCTTTTTACCGCTTAGTATCGACGCAATCGTTGTACACATCGCAATACCGGCGCTAGGACCGTCTTTCGGCGTTGCACCGTCGGGAACATGAATATGAAGGTCATAACGCTTATAGACCTCGCTGCTGTCCACGTTGAGCTGCTCTTCGATCTCTTTAGCACTCAGAGGGAGCTGCTCCTTACTGATGGCGAGCTTATTGGTGTCGATCAGTGTTTTGACAACACTCATGGCAATTCGCGCCGACTCTTTCATCACATCGCCAAGACTACCCGTTAGCTGGAACGTACCCTTGCCTTTTATGCGGATACTCTCTATCTTTAGCACATCTCCGCCGACGGCTGTCCATGCAAGCCCGTTAACGACACCGACCCTGTCAATGTTGTCTGTTTTGTCGATCTCAAATACCGTTTTATCCAAAAACTGTTTAATATTTTTAAGCGATACATTGACCTTGTCCTTCTCCGGGTTTTCCAAGATCATCTTAGCTGCCTTACGTGTCAAGTCAGCTAAACGGCGACGCAGATTACGAACACCCGCTTCTCGAGTATAACTGGCAATGATCTCTTTGAGCGCCGGTTTTGAAATAGAGAGTTCTGACGACTTCAGGGCATGTTTTTTAAGCTCTTGAGGAAGAAGAAAACGTTTGGCGATCTCAAACTTCTCCTGCGGTGTGTATGAGCTTACACCGATAAACTCCATACGGTCGCGCAGCGGTGCCGGAATACGTCCAACGTCATTTGCCGTAGCGATAAAGATAACGTTGCTCAGATCAATGTTGAAGTTGGTATAGTAGTCTCTAAAAGCACTGTTTTGTTCCGGGTCCAAGATCTCTAACAGCACTGCTGTCGGATCACCGCGGCCAGAACGCCCTACTTTGTCGATCTCATCCAAGACAATAATAGGGTTCATCTTTTTAGCATCGATCAGGCCTTGGACAATACGACCCGGCATTGCACCGATATAGGTGCGACGGTGTCCGCGAAGTTCATTGACATCTTCCAGGCCGCCCAGTGCTATACGAATAAGCGGTCGTTTAAGTGCTGTAGCGATGGAGTTTGCCAAAGAGGTCTTACCGACACCCGGAGGGCCTGCAAAACAGAGGATCGCCCCGCCCTGCTCACTCTCTTTTTTACCGCGAAGTTCTATAAGTTCTTTAACAGAGAAGTACTCTGCGATACGCTCTTTTGGCTTTTTAAGCGAGAAGTGGTCTTTATCTAACTGATTTTCTACCTCTACGATGTCCATCTTCTTCTTGGCAAGATCCCCAAAAGGGATCTCCAGAACCCATTCGAGATAACTTTGGATCATCCCGGCATCGGCAGAATCGGGGTGCATTCGCGCAAAACGTTCGAGCTGTTTGTTGATCTCTTTATAGACCTCTTCGCCCATCTTGGACTTTTTGTCTTCGAGCTTTTTGCGATACTCTTCGATCTCTTCATCACGCTGGTTGTCGGTACCAAGCTCTTTTTGGATCTGCTTGAGCTGCTCTTTTAAAAAGTACTCTTTGTTGACATTTTCAATACGGTCCTGTACTTTAGAACGGATCTCTTTTTGCAGTTTATTCGCTTCGATCTCACCAATGAGAATGTCAATGAGCATTAAAAATCGTTTCTCGATATCGGCTTCAACAAAAAGCTTATACGCCTCATCTTTTTTTATCTTGATGGTACTGCAGATAAGGTCAGCAATACGGTTATGCTCATGGTTCTCTTCGATCGTGCGCAGTAGGTCCGGCGGAAAATAGCCGCTTACTTGGGAGAGTGTACGTACTTTCTCACGGACCACCTCTATAATAGCGTCCATCTTAAGCTCATTGAACTCAAGCGGTTCGATCGTGTCGACCGTTGCATGAAGTGTCGGTTCAGTGCTTAACGGCTCAGTAATACGTGCTCGTGCCAGACCCTGGAACAGTACTTTGACACGCCCGTCAGGAAGTGCCACTTTACGCATAATGGAACCGACAACACCTGCATCATAGATCGCTTCAAAGTCACGTTCGCCCTCATGGTCGTCCTTCGTCGGGCAGACAATGATGAGCGAGTCATTTTCAATGGCTTCTGTTGCCGCTGCGATGTTTTTCGCATCACTCAAAAAGAGCGGCGAGATCATAAAAGGGTATAAAAATATGTCATCTTCTGCAATAACAGGTAAATTGGTTGGAAAATCTTCATAATTATCTAATTGCATCATTGCTCCTAAAAATTGTTAATTATTGAATGTATTATAGGTAGTATCACTATAACAAGAGTAAACAAAAGTATTTATCTCAGTTATGCAGGGAAAATTAAGTAATGAAACGTTTTAAAATCCGCTACCTGCAGGGTTGAGTGCACGCTGATACTCTTCTTCTTGCTCTTTTTTGCTTCGTTTATCAGCCGTTTTGACCTGTCCCTGGCTGTTACGCGAGACAACACTTTGCGTGTCCGGGATCATAAAAGCATACCAGCTTTCCGTGCCGTCTCCTTCAAAGACCTCTTTATACCAAGCGACATTGGCTTTTTCTACATCTTCCCAGTCCACCCAGTTCTCTCTGCGTACATTACGGTAATGCTCTGCACCCATCGGCTTATCAAGACGCTCATACAGTTCAGCGATACTCTCGTTCAGGCTTGCGCGCGCCAGGACCAGCCGCGTCACCATTGTGTCGACAATAGGGTAATAGATAGAGTTCGGATAGATAGTCTTAAACTTGGCTCCAGAAGCAATTGCTTCGTTGATCAAGCCCTGGTCACGACGCGGGTTTGGCAGGGCCATGTACTTCGCTTTGATCTTAAGGTACTCACTGTACTCCAACTCACCCGGAGTCGCATAACGTTTGATATACTCATTAAGAAAATGCTCTGCCAACAGGTACTCTTCATACTGAAGATGGGACTGTGCCATGATCATAGTCGCCTCTGGAAGAAGCGGCGAACCGATGTGCTCACTCTGCAGAGAGCTGTAGTAGTTGTCCGCTTTGTCCAGGTTGCCCTCAGAAACTGACTCGATCATACGTTTATACCAATATGCCGCCGGTTTGTTATACTCTTCGATATCTTTACTACATCCCGTCAGAAAAAGAAGAAAAGCAGCTAATAGAAAAATGTGTCTCATAAACTCTCAATATTTTTAGATTATTAAAAAGCTTATTTTATCGAAGATGTGATTAATCAAGCGTACTTTTGCCATATAATCGCATTTTTTAATCATTTGGCGATATACTAATCAAAATTTAGTGATCGTAAAAAGATATCTAACATCAAACATATCGTCAGGAGTGACGACAAAAGGATTACTTTGCCGATCGAGCAAAAAGATCTGGACAAATTCAAACGTCTTGGTATTCAAAGCATCACTGCACTCGCTACTCTTGCGCCTACGGCTTTTGAGGACAAGCGTATCAACACTCAGATGCAGGTGGAGAAGATGCAGGTCATCGATGCGACTGTCGAGCAGATATCCCGCTCCCCCAAACGTACACTCATCACCCTCTTTGCCCACAACTTCAACCACCGCATCGAAGCGGTACTTTTTAACCCTAAACCGTATCTGCTTCGTCATTTTGTTATAGGAGAGCAGAGCTTTTTCTACGGTAAGATCAGCTGTAACAGCGGTCATTGTCAGATGACACACCCCTTAAAGATCGACCAGGTCGGTACCATTGTTCCCAAATACAAAACAGCATTGCGAGCCGACGTCATGCGCCGCCTTGTCGAGCGTTATATCAACAGTGACAATCTAAGAGCCGAAGGGCTGCCTGATGCTGTCATCAAGCTCCTTCTAACTGTTCATTTTCCAACACCTGAACAAGGCGACAGACTGTCTCTGCATCAGACCCAGGCCCTAAAATTTGCCGAGCTTTACGACTACATGAAAGTACTCGGCAACAAAAGACGATACTTCCCCTCTCTTTACAGGCTCACGGGAAAGTGGAAAGAGTGGGCTGAGGCGCTGCCTTTTACCCTTACGGGCGAGCAGACAGCTGCTATAGAAGCGATAGAAGATGATCTGCAAAAAGATGTCTCTGCCAAACGAATGGTCGTCGGCGATGTCGGCTCCGGAAAGACAATGGTCATCCTGGCTTCAGCACTTATAGCACAACCACACCGTGCTGTCTTAATGGCACCGACCACTATCTTGGCCAACCAGCTTTTTGAAGAGGCGCAAAAGTATCTACCTCATCTTAAAAGCGTACTGGTACAAAACAGTACCAAAAAGTCTCTGGACCTTGAGCAGTATGACTTTATTATCGGAACCCATGCCCTTCTCTATCGCGAGCTGCCTGACAGTGGGCTGATCATGATCGATGAGCAGCACCGTTTTGGGACAGCACAGCGAAAACTTTTAGAGAACATCATCTCAACGCAAGAAAAACGACCCCATTTTCTTCAATTCTCAGCCACTCCTATTCCCCGAACCCAGGCAATGATCGACTCAGCCCATATCGATGTCAGTCTTATCACACAGACCCCTTTTACCAAAGACATCAAGACCTCGGTCATTCACAAAAATGATTTTGCAGGCCTGCTGGAAAAGATCAGTGATGAACTTGAGAAAAAACACCAAGTCCTCATCATCTATCCATTAGTGGAACAGAGCGATGCACTTGCGTACCAAAGTATTGAAGAGGCAAGAGGATACTGGGAGAGACGTTTCAGTGATGTTTATGTCACACACGGTAAAGATAAGAACAAAGAGACGATTCTTGAACAGTTTAGAGAGCGCGGCAGCATCCTGCTTGCCACCACCGTTGTTGAAGTCGGTATCTCACTGCCAAGACTGACAACCATCATCATCGTCGGGGCAGAGCGCTTAGGGCTCTCTACCCTGCATCAACTCCGCGGACGGGTCAGTCGTAACGGTCTTAAAGGCTACTGCTATCTCTATACCAATAAGACAAAAAGCGAACGCCTCGACGCCTTTGTCAAAACCGACAACGGTTTTGACATTGCCGCACTTGACCTGAAGTTTAGAAAAGGCGGTGACCTTCTGGTCGGCAAGACTCAAAGCGGCGATAAGTTTCGATGGATCGATATGGGAGAAGATGAGGCAATAGTAAAGAAGGTCAAAGAACAGTTGTCAAAATAGAGCCTCTGGTCAACAGACTACACAGATTAAACATTCAAAATCACATACACGTGCTATAATATTTACAATATCAAAAAAAGGAAAGTCAATGAATATCTCACTAACCGGTCGTCAGCTTGAACTCACCGAATCGATCAAAGATTATCTAAACGCCTCCTTAGCATCTATGGAGAAGTATAACCTGGACATTATTTCCGCCAGTGTCGTCATCGCCAAACAAGAGCGCCACCGGGGTGTCTCTTTAGAGTACACCATTAACATCGCCGGAAAGAACACCGTCATCATCAAGCAGAAAGATGACGACCTCTACGCCGCAGCCGATCTGGCAACAGACCGTACACAAAAGGCTCTCCGCCGCCTGAGCGACAAGATCAATGACCACCGCAACGAAAGTCTGAACGAAGCCAAAAATGGGGCTATCGACGTTGATATGCAAAGTGCAAAAGAGAGTGTCGAAGATGAGATCGTCCCGCTGGAACTGGACCTCTACAAACCAAGAGAGGTCGCCGACGTTCTAGACGAGCTTAAAGAGGGGAAAAAGCAGTTTGAGATCTTTATCGATATCGACGGCAAGACACGTGTCCTCTACAAACGCAGTGACGGGAAGTTTGGGCTTTACTAGCGTTATGCAGACGGCGAAGCTCATCTAATAAGTTCTTGCACAGTAAAAAATTTCAGATTTGGAGTAGGTTGTGCTGAAGTGATCCCGAAGGCGCACTTCTGTGCGTTGAGAGGTGAACTCCGGTACAAGATGCACCGAAGCTAAAGCTTTTTTAGAGTTTTTGGAGGGTGCGGCGGTGATAACTGACAGGTTCGCTTAGATTCAAACCTCCTGCCCCTGTCGTACTTGTTACATACACGTCAATTAGCATTGTTCCGTTAGACTCTGGGGTTTGAATATTCGTAATAAAGTCCGTACACCCCGCTAGTCCCCCGAATCCTATATAGCGAATATTAACATTAATATCAAAAAGAGGGTTGGTGCTGTCCGGGTACTCTGCGTCAAAACTATTTATGCAGTTACCTCCTGAACGATCTTGTCCGGAGACTCTTAAAATAGCATACTCTACCGCGCTTTTAGCCAGCAATTGTGCCTGTTCGTTGACATAGATATTTGTAGTACGTTCCGCCGTTTCCGTAGTTGTTGACAACATATAAGACAGCAACGTAGCGATAAGGATCATAAAAAAGATCGCCATTATCATTGCAAAACCGCCGCGCTTGTGTTGATAAGCTCTCATTAGAACACCACCTTTTCTTTACAGATCGAGTATTCACTCAGACCTGTCACGTTCCCGTCGCCAACACAAACTTGAATGATCATAATGTCACCCATAGACGTAAATTTAAAGCTTGTAACGTTTTCCATGATCAAACTTGATTGTGTTCCGGCACTGTATGAATGTACACCGTTCCAAGGTTGGTAGTTATAATATAAAAGCAGGTCTGTACCTTCAAGACTCACACTATAAGCAGTTTGCGCCAGCTGATAATACTCATATACATCTTCACCGGTAAAATCACCGGCTGTTGCAGATTCCAAACCTACACCGGCCGTAAATGTTACCGGGTGCATATCATTGGCCTGATTAGGCATCGCACCTACTCTATCCCACCCAAAGGCTGTTCCGTTTAGGTCAACATTCGAGCCTATAAAAAAGATTGCCGGATTACCCAGTGTTGTAGGAACTGTCGTTGTACCAGGCGAGACCAATGCCGCAGCATTTGAAGCTTGAAGATCAATAAAACCACTCCAGTCCGGTGCTGTTGTCGCCGTTCCTTTCCATCCGTCAATATCAACTCCGATCCACTCTAACACACTCTCAGTACCGTCATTACTACCTATCGGCTCAACTCCTGCTGCCAAACTGTCTCTGGCAATCGTTGAATCTTTGATACGGTACTGCAAACGGTTCGCTATCTGTTTTACGGCTGCTTCACTCTGGTTTTGCAAGCGGTTAAACGTGTTGCTGTAGACATAGTTTTCATAGATCTTATAAAGTATTTCCGCGCCGAACTTTGACATGATCCCAAAGATGACTATAACGAAGATAAATTCTATTAAGGTAAATCCCTTACGCATCAAAATCTCCTTTTGGCATAATCTATTTCACCAATATTACAGGTATAAGCACGAAGACGTACAATCTCATCATCAGGAAGAGCAGGGTCAATATTGGGTGCTGTAATCACAACTTCTGTCATCTTCATATTACTCTGGGCTCCAGGCGCAGATGTCGCAAAAACAAAAGTTGGCGCTAAAGAGGTATCATTCACATATTGTCTTGTAGCTGTAATAGTAAAACTGCTTTTATACCCTTCGATATCAGAAACAGAATCAGTAATATCGTGAGGCAGTGTTTCTGTCAAACCGTCTCCCAAGTCAGGAGAAGTTAGCGGATCAGTTGCGTTATAGTCAACAAAACTACGATGAAGGTCTTCGTCGAGTCCACCCACCCTAACTGAGCTGTCTACAGCTGTTCTGGTATATCCACCAGTACCAGGAAGACCAATATCCAAAATTTTAGATATGGAATATCCGGCATCATCTCCAACAATAGAGTTGGTATCCCAAACCCGGGTCGTTGTTTCAGACAAGACTGCCGACACGAGGAAAATGGCCTCTTGTGCAGCACTTCCTTCTAGCGCTTTATTATTTACCTGTATCATCAACGGTATCGTCAACATAACGACAGCTAAAATAACAATAGCAAAAATGAGTTCGATCATCGTAAAGGCACTTCGCATAAAGTGATGCATACGATTAACGATATATCGGCTTCTTACCATCGGATTCTCCGGTTGGTATTTCTGTTTTTATTGCCACTCTCATCTGTTACAGACCCAGCAGGACCAGTGTCACTTGACCAAGAACCTGGACCATAATACTCCAGCTCTACATTCTTTATCGTTGCTGGGTGTGGATTAAACTGATCATATATCAACCATGACTGTGTTTGATTTGTATCTGCAGTCACTGCTTCTGATGAATCTACTGTCACTGTTCCCTTAAATGGATAACCGTTACTTCCATCATAGTTATAATTCCCAACTGTTGTAGCTGTAACGATGTTTGGTGTAAATGAAACAGGTGTACCAGCGAAGATTGGAATATTTTGTGTCGAGCCGGTTACATTACCGTCACTGCTTAAGTTGTGTTCTGTGTTTCTATACCAGTTGACACTGTCAAGACTTTTTTTCGGCACCGCACCAAGCAAGGTAGTGATCAGGCCTTGTTCAACTGTCGTCGTATTTTTACCATAGACTTCATAATAGAAATTCACAGTTCCATTACATGTCACACCATTACACATCGCACGGCTACGAGGGGAGTGTACACGTGCGTAAAAGAAGGTTGCATCTTTGTTAATTATTTCCGGTGATACAACAGTTGTTGTAGCATTCTCATCGACAACAGTGATATCGTTTATAGTAAACTTGAACGGATTTAACGGCAGATTGGTCTTACGATCAAAATTAAGCAGCAGCTCTAAGGAAGCTGTACCATTAAGAAAAAACTCTTTTGGCAGCTCTTTTCCATTCAAAGTCGTAAATGTTATATCATCTGCAACAGGAATAGTTATGTTGTCAACTGGAAGTGCAGTAACATATTTTGCCTGCAAGCGCATTACGAAGTTAGAGAGCGGCGGCGGTACCACTGAGTGTGTCACTGTCACATCAACATCTTTCGCAGCACACAAGTCAGTATAATTTAGTGTTGTATTGTTCAGAAAATCTTCTGCAGTGATGTTGAACTCCAACTTCGACATCATCTTATAATCATCAGAAAGATAGGTAAAGTTCTTGTCTGTGTTTATGTCAAAATTAGCATCGTAATAATCTTTTAATTCCAACTTAAAATGATCCGGGATAATAGTGATCTCCGCTTCCCAAGGAGTAATGTAACGATCTGCGTCCAAAGTGTCCTCAGCATCAACAAGCGCATATTCACTACCGGCAGTCTCAGATATTTTCATCGTTACTAGACCGACATGGTCAAATGTATAGTCACCGGTAACGGCACCGTCTGTAAACTCAACATTCGGAGTTAACTGAAAAATGGAAAAAGGACAGACTGCCAAAGGGTCTGTTATAGCTAAGGAGACATCAAATGAAGTTAATTGGACTTCGTTATAAAGTTCCGTCGGCGTAGCACCATCAAATGTAAAGGCGGAAAAAGTCATTGTTGTCGGTTCACTTGCATTAATTGTTACTGCAGGATCCAACGTCGAATGAAATTCATTGGGACGGATCGCAAAGTTGTCACTCGAACAGTCCGG
>JBDLJE010000017.1:0-30599 GCA_039714575.1 Campylobacterota bacterium | reverse complement strand
ATCCAACTTCTTCTCTAATACGTGCATGCCTTCACCCAGGAATGCACCTATTAAAGGGGTAAAAATAAGATCTTGAATGGACGGTTTTTCGGCAAATGACTCATAACCGTATTCCCAAAAAAATGTTGACAGTATGGTCGAATAGGCCGCTGATTCAAAGATAGTCATCCCTTCGTTTCTGGCCAGTGCATAATAAGCGGCTCCCGAGACGGGGTGACCGATATAGTTGATCTCCCACTCATCTTCGTCCCAGACAGGTTTTGTTGTGACATTCTCGCGCCAACGCTCACCTAAAGACTGCTCATTCAACGCGTCCATGTCCCATTTTGAGATACTCTCAGGCATAACTGCTAAAGCCCCGATCGCCGCCATCATCATAAACTGAACATAGATCGTATCTTCGATCACTCTTTTATAGCTTCCCGGAAGCGCTTCATTGACGTTGACATCTTTGACAAGGTAGTCATCATCTTCCCCCATAGTAAGTGAAACAAACTGTTTTTGCATCATCTCACTCATCCAATAACGGTCAAGCTCCTGGGTGAACACACTGTCAACAGCTCTTACACTGCTGTCAGGAAACAGTTCGAATGAAGGTTGGACAAAAGGTCGCGGCAGGTTTTTCAGTTCGTCATAAAGGGTGGTACTGGCATACGCAGGCAAGGCCGCTGCGATCAGAAGAAGAACAGACCAGTACCGCAAGATCGTTACTCGTTGATCTTGTGTTTGATCTCTCTGGCGATAGAACAACATTTTTCGATCTTTTGCGACAGCGTCAGATCCTCTTGTAAAAGAACGTTGACAAAAGCCGAACCGACAATAACACCGTCCGCACCTTCGACTTTCTCTTTTGCCGTCTTTTCATTAACGCCGAAACCGACATAGACCGGTGTCTGCGTGTGTGCTTTGATCGAAGTGATGATAGGCTGCAGGTCTTCGCTTTGACCGCTTCCCGTAATACCGGCATAAGCGACAAGGTAGATAAACTTCTTCGCATCAGTAACGACCTCTTTGACACGCGCATCGTCATCCGTCGGTGCCACGAAGCTGATATTACTGATGGCATTGGCGTCAAACTGCGCTTTATAGGCCGTAGCCTCTTCGTGAGGAAGGTCGGGAATGATCATCCCGCTGACACCGATCTCTTTCGCTTTTTTGAGCAGTTCGTCCATGCCGTATTGATAGAACGGGTTAAAGTAGCCCATCCACAGTGTGTCTACTTTTGGGGCGATCTGCGCTGAAAGCTCTAGAACATCGCTGAAACGCAGCCCTTTTTCAAGCGCCAGGAAATTTGCTTTTTCGATCACGGGGCCGTCGGCTACCGGGTCGGAAAAAGGGACGCCGAGTTCAAGGGAATCCACCCCGTTCTCACCCAATGCCAGAGCAAGGTCGACTGTAAATGATTTTTCAGGAAAACCTGTTGTAATGTACGCGACTAGATGTTTCAAACTGTCTCCAAAAGAGGGATATAAAGTATAATTGTCATATAAAAGGACACTTCCAAACACCCTATGCAGATCTCAGAAACAATTTAAAGTATGCGATTTGTCACTTGTTCTGTGAAGTCCTAGCCATAGCTAAGGCGAGCAGAAGAAGGGGCGAGATCGTGCTTTAAATTGTCTCCCGACGGGCCACACAGAAAAACATTCACTCGGCGTTAGTCATCTTCCTCCGTAGCTTCGGCTACGCAAGAAAACAACTGCCTAGATTGAATACTTTTCTGTGTGGCTGAGACTACATAGGGTGTTTGGAAATGTCCTCAGATGAAATTGTACCACTTTTGGATAAAATCACGTAACATACAAACTTTAAGGCATCTCCGAGATCTACGTTCGATTAGGGAGACTGCCTATATTAAGAGACACATTATGAACACAAAACTCTCTATCACAAAGATAAAAAAAGCCAAGGGTGATCGTCCGTTGACCATGATCACCGCTTATGACGCTCTTTTTGCCAAACTTTTCGACCCTATCGCCGACATTATTTTGGTCGGAGACAGCCTTAACATGAGTTTCGGCGGTAAAAAAGACACGCTCAGTGCTACATTAGAGCAGATGATCTACCACACCCAAGCGGTATGTAACGGTGCTCCAAACTCATTTATTATCGCAGACATGCCTTTTGGCACCTACACCACCGCCGAAAAAGCCCTGGAAAATGCTACACGATTTTTTCAGGAGAGTGACGCTGACGCTGTCAAGATCGAAGGCGGTGCCGAGAAAGCGGACACTGTCAAATACCTTGTCGACAACGGCATTGCAGTTTGCGGTCACATCGGTCTTCTGCCTCAGTCTGTACGCGGCGAAGGCGGCTACAAGGTCAAAGGCAGAAGCGAAGAGGAGGCCAAGTCGCTGATCTCCGATGCACTGGCGATCGAAAAAGCCGGTGCATTCTGTATCGTGATCGAAGGGGTTAAAGCCGATGTTGCCATGCATGTTTCCAAAGCGGTTCATGTCCCGGTCATCGGGATCGGTGCCGGCAACAGTGTTGACGGGCAGGTGCTTGTCTTTTCCGACATGCTGGGGCTTTTCGAAGCGTTCACACCGAAGTTTGTCAAAAAGTACCTTAACGGTGCCGACCTTGTCAAAGAGGCTGTGCAGAACTATAAAGACGAAGTCGAGGCTCGCAGTTTTCCTGACGAGATCCACACCTATTAAAAAAGAGCTGAAGTAATGGACCGTATCGTCGAGATCGAACAATTTGACGCAGAAGAGGCCAGTGAGTCTACCCTTCGTCCCGATGCCTGGAACGAGTACATCGGACAGGAGCAGATCAAAAAGAACCTTGGTGTCTTTATTGAAGCCAGCAAGATGCGTGACGAAGCCCTTGACCACACCCTCTTTTACGGTCCTCCCGGTCTGGGAAAAACCACACTAGCTCTCATTATCGCCAATGAGATGGGTGCGAGTATCAAGGTCACTGCAGCGCCGATGATCGAAAAGAGCGGCGACCTTGCCGCCATCATGACCAATCTTGACGAGGGGGACATCCTCTTTATCGACGAGATCCACCGCCTTTCGCCTGCCGTCGAAGAGATCCTCTACTCGGCCATGGAGGACTTTCGGCTTGACATCATCATCGGCAGCGGCCCTGCCGCACAGACCGTCAAGATCGACCTGCCCCGTTTTACGCTTATCGGAGCGACAACACGCGCCGGGATGCTCTCCAACCCGCTCCGAGACCGTTTCGGTATGAGTTTTCGTATGAACTTCTACTCCTCTGACGAGCTGTCGCAGATCGTGGCCCAGGCTTCGGACAAACTCGACAGAGAGATCATCAAAGAGGCAGCATTAGAGATAGCCAAGCGTTCTCGAGGAACGCCGCGTATCGCCCTTAGACTGCTGCGCCGCGTTCGCGACTTTGCCGATGTTGCCAACGAGGCACAGATCCTGCATGAGCGAACGAACTTTGCACTCGAACAGCTCGGTATCAACAATTACGGTTTTGACGAGATGGACATTCGTCTTTTGGAGTACCTCATACAAGCCAAAGGACGCCCGATGGGACTCAGTACCATAGCCGCCGCACTCAGTGAAGACGAAGGCACCGTTGAAGATGTCCTGGAACCTTATCTTTTAGCCAACGGCTACCTTGAGAGAACGGCTCGCGGGCGGATCGCAACGCAAAAAAGCTACGAGGTGTTAAAATTCAAGGCACCTCAAGAGCAGAACACTCTGTTTGACGACCAGGACTAACAATGAAACCTAAATACATCATACTCACACTCTTGGCCTTTTCGCTGTACTGGATGTACCTCTTGTACCAGCCTTTTCTGCTCTCCATCATGATCGCCTCTCTGCTGGCGATCTCGACCGCCTCTGTGCAGCGTCGTTTGGAGCAAAAGACCAACTCCATACTGATCGCATCGCTCCTCTCTACTATTGTGCTCGCTGTTCTCTTTTTCGCTCCGCTGGGCTACTTTTTGACAACCCTTACACTGTACTTAAGCAGCATTGATATCGCAAGCATCGAAAAAGTGTATATAAAACTGGTCGATTGGGCTGCACACTTACCGCCTTACTTGGAGTTTGCTCAACCTTTTATAGAAGATGCCCTGCGTGAACTGCAGATCAACGAACTCGCTACACACACCTTGACGATGGCCGGGACGATTGGCAGCTACAGTGCAGGTTTTCTTAAAAATGCCCTTTTGATCATCATCTTTTATTTCTTTTCACACTTTTACGGTAAAACCATATTCGACTATTTCAAATGTGTTATCCAACTGCCGCAGCAAGATGCAACACTGCTTAGCTTTGAACTCTCTTCGATGATGAGTGTTGTCTTCTACTCCATCCTGACTACAGCCATTTTTGAGGGAGCACTCTTTGGTATAGCGGTAGCGTTTATGGGCTATAACGGTCTGCTTTTCGGCATACTCTACGGGTTTGCATCTCTGCTTCCTGTTATCGGCGGGGCACTGCTCTGGCTGCCGTTCATGATCTTTGAACTCTCTGTCGGCAACACCGGGAGTGCAATATTCATCGCGCTCTACTCCATCATCGTCATCTCCATAATTGCCGACACCATCATCAAACCTGTCATCATCAAAGAGATCAACTTCCGTATTGTCAAGTCCGAGGGGCAAAAAAATGAGCTGCTCATCTTTTTCTCTATTGTCGCAGGACTTGGCGCTTTCGGCTTTTGGGGAATGATCTTGGGACCGGCGATCACCGCTTTCTTCTTGGCACTGGTAAAACTGATCGAGCAGCACCAGAAGATGGTCAACGAAGCCTAGCACACAGGCACTTTATTGGACATTCTGTGCTCTTAATACCACATTAATATATACTTTTTCCGACAAAATGTATAGTTTAACGACTTTTAGCTCTTTTATGTAAGATATATTAATGCTACTATTTTTTATTGGTATTTATATCGCATAAATATTGCTGAGAAGTTGTTGCTTGGACTGCGCAGCATCACAGAGATCTCCGCAGTCCTTAAAAGCAAAGGATCTATTATGGCTGATTCATTATATGAAAGATTAGGCGGAGCAGATGGTGTAAAAAGTATTGTCAAGTCCGTAGTCGCCAACCACTTAGCGAATCCAACAATTAAGACACGCTATGAGAATGTTGAAGATTTAGATGCAACAGCACAAAAAGTTGTTGAGTTCTTTACCGTGGGTGCAGGTGGTCCCGGTGAATATACGGGTAAAAGTATGGAAGATACACACAGAGGTATGAACATCAGTGAAGAGGAGTTCCTTGCAGTTGTAGATGATACAATGAAAGCGATAAAGGATCATAATCTAAGCGAAGAGACCTACAAAGATGTACTGGCTATCCTCTACTCTTTAAAAGGAGAGATCGTACGTATGTAAAGAGACGAAATGGAAAATGAGAAGTACTGCTTCTCCTCCAATGGAGTATGGTTTTTTACTTACAAAACCGCACTTGAGTATCTACACTCAACATGCTTCAATGAAGCATCTCCTCTGCTACTTCGACAGTTTCCGATCGAAATAGAACCATAAGATGACTGCTGTAAGCATCATCGCAGCACTCAAGACCTGTCCCATTGTAAGCCATCCGGCATATATAAACCCTATCTGTACATCAGGCTCGCGCCAGAACTCTGCAACGAAGCGCATCATCCCGTAGACAAGTCCGTAAAGCAAGATAAGGTCGCCGTTAAAACGTTTATAGTTTCGGTAGATATAGATAGCCAGGAAGACGACCAGACCTTCAAGAAGAGCTTCATAGAGCTGTGACGGGTGACGAAGCACACCATCCACATAAATACCCCAAGGCAGGTCGGTAGCGCGTCCAATAAGCTCCTGGTTCAAAAAGTTGCCCACGCGTCCAAACATATAACCGATAGGAACGGCAAGTGCCACCACATCCATGATGACACCGAACGAGACGTCCGGATGGCGTTTATGGTAGAGAAGCGAGCCTAAGAACCACCCTATGACCGCCCCGTGGTAACTCATACCACGGATCCCTACAAAGTCTCCATTGGCATCAAAAGGGTTAAAGATCTGCCATGGATGGGTAAGGTAATAGCCTGTTTGCGGGTCGTAAAAGAGGATGTAGCCCAGGCGTGCCCCCAAGATAATGCCCACTTCAATATAGATGAAGTAGTCATCAAGCTGCCTCTGTGTAATCGCCAGGTTGTCTCTAGAGACAATGGCTTTTGCAACATACAACGCGCTGAGTAGCGCCAGAACATACATCATCCCATACCAATGCACGGGAAACGAAAAAATGCTAAAGGCAACCGGGTCAAAGTGCTCGTAGATGTGCTGCCAAAGTTCCATTGTCATCATTAAAAAGTGACCACTTTCCACTCACTTTGAAGTGCTTGCGTTAAAAGTTCGCCGGTATGCGTGGTCTTGACACCAAGCTCTTCGAGCTTTGCACTCACACCATAGTCATCACTGCAGACGACACAGGCCGAAGTCTCCACCCCGCTCTGCTGTAGTGTTTTAAGCATTGTTTGAAGCTCACTGTTCTCGGCCAAAGCTCTTGCGGAAGGACCCCAGATCATCAGATGGGCTGCATCCCAGTAACCCCGGGGCAAGATAACACTGCCGTAAAGCAGCACCATCTTTTTAGCCACTTCGACCTCTTCGGTCGACCAGACAATAAGAAGTTTATTCACGCACGACACCGTGTTTCGCTTCATGTGCCAAACACGCCAATATATGGTCTTCGTTCAGAACCGGAAAGTATCCAAGTATCTCTTCATTGTCCATACCTTCTGTAAGCATACCGATAATGTCACTGACAGTGATGTTGCTCTCTTTTATACATGCTCTTCCCGAACGTTTGCCTGGAACGATCTCAATGAGACTCTCCAGATCTACTGTGTTTTCATCTACCATTATTTTTTAAGCGCCTCTGCGATCAATTCGATCGGGTTTTTAAATATCGTTTTGACTTCTGCCTGATAGAGAGAGTCATTGATCTGCATACGACAGGCCGAACACTCTGCTGAGACCACTTCTGCCCCCGTACCTTTGATCATCGCCGCTTTTGGCACACCGGCTGCTTTGGCAAAGTGGTACTTCTCTGTCTGCATCGTCACCCCGCCGAAACCGCAGCAGACATTAGGATCACTCATCTCGGTCAACACATAGTTCTGTTTGATCAAGGTACGCGGTTCGTTGTGCACCCCCTGCATCTTTCGTGCGTGACACGGGTCGTGATAGGTCACCACAAGGTCACTTCTGCCTTTTGACGACAGAAGATGTTCGAGGTGCGTATGGTGTTCCAACCACTCCGTCGCCATAAAGATCTTGCCTTTGAGCTTTTTCGCACGCTCCAGCCACTCCGGCTGATCATGGAAGTAGTGCTCATAATCGATCTTGATCATCGCTGAGCAGGTCGCTTCAGGGATGATGATCGCCTCAACATCATCGATAAAGGTCTCGAAGTACTCGATGTTCTTTTTAGCATTATGATCAACAGTGTCGAAGTCACCGGTAAAGTAAGCCGGCGCCCCGCAGCAGAGCTGTTTTTTAGGGATGAAGGCATCGATCTCCAAGGCCTCTAAAATATCCAAAAGCCCTCTGCCGATCTCCGTATAGTTGTAGTTTCCGAGACAACCGATAAAGATAGCGACTTTGCGTTTGCCGCCGTTTTCAATGTTCTCCGGATTGGCATTCAGAAACGAGGTCTTGCCCATACTCGGCAGCAGACGGTCTTTCTTGATGATCGGCAGGCTAAACCGCGGCTCCATCGAGTTCTCTTCCGCTTTTATCTTGAACCCGCAGGTCTGGAAGACATAGCCCAGTTTAAACAGCACATCCATCGTAAAACGGTGGCGGAGCAGATAGAAGAAGGCTTTTTTGAACCAGGCGATACCGAACTTGTCAGCAATGTCGGCACGGACCTGCTCGATGACCATGTCGGTCGGCAGAGCCTTGGGACAGATGTCGACACAGTTGGTACAGAGAAAACAGCTCTCAAAGATATCTTTGGCATTTTTATCCAGCTCAAGGTTTCCTTGCTGGTAGGCCCCTAAAAGATCGATGAACCCACGCGGCGATGTCACCTCATCGGCATTGACATTGTGAATGGTACAGACCGGGATACACATCCCGCACTTGATACATTCATCACTCGTCTCTGCATAGTTGAAGATATCTTCAGGTCGTTTTTGAACGCTGCTCATCAGACTGTCTTGGAGAAAGTCTTTTTAGAACCGGCATGCTTGTTCATATACGCATCAAACACCATCGCTATATTTCGGATCAACAGTGTTCCTGTCTCTGAACAGGCGATATGGTTCTCATCAACCCTTACCAACTCTTCATCGATAAACGGCTGGAGGTCAGGAAGGTCATCTTTAAAGTAGGTGTTAAAGTCAACGTCATAGTCTTCGTTGAAGCGTTTGATATCCATCTTGAAGTTACTCATCAGCTCCATGATGACATGTTGACGGATCATATCGTCTTCATTGAGAGATACACCGCGCTCAAACGGCAGTCTGCCCGCATCGATAGCCTCTTCGTACTCTCTCATCTCTTTAAAGTTCTGTGCATAGTAGTCGGCACCCTCACCGATAGATGTCAGGCCGACACCCACAAGGTCAGCACCGCCTTTAGTGGTGTAACCCTGGAAGTTACGGTGCAGTTCGCCCTTCTCTATCGCTTTGAACAGTTCGTCTTCAGGCTTGGCAAAGTGATCCATACCGATCATCTTGTAACCGTTCTCCGTTAAGAAATCAATGGTGTATTGCATGATGTGCAGTTTCTCATCCGGCAATGGCAGTGTCGTCTCATCGATCTTGCGCATCGTCTTTTTAAGCCATGGCACGTGTGCATAGTTAAAGACGGCAAAACGGTCAGGGTTGAGCGTCAAAGAGAGTCTGAGTGTCTCTTTAAAGGTCTCAAGCGTCTGGTAAGGAAGGCCGTAAATAAGGTCAACATTGACCGAGACCATGTTGTACTTGCGCGCCAGATCCATCGCGTTTTTTGTCACGTCGTAAGGCTGGACGCGGTGAACGGCGACCTGCACCTTTTCGTTAAAGTCCTGAATACCGAAGCTGACACGGTTAAAGCCCTGCTCACTCATCACCTTCATCTGCGCTTCATTGATGTGACGCGGGTCGATCTCACAAGAGATCTCCGCATCGGCTCTGAAGTTCTTGAAATGGCTTTTGATCATCAAGATGATCTCTTCAAGCTGCTCTGCCGTGAAAAAGGTCGGTGTCCCGCCGCCAAAGTGCATCTGGATCACCTCGCGCGAGGTGTCGATATGTTTCGTCAAGATCTCCAGTTCGCGTTTCAGATAGCCCATGTAACGCAGCATCTTCTCCTCTTTAGAGGTAAAGACGACATTACAGCCGCAGAAGTAACAGGCGTTACGACAGAACGGCAGGTGAAAATAGAGTGAAAGCGGACGAGCACTATCCTGTGCTTCGAGCTTATTCAGATAAGCATCATACGAAAAAGTATCATTAAATTCCAATGCAGTCGGATAAGAGGTGTAACGTGGCCCCGGTTTTGAATATTTTATAAATTTTGCAAAATCTAGCATGTGCGTCCTGGCTTTTGGGAAGTGTCCCTAATATTAATACGCGATTATGCCGGATTTTTGGTTAGCCTTTGGTTAGTAGGAGACGCAAGTGAAAAAGAGAACTTTACTTTTCATAAAACAGCTCTATACACTTTTTAAAATCACTGCAGCGGACACAACGGACAAAGCGGCGCTCCTCTTTCAGCAAGGTGTAGCTGGAACCATTGCCGAAATCGACGACCCAGGCATGCGGGGCATTCCAGGCGTAGGTGCTGGCGGTCCAATACGTGGCATTTTTTTTGTAGTAGATAAAGCCCTTTTTGATCTTACGACCTGCCGGGCGGGAGAGGTCGACGATCGTCGTCATCTCACTCTCGCTCGGCAGCCACCAGTCGTCGTAACCGTCAAGATCAAGCTCTTCGCAGTTCTCTTTTGCCTCGTTCCATGTCAAGATGACCCCTCTGTTCTCAGCGACATCCTGCCACATAAAAGCAGTATCAGAGTCGACCAGAACACGGGCATTCAGACCTATGCTGATAAGCAGGCACAACGGTATTATCAGGCTTTTAAACATTCAAACGAACCTTTTCAAACACATACAGAGATTCTCTTCTGTTAGAATCTTGCATTTAATGAAAGCGAATATGATTGTCCTGTCTTGTATCTGAACGTGACATTATCGCCCTGTTTCCATACTGTCTCGCTGTCCAAAATGTTTTTGATCTTAAAGGTCATGGCAAAGTCCGTGTCCAGTGCGTCAGACCTGAACTGTTCGATCCAGGTAAAGTCCAAAAGGTGCGGCGGTACCTCATAATCGTCAAGGGCATAGATAACATCGCCGTTTTTCAATGCAACACGCATCAGACGTTCCGACATCTTGTTGTACGAAAGGTTGACAGAACGGCTTTCGCTCTGGTCATACGTTATCGCCAGGTTGATGACTTGAGGAGAGAGACCTTGCAGCCCTCTCTCCTGAGTAACATACTTGTGTTTTTGCTCATCCGTCAACTCTACCTGTGAATCGATATAGGTATAGTTCCCTGAAAAACTGAGATCTTCAAGATAGTCCGTAATAAAATCAAGGTGTGTATACCAGCTCAACTCTATACCCGCAAGGTCTGCCGCTTTTGAGTTTTCAAACGAATATCTCGGCAGCGTACTTGTCGTGAACTCCTGCGTATCTTCGATAGGGTTGTCCATATGTTTGTAAAACAGTGATGTGCTGATACTGTCCATCTTGTCAAAATAGTACGAATAACGGAAGTCGATGCTCTGAATATCTGTTTCGACCAGCTCCGGATTACCCGAGATCTTTGCCAAAAATACCGGGTGCATGAACTCGGCATTGATGAACTCTCTAAAGTCCGGGTAGACAAATGTCTCAGAGTATGCCAACCGCAGCTGATTGTTTTCATTGAGGTCATATTTGGCTCCAAAACTAGGCAGAAGCTTGTCTACTTCAAGTGTATTTGTCTCCGTACCGACAATATTGTCCACGATCGTATACTGCTCGACAGATTGGGTCAAGTCGACTTTACGAACACCGAAAGTGATGTCAAGTTCATCCATAGGTTTTAGAAGCCCTTTAAGATAGACAGCGTTGCGATCGAGCGTCGCATTGTACTGATCTTTCGGCTGTGACGTCAGGTCATAACTGAGGTCACTGCCGTCGCCATGATTGATAATGCCGTCGATAGGGCCGGAGATAACATCGATATCAGTAATACTGTTATTGGTTACCGTGATCTCGGTCTTTCGTCCTTCACGGTCTTTCGTCTCACCGACAAAACCGACCTCGACATAATCCTCATCACTCAACAGCGGGACGATCGTACGGTTTTTGATATAGAAGTTATACAGCTCATCTTCAGTCGTACGGTTCGTATATCGTAAAATACCGTCAGGGTCTTGAAAAGTATAAGGGCTGTCGACAAAATACTGCTTATAGTTATAAGAGACATTGTTGGGTACATACTCGCTTGAACGGGCATACTCAACAGCAACGTCTAAACGGTTCTCTACACCGATGTCATAGTCTAATCCTGCCGCTAACTGGTCAATATTGAGCTCACGCTCTTCCCATGCAAAATAGCTCTGTATCTCTCTGGAGTTGTTCTCGCCAAAAGTACCTACAGCCTCACGGGTCTGGTTGAGTGTGTTAAGTACATAGAGTTTCGTATACTGCATGTTGAAGTTTCTAAACTTGTAACTTGCGTTAAACAGACCCCCATGCTGGATCGTCGTTTTAAAGAGATCGGTATCCACAGTGTTGTCAGGCGACGGCTGCTGAACACCGTCTTTTGAAATAAGATAGTCATACGACGTATACGTTCGCAGACTGGACTCTGTTTTATAGCCATAGTTCGCCAAAAAACTGAATTCATGTTCATCCGCGATCGTAAAACCTCTGGCGACCTCAAGCTGTATATCTGAACCCATCGGAACGGTTGTTGTCTGTGAGCTGATACTGCGCTGCTGCAACAGACCCTGCATCTGCTGGTCGCTATAACCAAGGCTTGGCGGTGCTGCACCGATCGCAGGAAGAGTCGACTGTACAAAGCTGTCGTTAAACGGACGATAACTGCTGTCAGAACCGGTCCAGTCACTGTCGGAACCTTGATACGTCGGAGCCTCTTTGCCCATTGAACCGTCTACGGTCACGCCCATCTTTACCTTTGCATAATCCTCGTCACTGGCCTGTTTGGTACGAACATTGACATAGCCGCCGCCGAACGCTCCCGTGATGTCGGGCGTAAACGTCTTTTGGACCTGTAGACTTCCGATAACCCCGCTTGGGAACAGGTCAAGAGGAACCGTTCTTTTAAGTGGGTTTGGCGAAGGCAGCGAGAGGCCGTTAAGCTCTGTACTGGAGTATCTGTCACCCAAGCCCCTTACATAGATGTATTTACCGCCCATGATCGTAATACCGGGTACACGTTTCAATGCGCTTGCGGCGTTTGAGTCACCTTGTTTTGACATCTGTTCCGAGCCGATGACATTGGCAATAGACTCACTGTTCTTCTCCTCTGCCATTACCGCAGCAACACTTCCTTCGACTTGGGGTGCTAAAACAACAAACTCTTCGAGTTCCATTGACGCAGGTGACATCTCGATAAACTTGTTAACGCTTTCATTGGCCAAGACCACGACTTTTACGGTCTGTGAACTAAACGCACTGTGTATGATCGAGATGGTCTGATTACCTTCAGGGATGCTCAAAGAGACACTGCCTTTCTCATCACTTTTAACATCGATCTTCAGACCTTTGACAAAAACACGTGCATCTTTGATCGGCTTGTCATCTTCTGAGGAGCGCAGCTGTATCTGCAGAGAGCCTTTCTCTTTTGAAGCCGTTTCAACCGCCTGTTTTTCAACTTTTTTCGGCGCTTCTTCATCAACAAAGTCCAGAGTGTCGTCAGCTTTTAACGAGATGATCAATTGAGACTCTTTTCCATTTTTGATCATAAAGTTCTTTTTAACAAAAGCTTGCGGCACGCCCTTCTCTTTTGCCACGACCTGCAGCTGATAGCTGCCGCTGGGAAGTACGGTGTAGAGGAAGCCGTCACGATCGGTAACAAACTCTGCATGTCTGTCATACTTTGCCGGAGCGTTGATAAGGGTCTCATTCGACTTTTTGAAAATGACAATAGCTTGATTGGCAAGCGGTCTGCCGTCTTTCATCGCATAAAATGAGAATTCACCTGTCTCGATCGCTAAAAGCGAAGCAACAAACGTTAGTAGTAGTATCAGTGTTTTCATAATTCACATTCCCAAGAGTTGTTTTGGCATTTTTCCATGTTCTTACGCAGTTCCGTCGCCTTTTCAAAAAGGTCAGGACGCGTCAGCTCTCTGAGCTGGGCTTCACTTTTTTCAAAATCAGAGGTCATATAGTACGCGTATGCCAAAGCGTAACGGATGCTCTCATCTTCGAGCAGGCCGCTGCGTTGCAGCGCACTGTCTGTCGCAACGACACGCTCGAATTCACCGAACTCAAGGTAGATCGCGATGCGCTGTTTATACTTCTCTTTGGTGTCGTTAAGCTGTGCGTTTTTGTACAGTGCCAGTGTGAACTCACGGGCGCGGCGCAGCATCTCGGATGCCTCTTTGGTGTACTTGGCATCTTCGATCGACGCCTGGTCGAAGAGGTTCGCCGCTGCATGGATCATCTCCTGATCAAGATAGAGGTGTGCTAACATCACCGTCATGTCGGCGTTCTCCAGAAACTGCAGGTTGCCGCGCTCTGCCAGAGCCGTGGCCTTCTGCATTGCACCACTTTTACGGAGTGCTCCGATAAACGACAGGTAGGTCTTTGCATTCGGTTTTTCATGCGCCAGATAGATGTCGGCATCTTCTAACGCACTTTGGTAGAGTTCAAGTTCGATAAAGTAGTTAAAACGCTGTTTGTAGACACCGTAATAGTCCGGGAACTTTTTAATAACGGATGCCAAGGCGTCCAGGGCATCAGACTTCTGCTCAAGCTTCCAGTGACACTCAGCTCTCAAAGCCAATAGCTGTGGTTTTGCCGCCGCTATCTCACCCGCTTTGTCCAAAGCGTCTATCGTCGCCTGGTAGTCACGCAGTTTAAAGTTGTTCTGCGCAATATAGAGATAGATCGTCGGTTCCGTCTGGCCGCTTTCGATCGCTTTGTAAAACTGCTCGTTAGCCACAGTGTATAGCTGCTGTTTGGTAAAGACAAGACCTTTGATCGTGTAATAGAGCACAAAGTCAAAATCTTTTTGCGTCGTATCGGCTTGGTTAAGCGTCTCGGCAGCACGTGCATAGTGGCCGTCTTTCATCAAAAGTGCCGCTAAAGCCACATGGTCGACTTCATCGTTCTTGCTCTTTTGAGCAGCGAAGACACTCAGTTGTAAAGCCATTGATAAAATAAATAGTAGTTTCATTGCTCTTCTCTTATTGCAGATCGAATCTGATCTTCTGTTTTGCCCACACTTTTACGGGCTGGCCTTTGTACTGCGCCGGTGTAAAGCTCCAGCCGCGGACACCCGCTTCTGCTACTTCGTCAAAGACCCCTGCCGGCTCCGACTGAAGGACCTTGACCTTTTCAACCTGTCCGTTCTTACTGATAAGCAGGTTCATCAGGACATAACCGGTGACACCGTTCTTACGCGCTGACTTCGGGTACTCCATTGCAGAACGCTGCGCCGGTTTTGGTTTGACATCGACCGATTCACCGGTCATGACGACATCTTTTCCGACATCACCCAAAAGCGCATCGTCCATACCTGTGTCATCACTCATAAATGCATCAAGGCCGGTATCAATACCGCCCAGATTAGACATGAGATTCGGCGTTGGTGCTGCACGTTTGGTCTGCGACTTTTTCGGTTTCGGCTTTGGCTTCGGCTTTGGCTTCGGCTTCGGTTTCACCATTTTTTGGATCTCAAAGTTAGCGGCCGTCTCTTTTTTCTTTGTCTCATGGACACCGCCGGCTTCGTTCATCATGATGACGGTGCCAAAGACAAAGATAACACCGAAGACCATCCATAAAACAGCCTTGATGTAGGTCATAAGTGTTGGTCTGCTCACCTTAACCGACCTCTTTTTTCGTGGCTACTGCAACGTCTTGTGCACCTGAAAGGCGGCATTGATCAACCACGTCGATCAGCTTGTCAACGGATATGGAGTCGTCCGTTATAACTAAAACAGACTTCTCTGTTGCCGTACGAAGCATGTCACGCAGTTTTCCCTGGATCGCCCAGGTCTTGACCGGCTGGCCATCCACGTAGGTCTCTCCCGTATTGTCGATATAGACACGGATGACCTTTGAAGATGCACTCGATGCAGACGATGCACCCGGACGTTCAAGGTCCAGTTTCATGTCTTTTGTAAAGGTCGAGCTGACCATAAAAAAGATCAACAAGATAAAGACCATGTCGATCAGTGGTGACATGTCAACATCGCTGACCTGCTCTTTTTTTCTTCTAAACTTCATGATCTTCCTTTATATTCTCTATACACAATATGTCTTTGATCTGCTCCAGTTCAAGCTCCATCATATGACTTCGACGGTCTAAAAGACGGCCGATGATAACACCCGGAACCGCAACGACCAACCCAAGCTGTGTTGTGAACAGTGCCTGCGAGATACCGCCGGCAATACCACCCGTCTGTGAGAAGAGTGAGGATGAAGCTAAAGAGTCAAACGTCTCTATCATCCCGATGACTGTTCCCAAAAGACCGATCAGCGGTGCAATGGCGACAAGTGTCATCACCATCTTGGAGTACTGTTTGATCTCCACTTCATAGGCATAGAACTTGTCATCGATCAGCTTGCGCGCTGTTTTCGCGCACGTTTCGACTTCAACGATCGCCATACCGTCTTGAATAGCACTGTCGATGATGCCAACGACCTTGGTACGTTTGTGTTCACTGTACTTTCGAATAAGGGTACGGACACTTTTTTTCGAACCGCGTTTCAGGGTATGGAAACGAAAACCGAGTCCAAACCATAGAAACATTGCCGCAAAAAAGAGCGGCCACATGACAAGCCCGCCGCTGTTCATGTAGTCAAAAAAGCCCTCGAGGTAAATGCCTATCATTACTTCTGCTTGTTATACTCGTTGATCAAGTGAAGCGCAGCGTGTTCCATCGCATCTTTGATCTTCTCTGCCCATGCGCTCAGCATGTTTCCAAGCAGCAGCATAGGGATCGCTACGATCAGACCCAACTCCGTTGTGACCAGTGCGATCGAAATACCGCCTGAAAGAAGTTTCGGATCACCCGTACCAAACTCGGTGATGATGTCGAAGGTTGCGATCATTCCGGTTACCGTTCCCAAAAGGCCCAGCAGCGGTGCAACAGCAGCGATCACCATGATGGCCGAACCGAAACGGTCAAGTCGGCCGCTTTCGTGCATGATCGACTCCATCACGACATCTTCGACATGCTCACGCTCTGCGTCAAGGTTACGGACCGTCGCTTTAAGCACACGGGCCGTCGCCCCTTTCTGCTCTTTAAGATACTCCAGCGCTTTCTCCTGACCGCCATCCAAAAGCTCTGTCAGTGTTGATTGCGGCAGTGAGGCCGTCTTGGCGTTCGAACCGACCAAAAAGATCGTTCTAAAGAGTGCCAGCAGTAGACCAAAGCTACCGAGACCCACGATAACCCAACCGATAATACCGCCTGAGTCGATGACCGAAAGCATCGTCTTCACAGTTTTATCTTCGATCTCTTTTGTGCTGTTCTCATAGATAAAGATGTTCAGTGTCTCCGGCATCTGAGACTTAGCCATCACAACTGCCGTGTCTGCCGCATTTTGCTCATTATAAAGCTTGAACTTTCCGTCACCTGCCGGTACCAACGCACCTGCATTTGAACCATCGATCCCGTAACGGGCGATGTTGCCGACTTTAACGACCGTACCCAGTTTCTCAGTTCCGTCATTAAGATAGAACGGTGCCTTCGTCACTTCGATAGTTGAAAGCTTTTTGATCAGCATGTCTGAGTTTTCAAAGATCGCTTTAACTGCCGCTTGATAGTTCTCTTTGTCTGCTTTGATGGCAATACCGTAAGGTTGAAGTGCCGACTGAGCCTGAAGAACAACTGCTTCGACCATGGAGACATCGTCACTCACGTTTTGCGCATTTTGCTGCGCGGCATATAGCAGGTCACTCAAGTTCTCACTTCTGCTCTGCTTTGAAAGAACACTGTTTTGAAGGGTGTTAAGTTCCTGCTTTGCAGCTTTAAGTTTTTGGGTACTGTCTGTCCTGACACGTTCCAAACGCTTGGTAAGCATGTTCTTTTGTGCTTTCATAAAAGCGAACTCTTTAGCATAAGCACGGTCAAGTTGCGTGTCTGTTGCACCGAAGAGTGTTGTCGTAGCCAATAGCAGGACCAGTAGTAATTTACGCATTATTTCACCTCCGTAACAACTAGCGCATTGGGCAGTGTAAAGTACCCGGTGCGTATCTGCTTTTTAAACGCATCGAACAGTGAAGCGATCTGCATTTGTTCATCTTTGGCAAGAACTTGTTTATAGCTCCAGCCTGCTTGGTCTTTAACAACATAACCCATCTCATCATTTGGTGTTTTGAAGTACATCATCATCGTTCCGACACGCGCCACTTCTGCAAGACGGTCTTGACCGTTAAGTGCAATGGTCTGTTTAAAGATACCGTTCTCTTTACTCATACGGATCGCATCACCGTAAGAGTTCCATGTCAACGCCAAAGCTTTTTGTGCCGTGACTTCATCATTTTCAAGCTGCTTTTGAATACGCTGAACATCCGCAATTCGGTCTGCTGTTTTAAAAGGGATCTGCGTCTGGATGTTTTTTTCCAAAAGAACCAAAGCGTCAAGAACCAGCGGCTTTAGACCGACAGAGTTCTTACCCGCCTCTTTGACCTCTTTTTTGACCTTAGCCATCTCAGCAGTGAGCTGCTTGATACGAAGGTCTTCTCTGGCGATAAGTGCTTCAAGATCATTCTTTTGCATGCGTAGTGATCGCATAGAACCTTTAAAAGCATCTTTCTCATCTGCGATAGAGCTGTCAAGCTGTTCAACCTCTGCACGAAGCTTCATCAACGATTCCGCCATATTGTCGCTGTTGGCCATCAAAGACGTGCTAGCGATCAACAAAGCCAAAGCAATATTTTGCGTTTTTGTAGACATGGATTCCCCATTTTGGCACCTCGGAAGATACCACTGATTTAAGATGGTGGAATAATAAATTACGGGGGTTACTCAAACGTTACTTATGTGTAACATTTTGGTTACATTAGAGAAACCAGAGAGAACTCAAGAGATCAAACAGGCTCTAAACCCCAAAAATACGGGCTTTTAAATTGTTTCTGAATTGTTACAGGCCTTACATCTTTTAAGCTGTATCCGGACATCTCAAGGCGGCTGAATTAAGAGTTAGTTAGATCATGGAATAAAGAGTTTATGAAGTGCGGTAAGAGGTAAAGGGGTGGATGATTGTTGATGAAGAGCGGACCAGAGCAGAGAAACTCTACTCTGAAACTGTTGTCAGTTATTTTTTAAGATAAACATCTTTAAATGCGATCTGCGCTTTTTGCTCAGCAGAGAATGCCAATTTAGTATGGATAGCTGCATCTACTGCACCTGGTGCCGTTACAAAACCGTTTCCGAAAGTCGGAGCCGTTGTATCGTCTTTGATATAGATACCGCCTTCGTCACTGCCGTCGATCTTAGTGATGCTGAAGTTTTTGATCTCCGGGCTTGTCATCGGGTTGTCACCGCCGCTTGAGATCTCGAATCCTGCATGTGCAAGAGCTGTCTGTACAACAACGATGTTGTCAGCCGTACCGACATAACCGTAATCAAGGTCAAAACTGTCATCACCACAGTTGATCATTGTCGCGCTGTTCACGTTTACCGTTCCACCCCAGATCTCGATACAGTCATCAGAAGAGTTCTCGATATAGATGTTCTCTACCACTGTACCTGAACCTACACCTGCAAGTGAAAGACCGTTGATCTCAAGTCCTGCCGCAATCGTCTTACCTGAGTTCAATACAGCAACGTTTCGTAAGATACCGCTGTTGTCAGCTGCATCACCTTCACCGGCAAGAGCATTACCGAATGCAAAGTCAGGATCATTTTCGTCAACTTCATAGAACGGAGCATCGTGGTTTGTCGGTGCAAGACCAAGAACAGTCACACCGCCCCATTGTCCTACAGCTGCAGCTGTTGGGTCTAGCAGCGCTGTCTCAGAAGTAAATACGACTGGAAGTGCTTCTGTACCGTCGGCAACGATCTGTGAACCGGCTGTAACAACCAGGAAGTCTTCACCTACAGAACCAAAGATCACTGTACCCGGCTCGATCGTCAATACCGCACCGTTTTTTACTTTTACAAGACCGTTGATCTTATAGAGTGTTCCTACAGCTAACGTCGTGTCCGCTATGATATCACCTGTCAATTCTGTCGCAGCAGTAATTTCCGCCGGTGTCTTTGTTATGTCCGCAGGCTTGGTAAGTGAGATCGCTGCACCTTGTGCTTCGAATTTCTCTTGTACATCTGCAGCACCTGAACCATCATAATCCACACCTGACGTCAAAGTAACGCCTCTAAATGCGATCTGTCCTTTTTGGTCAGCTGAAAATGCCAATTTAGTATGGATACCTGCATCAACTGCACCTGGTGCCGTTACAAAACCGTTTCCGAAAGTCGGAGCCGTTGTATCGTCTTTGATATAGATACCGCCTTCGTCACTGCCGTCGATCTTAGTGATGCTGAAGTTTTTGATCTCCGGGCTTGTCATCGGGTTGTCACCGCCGCTTGAGATCTCGAATCCTGCATGTGCAAGAGCTGTCTGTACAACAACGATGTTGTCAGCCGTACCGACATAACCGTAATCAAGGTCAAAACTGTCATCACCACAGTTGATCATTGTCGCGCTGTTCACGTTTACCGTTCCACCCCAGATCTCGATACAGTCATCAGAAGAGTTCTCGATATAGATGTTCTCTACCACTGTACCTGAACCTACACCTGCAAGTGAAAGACCGTTGATCTCAAGTCCTGCCGCAATCGTCTTACCTGAGTTCAATACAGCAACGTTTCGTAAGATACCGCTGTTGTCAGCTGCATCACCTTCACCGGCAAGAGCATTACCGAATGCAAAGTCAGGATCATTTTCGTCAACTTCATAGAACGGAGCATCGTGGTTTGTCGGTGCAAGACCAAGAACAGTCA
Organism: Campylobacterota bacterium; assembly: GCA_039714575.1. Classification (GTDB taxonomy): domain Bacteria; phylum Campylobacterota; class Campylobacteria; order Campylobacterales; family Sulfurimonadaceae; genus Sulfonitrofixus. The sequence goes on along the minus strand of JBDLJE010000017.1, from coordinate 10,446 downwards.
CACCGCCCCATTGTCCTACAGCTGCAGCTGTTGGGTCTAGCAGCGCTGTCTCAGAAGTAAATACGACTGGAAGTGCTTCTGTACCGTCGGCAACGATCTGTGAACCGGCTGTAACAACCAGGAAGTCTTCACCTACAGAACCAAAGATCACTGTACCCGGCTCGATCGTCAATACCGCACCGTTTTTTACTTTTACAAGACCGTTGATCTTATAGAGTGTTCCTACAGCTAACGTCGTGTCCGCTATGATATCACCTGTCAATACTGTTGCAGCAGCGATTTCCGCCGGTGTCTTTGTTATGTCCGCAGGCTTGGCTACCGGTGTAACAGCCGGAGCTGCAAATGTTGTAGCTGAGATCGTTCCGTCATTGGCAACGTGGCGCTCTGCTACATCAGCTGCACCAGAACCGTCATACAGGTCTGCATCAACAGCCGGCAGCGGTGTCGCTGCAGCAGTATCACCTGAACTGCTACAACCTGATAAAGATAACATTGCCGCTGTGAGGCTACTAAGTACGATTGTCGATACGAGTTTTTCATTCATTGCCATTGGAAGGCTCCTTGATTAGTTTGGACGCATTATAAAACGCTTCCATTACATAAAAACTACCGTAGTGCAACAATTAGGTTACAGACAGACAAACCCCCTCTTATATATAATGTAAGTTCATTTTTTTTACCTTTTCAACACAAAGTCTTCAAGATCCAGACAGAGCAGCTATGTAACATTTTTGTTACACAACTCCGCCGCTCTGTAACCCTTATGTTATATAAAGAGCTTAAAGTACTATTATCAAACTATATGGATTCAACAATGGTTGCACAGATATTAATCGTAGAAGACGAAGAAGATCTACTCGAAGTACTTGAACACCGGCTTAGTAAAGAAGGTTACGACACACTAGGCTTTCTCAGTACCAAGAATGTTCGTCAAGCTATCGCAGAAGAGAACATCGACCTTATCTTAATGGACAGGAACCTTCCCGACATCGAAGGGAGCGAGTTTATCGCTATGCTTCGCGATCAAGGGATGCAGATACCTGTTATCTACCTTTCAGCCAAAGCGACAAAGTATCATATAGAGGAGGGGTTCTTACGCGGTGCGGACGACTACATCACCAAACCTTTCGACATGCAAGAGCTTTTTTATCGTATTCAAGCTGTCTTGCGCCGTACCCAGGCATCACAACTGAGTCATAAGGTCACATTCCGCGATGTCGAACTCGACCTTCGCTCACGCGAAGTCTTTATTGATGGAGAAGCGGTAGAGCTGACCAAGCTGGAGTTTGACCTACTGCACACCTTTATTGAGAGTAAAAATACGGTCTTGAAACGCGACTATCTTCTTAAACATGTCTGGGGCAAAAGTGAACATTACCAAGGCCGCACGGTCAATGTCGCTATCAATCGTCTCAAAGAGAAGATCGACCCTGAGAAAATAAAAGATTACATCAAAACGGTACGCGGAATAGGTTATACCATGCACTAACGGCTTTAGTTTACAACTCCCTCCTCTTTTTACCATTTTTTCTCACTCTGCCCTTTTTGTAAATAGTAATAAATCACCTTTATATCACCTTTATCAAAGTTGTGATAAAACTGTAATAACTATATTTCATTGCATCAAAAAAACTTATACAAGGTAGATATATGGGTCAAAAGATATTAATTGTTGAAGATGATGAAGTCACAGCATTAAACTTGAAAATGTCACTTGAGAAGCTTGGATACGAGGTGGTCTCTACTGCAGACACCCCTATTCAGGCGCGCAATAAAATTAAAATATATGAACCCGACCTCATCTTGCTCGACATCTCTTTACAATCGATCGACGACGGGATCGAGCTTGCCCACTACATCCATGATAAACATGCTATTCCCTTTATCTTTCTCACCTCACACTTTGAAAACGAGATCATCTCAGATGCCAAGATGTGTGAACCTTACGGCTATATCGTCAAACCCTTTGATCCGCAATCGCTTCACGGAACCATTCAGATGGCACTCTACAAATATGAAGAGGAGAAAAAACGTGATGAGGATCTCAGCAGTCTAAAATCGGACAAAGACCATCTGGAAAAACTTCTTTTTGCCAAAAAGATATCAGACAAACCCATCATCCCTTTTGGCAACGGGTACCATCTTGATATCGATCTGGACAAGGTCTTCTACAAAAACAAGATGCTTAAGCTCACTAAAAAAGAGAACACCTTTATTCGTCTTCTGGTCGCGCAGTTAGGCGTCATCGTCAGTTTTGAGCAGGCAGTGAACTATGTTTGGGAAGATGAAGGTGCAACGGAGAACAATGTCCGCACCCTGGTCTGGCGTCTGCGTAAACTGATGCCGACACCTATCATAAAAAACGCTTCAGGGATCGGTTACTACATCGAGATGTGATCGCATCGGCATGCAAGACCTGCCGGCAGAACGTTATTCACTGATATCGATGTTTTTAAACTCTTCTACGATCTCATCATAGACCGTTTCAAAATCAAAAGCGCTCTCTTTGGCATACGACGCTTTTTCAAGTTTATACGCCAGGTCTACAATACTCTCTATTCTGAAATTACTGCTTGAACCTTTTATAGAGTGCGACACGTGGCTGATGACCTTATACTCCCGATTCGCTATGGCCTCTTTCAGCTCAACCAGGCTTTCAGTCATCTTTTTGCTGTAGATCTTCATAAGGCGTATGACCTGCTCTTCATCAAGCATCAACTCTTCTGCCAACTTCGTGACATTGACTTTGTCAACCGGAGCATCTGCTGATTTTATTTCACTTTCTGCTGAAGCAGACGCTCTCTCTTTCTCTTCGAGGAAACGGCTCAAGACCTCTTCTATCTCTTTTAAAACAATGGGCTTGCCTAAAAACGCATCAAATCCTTTTTGATGGCTCTTCTCTTTTTCACCTTTAAGCACATTTGCGGTCAGCGCCACGATCGGCGTCGGTGTCCGCTCCCGCTTCTTCTCAAACTTGCGGATCTCTGCTGTCGCCTGAGAACCTGTTTTTTTAGGCATCTGTTCATCCATAAGCACCAGGTCGAACGAACCTGACTTGAAACGCATAACGGCCTCTTGTCCATCCGCTGCTATGAGGTAGTGCAGTCCATAACTCTCCAAAATGATCTTGATCAGCTCCTGGTTGGCACTGTTATCTTCCGCAACCAGAACATTTCCTTTGAAGTGACGTTTTTTAGGCTCATGCGGAAGCAGGGAAGCTTCATCTTCCTGAGAGAGGTGCAGAGCCTCCAGAAAAGTGTGATAGAGCTTGGAGCAGTAGATCGGGAAGTAGAGCGGTGTGATGTTATCTATCTGCTCATACCGGTTATTAAAATAGTCCATGATCGCAATGGCCGGCACCCTCTCCTCAACGATCTTATAACGCATCGCCTCATTGACCTCGTCATCAGAAAAGAAGAGAAGATCATAACTGTCACTCTGCAGTTCATCTATCATGATCACATTCAGATCAAAGATCTTGAGATACCGCTGCAGCGAGTTCAGGGTCTTTGACAACTCGCCGTTTTCGTTAAGCAGTGCCAAGGTCAGTTTCCTGAACGGCTCCACATTGAACATCTCAAAGGTCTTCGTTTCATGTGGAAGCACCGGTATCTCAAGCGTAAACACACTCCCTTCGCCCAGTGTTGACTCGACATAGACATCCCCGTCCATATGTTCTGCCAACTTTTTACAGATAGCCAGTCCTAAACCGCTTCCCCCGCTAAACGTCTCCTTGTTTTTGGCCTGTGTAAAGGCGTTGAAAATCCGTTTTTGGTCCTCTGCTGTAAGGCCGACCCCGGTGTCTTTAATACTGACGCGAAGCATACCGTTGTCACAAAAAGCTTCCAGCTCGACCACGCCATCAGCCGGTGTGAACTTAATAGCATTACTGATAAAGTTGGCAATGATCTGTTTGATACGAATCGGATCCGCCTCAAGCTCGTACGGAATGAACGGGTCAAGATAGGCCAGCATAGTGATCTCTTTTTCGTTGGCGCTCGCGACAAAAAGCTCCAGGGTGTGTGTCAACTCTTCATGAAGATTAAAACGCCTCTTTTCGATCATGAACTCACCGCTTCGCAGCTTGGAGAAGTCTAAGATGTCATTAATTATCGTCAGCAGATTCTCCCCGCTGTTAAGCACGATGTCAAGGTATTTCTTATGGGTCGGGTTTTGAACCTCATCTTGCAAGACACTGACAAAACCTAAGATCGCATTAAGCGGTGTACGGATCTCATGCGACATGTTGGAGAGAAAATACTCTTTAGATATCCCTGCTTCTACCGCCTCCTGCTCCGCTTTGATCAAGGTCGTTACTTCATACCCGATAACAATATACTCTGACACTAGACCCTCGGTATTGACAATAGGGACGATCGTGCTGTCAACATAGAAGAAACTGCCGTCGCTTTTTCTCTTTTTAAGCGTCTTATTGTAGATGCTTCTTGGCTCGATCGTCTCCAGGAACTGCCTCTCGAAAGGCTGTTCTTCATCTTCGCTCAAAATTGTATTATGCTCTTTTCCGATCAGCTCTTTACGGCTGTAACCGCTTACTTCACAGAAATTGTCATTAACATAGGTGATCTTTCCTTCCGGATCCATCTTTGAGACGATCGCACTTGCATCGATCGCTTTTTTATATTCATTGAGCAGTTTGACATTACGCTCGATCTCAAGGTCTTTTTGGTAGATCGTTCCCGTATAACGTTTCAGTACCCCGGTGAAGTTAAGGTCAAACACATACGAGATCTCATCAAAGATCTCTTTGCAGTTAAGCGATGAGTCGTAAGAGAAGTCAAGCATCGATTTTCGAAAATGGCTGCAGATAATAAAAAGTTCATCAGCTGAGACATCACGGTCTTTAAGATACTCCAACAGGTCACCGATAACAGGACAGTCCCCTATCTCTTTTTTACCGCGTATGACCTCCATAAAATAGTCAAAGACACCACTGGCAAAATGCTCATAAAAAAAGTCCACTCCAATATCATGGATATCAAGAATATGGCGGGCTTCGGCAAAGGCGAGCCACTCTTGAAGAATATGCTCTTTTGCATCAGTTAAGACCGGCAGAGCAGCGACAAGAAGGGGGACTTTTTCAGCTATCATTCAGAACTCCGGAATATGTTCTGTAGAGTATAGCATATAAGTTTTGGATACCCTTTTAGTGCAGTGTACTCCAGCCTTGACGCCAGTCGTTTTCTTCACGGTACGCACCGATAAAGTTACCGCGTTCAAAGACCTCTTCATCAAGTACGGCTACCACCTTGTCGTCGGTCATTACCGATGAGCTATAAAGCGTATTAAAAGAGTCCAGCCCCCTATCACGGTTCACAACATCCACAACATGGCTTTCACCGCAATCATCAATATAGACCCCGTTAAACAGGTTTATGCCAAAGCGCTCTTCTCCCGATGTTTTAACGGCAATTCCCGTACCCCCTACATTACGGATCAACCCGTTGGAGAGTTGCAGGCCCGAACCGCGGCGAGAGTAGACCGCCTCTGACATCTTCTCTGTTCCGACGATCTCAAAGTTGGCGATGTTTGCCCGTGTACGGGGTTGGGCATTGTTAAACTTTTTATTATTGTCTGTCTCGATCCCTCTGGCATGGATGGACTCAACCTCTGTCTGTTCGATATAGACATACTGGATGCTGCCCTGATATCCGTGGTCAAAATCGAGATTATCATCACCGTTGCCAATTAGAATAAGATGTCTCATATTCACATTACCGCCCCACGCTTCGATGCCGTCATCTTTTCCGTTATAGACCTCAACATAATCAATAACTGTCTTTCGCCCGACGCCGCCCAGACTCAGACCGTTCAGCTCTTCTCCCGGACGTACTTCGTTTCCGGCATAACGGATCTGCACATATTTCAAAATACCCGAGTTGTCATCTTCGTTCTCACCGCCGAAACGGACATCGGTATTTGAGAACTCAAAACGCTCCTCCTTACCGGCATTTGTCGGCGCATAACCGGCGATCGCGATCCCGCCCCAGTCACCTGCTACCGAAAGAAGACCTGCTGCATCCTTCATGGATGTAAAGATGATCGGCTGTGACGAGGTCCCTTCTGCAATGATCTTAGAGCCGCGGGTCACCAGTAGAAAATCAGCACCCGTCTTTCCGAAAACAGTTGTTCCCGGATCGATCTCGGCTACTGCCTTCTCTTTACCGTCAACACCGATATGTACTTCACCTTTCAGTGCCCAGAACTTATCGTTGCTCAAATGGATATCTTTAACATAGGTACCGCGCAGCTGACAGACCGGTTTTCCCTCAAAATCATCACTGATCAACTGTGTGTTCTCCGGACATGTCACCGTGCTCTCATGCAACTGGTTCTGCTTATCAAAACAGCCGCTCAACGTAAAAAGTGCCGTTACACTTAAGCCCAAAAATAGATAGTTTTTTCGTTTTATCATCTGTTATCATCCTTTTGGCGAATAATAAAACGCTATTGTTTCAAAACAGTTACTCAAAGATTAAGTTTTGGTTACAAGGGCATCTGCTTGTAACAGAGTCGTAATGTTTTAAAGTTATAATTCCGCCCATGAACACATACACAAAATTTCTGGAAAACATCAGAACACTTGACTTTGCTTTTCAACCGATCGTCGATATCCAGACAAAAGAGATATATGCCGTCGAAGCGCTGCTTAGAAATGTAGAGAAACTTGGGTATGAGACGATACAGCACTTTTTCGATTTCATCTATCAGCACCATTTTCTGTATGCTGTTGACCTTGTGCTTCGTGAAAAAGCCATCAAAAAATTTACCCAGCTTGAAAATCACAGATCATTGAAACTCTTTTATAACCTTGACAACCGTCTGTTGGAGATGAAAGATCACGCATCAGGCAATACCAATGTTATTTTAGAAGCGCACGGAATTAAGAAAAATGCTCTCTGCTTTGAAGTATCGGAACGCCACGAAGTGACAAAAGGCAACACTCAGGTCATACACATGCTTGAGCACTACCAAAGAGAAGGATTCGATCTTGCCATTGACGACTTCGGTGTGGGTTTTTCAGGTTTTAAACTGCTCTATGAGTTTACGCCTGATGTGATCAAGATAGATCGTTTTTTTCTCTCAGACATCTGCAGTGATCCCAAGAAACAGGCCATTGTCAAAAACATAATCCAACTTGCCAAAGACCTTGGTGCCAAGGTCATTGCAGAGGGTATTGAACTTAAAAGCGAGCTCGACACCTGTATTGATCTGGGTTGTGAATATGTTCAAGGGTATCTTATCCAGAGACCAAGTTGTCAAACAGGTGATATAAAGACAGTCTACCCTATATCTGTTTAGGCTGCTTTACTTGGTTTTGATTGAATGTAAAAGAAGGAGTTCTGCCGGCTGATGCCGGTCAGAATAGTAGAGAAATATTAATTATTTCTTTTTAGTGGTTTTTTTCGCTGCTTTTTTCGGTGCTGCTTTTTTAACAACTTTTTTCGCTGCTTTCTTTGCAACTTTAGTAGCTGCTTTTTTCGTCGTAACTTTTTTCTTCAGAACAGTTTTTGTCACTTTTTTTGCGACCTTTTTAGCTGTACCTTTTGATGCTACTTTTTTTGCCGCTTTTTTTGCAACTGTTTTTACCGCTTTTTTCTTTAGAACTTTTGCCATATCTGGACTCCTTTGTTATGTAAGCATCTCTAAACATCAATTTAAATGAATCTTTTAGATGTGCCTTGGAATCATTATATTCCATTCTAGTATAGAGGTTTCTTTAGGAACACAGTTGTTACCGAAATGTAACCAAAAAGTTTCATAATGTAGGGCACCTATACTTTAAATATGTCCTGCTCTCATAAAAAACGATAGAACGGAATGCATGAAAACTAGGTTATAATCACTTTATGTTTAGTCGTTCAACTCTTCTTTTTTTTGTACTTTTCACACAAAATACTCTAGCCAATGACAATACTGTAGAGTATATTGGCGACGGTCTGGCCGTCATTATCCCCGCTGCCGCTTATGGAAGTACCTTCTATATGGACGACTTTGACGGGCAGGTCCAGTTTTACAAGTCTATTGCCACCTCTACTGCGACTACCTTTGCACTCAAATACACCGTCAAACGTGAACGTCCCGACGGCAGCAACGACCGCTCTTTTCCTTCGGCACACACCATGTATGCCTTTCAGGGAGCGACCTTTATTCATCAACGTTATGGTTTTAGCTATGCTGCTGCGGCTTATCTTGGAGCTGTTTTTGTCGGTTACAGCCGCATTGAAGCGGACAAACACTATCTTGGCGATGTCATTGCAGGTGCAGCGATAGGGAGTCTCAGTTCATGGTTTTTTACGGATCGGTACAGAGCTGTGACGGTTCAGCCTATGGTGAAAAACGGCTCATATGGTATGGCCGTCGCTTATACGTGGTGAAAAGACTTAATCTATCTTCCATAAAAACAGCTCTTGACCTTCGCCTGCGCTGATGAGAGAGTGTTCACTGATAAACTCTATCTTGTTGACGATCTCTTTGTGTCCGACCAGACGATCCAGTTTCTGTTTTGTGGCGGTATTAAAAAGCTGCAGGTCTTGTGCTTCGCCGTCTGAGTAGACACCTACTCTGCCGCTTGGACTGAGGCCTACGGCATAGACAAGAAAATCGCTTTTAAGATGATAGGCTTTTTCATCTTTACGGTAGACCCCGACACGTCTGTCTTCACCGCCGGTCACAACGACATCTTTTCGGTACGCAACACTGTAGACCTTGTCCACGTTTTCAGAGGAGAACGCCTGTTCGACTTGAGCACTCTCGACATCATAAAGCTTAATTACCCCGCTCTCATCAGATGTGACCATCTTTTTACTGTCTGGACTCAAGGCGATGTCACACAAAGTGCTTTGGGAGTTTGAGTGCTGGTAGGCTTTGTACCCTTCTGAGATGTTATAGAGAATAACATCAGCATCAAAGGTACCGAACATAATGCGGTTCTCATCCACAAAATGAGCCTCTCTGATAAGCAGTTTTTTCGTCTCATCGATGATCTGTTCCAGCCTGCCGTTCTCTTCTATCCAGACATTACGATAGTTGTCCGTACCCATACTGATGATAAGCGTTTTACCGTTTATACGGTCGATCCTGCTGATGCGCGCGGGGATGCGTTCGCCTCTTCCTGAGAGAACAGATTCTAAAACGATCTGTCCGATCATCTGCTCGCTGCCAAGCGTAAAGATATCGACACTGCCGGCATCTGTTGCCACATAGATCTTCTCACCGTCAAGGACGAAGTCCGTGACAAAACCGGCCGTGTGCAGACGATACAGCGGCTCAATATCTTTAGCATTTAACAGCGGTAGCAACAGCAGCAATAATACAACGATGTTTTTCAAAAAGCGCCCTGAAAATTTAATGGCCGAATTATAGCTAATCGCTTTACAGGGCATACTAAAAGAGCCCGTTTCAACTTTTTTTATCAAGATAAGGTTTAACGGTAAGGTAGGCAATAAAACCCCATAAAACAGCTGAACTTGCCATTGCGATCATACCGGCCTTCTCTTCTATATGCACCAGGGAGGCAGGATCAATGTCATTAATAGTAAAGATGTAGTCCAGTCCCAGACCAAACAGAACACTGCCAAAGACGATAGTGCCAAGATAGATATAAAGCGACTTGGTGCCAAGCATCTTTTTTACGACACCGATCGTCACAGTGTTAGTCGCCGGCCCTGCACTCAAAAAGACAAAGGCCGCTCCGGCACTGACGCCGGAGAGCATTAAGCCCGCGGCGATCGGCAATGAAGCTGTGGCACAGACATACATCGGCACGGCAATGGCGATAACGATCAGATATGAGAGCCAAGAGTACTCCATTAAGATGTTGCTCAAGTTCTCCGGAATAGCCGCTGTGATCACCGCCCCTATGATGAGACCCCAAAAGAGCGGTTTTGCAATGTCTCCCAGCAAGGTGATAAAAGCATATTTCATCGCTTTCATAAAAGAGAACCCCTCTCTCTCCTCACCGTCACAACATGAACTACTCGAACAGCAACTCCCCTCTTCTATTTTTTGCGACGGTGCCATTGAAAACCCGCCTGCCGGAGCAGCAGTGAAAAGCGGTTTAGACTGCTCCTCTTTGTCCAGTATGTTTGTCAGTATCCCTGCGGTCATGGCGATGACCATTGAGGTCAAGAGACGATAGATCGTAAAGACCCAGCCAAACATGCCGTAGGTGGCTAAGATGGAGTCTACACCTGTAATGGGTGTCGAGATAAGAAAGGAGAGTGTCGCACCCTTGCTTGCCCCGCTCTTTTTAATACTGCTGGCCAGAGGGATCACCCCGCACGAACAGACAGGAAGCGGGATACCGAAGATGGTCGATTTGATAACCGAACCGACACTCTCTTTGCCCAGATGTTTGGTGACAATGGTGTCGGGGACCAACTCATGCAGTATCCCTGCAAAAGCCAACCCGAACAAGATGTAAGG
>JBDLJE010000016.1:0-32498 GCA_039714575.1 Campylobacterota bacterium | reverse complement strand
AATGTTGAATGTTGAATGTTGAATGTTGAATTATAAAAAGATGGCGAAGCTCATCTAAGAAAGAACTAAACTTAAAAGTTTCAGATGTAGTGCAACTTGTGCTAAATATCTGACCGATACCGCACTGCTGTGCGTGGAGAGTCAGATTTTAGTGCAAATTGTGCTGCAGCTGGAAGAATTACTTATATCTATAAGTTATTCGCCCTTTGTCAAGAGAGTATGGTGTAAGTTCTAGCTTTACCTTGTCTCCCGGAAGAATTTTAATATAGTGCATACGCATCTTGCCGGCGATGTGACACAAGATCACATGTCCGTTATCAAGCTCTACGCGGAATGTTGCATTCGGCAGTGCTTCGACTATTTTCCCATCAACTTCAATGACGTCTGTTTTTGCCATGAATTATCCTTGTGAAAGTATTTCTGCTTTGCCGCCAATGACAGCTACAGTATGTTCATAATGTGACCCGCGCAGGCCATCTGTACTCGTTACGTCCCACCCGTTACCCAAGATAACGGGCTTTGACTCTTTTTGGCAGATCATCGGCTCAAGGCAAAAGACCATACCGTTCTTGATCTTCGGACCCGCCTTCGGCGTGCCTCCGTCAAGATAGTTAGGAATCTGAGGGTCTTCGTGTGGTTTTTTACCGATACCGTGACCGCAAAAGTCACGCAGCGGCTCATATCCACGGCCTCTGATAAACTCCTGCATCAAAAAGCTAAGCTCTTTAAAACGCATCCCCTGCTTGATGTTCTCAATAGCATGGTAGAGTGTATCTTTGGCACAGGCGATGAGGGCCTCATCTTCTTCACTGATTTTTCCCACCCCGACGGTTATTGCAGCGTCGCCGTAATAACCGTCTAGTTTACTTCCAATGTCATAACCGATGACGTCGCCCTCTTGCAGCTTATAGTCCGTAGGAATGCCGTGAATGATCACTTCATTAAGGGAGGTACAGACTGCATTAGGAAAACCGTAAAGGCCTTTGAACGAAGGAAGCGCTTTATGCGAACGGATATAATCTTCCGCCATGGCATCAAGCTCTTTTAGTGACGCGCCGACGCGAGTGTGAGTTCGCATCAGTTCTAGCGCTCCGGCGACTATTTTGTTAGCAGCACGGAGTTTATCGATTTCAGCATTCTTTCGAATAGCAATCGCCATTTTTACAGGCCGACCGCTGAAAGAGTTTCGTACTTGCTCATGTATATCTGAGCTTCGATCTTACGCATTGTGTCAAGTGCGACCTGAACAACGATAAGAACGGCTGTACCACCGAAAAAGAAAGGAACACCCATACCCTTGATGATCATAAACGGCAATGTCGCCACAAGACCAAGGTAGAGTGCGCCTGTAATTGTCAAACGAGATGCCGTTTCATTAAGAAACTCAGCCGTACTTGCACCTGGACGAACACCAGGGATGAATCCGCCTTGACGCTTCAGGTTGTCTGAGATGTCTTTCGCATTGAAGACGATCGATGCATAGAAAAATGCAAAGAAGATAACAAACGAGAATGTCAAGAAGTTAAAGAAATAACTGTTCGGGTTCAACAAGTCAGCGATCGCTTGAACTGTCGGGTTAGTACTGCTTGACAGTACTGTCATTGGGAACATCAAGATCGCCGATGCAAAGATAACCGGGATAACCCCAGAGAGGTTTACCTTAATAGGAATGTAGTTCATTACACGCTTATTCTGGTTTTGCATCATTGTCTTCTTCGCATATGTGATCGGCACGCGGCGCTCACCCAGTTCTACGTAGATGATAACACCGACAGTCGCCAGGATCAATCCAAGGATAGCAAGAAGCGTTAAGAAGCTCATTGCACCCTCGTTGATCATAGAGACCGACTGGCCGATAGCAGACGGGATCGCCGAAACGATACCGGCGAAGATGATCAAAGAGATACCGTTACCGATACCGCTTTGTGTGATCTGTTCACCGATCCACATCAACAACATCGTACCTGCAAGCATAGAGAATGCAGAGATGATGATAAATGTTGTGTGGTCTATTAGGATCGCACTTGAGCCGTCAGGCCCCGTCAAACTCTGCAGACCAATACTTACACCGATCGCTTGTACGATAGTAATAGCGATTGTTGCATAGCGGATGATCTGCATATATTTCACCATTCCGTCACGCTCTTTTTTCATCTGACCCAAAGTCGGGAATGTAGCTGCAAGCAGTTCCATGATGATCGAGGCTGTGATGTAAGGCATAATACCAAGTGAAATAATTGAGAGACGTTCGACTGCATTTCCACTGAACATGTTCATTAGTCCAAGCGCATCAGATTGATGTGAGTCAAAGAAAGAAGCGATTACCGCTGTATCAACACCGGGTACCGGCACGTATGCCAGTAGACGGTAGATAAAAAGAAAACCGATCGTTATTAAGATCTTGTTTACTAGTTGCTGGTTCATTTAGTTGCCAGTTGTAGTAACGTTTTCGTCTTTAATTTTAGAAGCAAGGTCCTTAGCAGCAGCACCAACAAGTTTAACACGAGTTACTGATTTTGCCAGGTTGTGGACCTCACGGATAGCTTCTACTGTAATCTCTTCAAGAGCAGCCACTTTTGGAGCTTTTGCTACATTGATAGTTACAGGCTTCTCTACACGAGAAAAGAAACCGATTTTCGGCATACGTTTCGCAAGTGGCATCTGACCACCTTCAAAGTTACGCTTACGCTTGTAACCTGTACGAGACTTCTGACCTTTTTGACCACGGGTAGATGTTTTACCCATGCCTGAACCCTGACCGCGTCCAACACGCTTACGAGCGTGAGTTGAACCTTCGGCAGGTGTTAAGTTTTCTAATGCCATTTTCTATCCTTTCATTCTTGCAAGTGCTTCTACTGTAGCACGTACAACTGTGTTTGGATTGTTTGAGCCGATTGACTTAGTCAAAATGTCCTGGAAACCGGCAAGTTCAAGTACTGGACGCAGTGCACCACCGGCGATAACACCTGTACCTTCTGATGCCGGAGCCATCCAAATACGACTTGCATTGAATTTATGCTCAATATCGTGTGCAATAGTAGTACCCTTGATCTTAACTGTTGTCAAGTTCTTGAATGCCTCATCTACCGCTTTACGAATAGCGTCTGGAACCTCTTTCGCTTTACCTACACCGTACCCTACAGTACCGTTTTTGTCACCGACAACAACAAGTGCAGTAAAACGGAAACGACGTCCACCTTTTACAACTTTTGTTACACGACCGATATTTACGATCGCTTCTTCGAAGTCTTCTCTATTGATAGTACTCATCATCAGCCCTTAAAACTTAATTTCGTTAGCACGAAGTGCGTCACCGAAAGCAGCTACAACACCGTGGTATTGGTAACCGTTACGGTCAAATACAACTTCAGTGATATTAGCAGCTTTAAGGTTTGCAGCAAATTGCTCAGCAAGCTTTGCAGCGTCTTCTTTGTTCGCCTTAAGACCAGAAGCCTTAGAGTGAACAGATGCTAATGTTGTAGCAGTATCATCATTGATCGCTTGCGCAGAGAAATAACGATTTGAACGGAAAACCGATACACGTGGAAGTGTCTCTGAACCAGAGATCTTCGCACGGATACGACGTTTACGTTGGACGCGTTTGTTAGCTTTTGTTTTTAAAGTTTTTGCGTTCATTATTTCGCTCCTGTCTTACCGGCTTTACGCACGATATGCTCTTCCATGTACTTAACACCTTTACCTTTGTAAGGCTCTGGTGGACGGAATGAACGGATCTCAGCAGCAGCTTGACCAACTTTCTGGTTGTCGTTACCTTTGATCGTGATCACGTTCTTGTCAACTGACATCTCAAGACCATCAATGATATCGTAATTGATATCGTGAGAGTGGCCAAGCTGCAGGTTAAGCACTTTACCTTTTACAGCAGCACGGTAACCGACACCGTTGATCTCTAGTTGCTTAGTGAAACCTTCTGTAAGACCTTTAACGATGTTAGCAGAAAGTGCACGGTAAGTTCCCCAGAAAGCGCGGTGCTCTTTAGAGTCAGATACATTTTTGAATGTCAGTGTCTGGCCGTCAAGCTCAACAACAACATTGCCCATAGTGTCTAGTGTACGCGTATCTTTACCTTTAACAAAAGTAACGATCGCACCATCAACACTGACTTTGATCTCAGCTGGTACATTAATAGGATTTTTTCCAATACGTGACATATCTAACCCCTTACCAGATTGTGGCCATTACTTCACCACCGATACCAAGCTCGAAAGCTTTATCGTTAGGAAGAACGCCTTTAGATGTAGAAACGATAATCGTACCGTAACCATTTTTGAAACGCTTGATCTCACCAGCCGGCTTGTACACACGACGACCTGGCTTAGAAACACGTTTCATCTCATTGATCACAGTCTTGCCGTTCTCATCATACTTCAACACTACGTTGATGCTTTTTTTAACGCCGCTTTCGATTACATTGAACGACTCGATGTAACCTTTGTCAGCCAAAATGCCTACCATAGCTTCAACACTCTTAGAGTGAAGAAGTGTTGCAACGTCAAGACGACGCATTGCAGCATTACGGATACGCGTTAATGAATCTGAAATTAAATCATTTACCATTATATATTCCTTATATTGCTAAGTGCTCGAGGCACTTGCTATTGTTAGGAGTTTCTTTTTGGAAAGCTTGCGCTTACCAAGAAGACTTTCTAACACCTGGGATTAGACCTTCGTTTGCCATCTTACGGAAGCAAACACGGCAGATGCCGAAGTCACGTAGAACAGAGTGTGGACGACCACAGATCTGACAACGAGTGTAAGCGCGAACCGCAAACTTAGGTGTGCGTTTCGCTTTAGCGATCATTGATTTTTTAGCCATTTGTGCGCTCCTTAGTGAACGGCATACCCATAGCAGTAAGAAGAGCCAAGCCCTCTTTATCGCTGTTGGCAGTCGTTACCATAGTGATGTTCATACCGTGAATTTGCATGATCGAATCATAATCAATTTCAGGGAAGATCAACTGCTCTGTAAGACCGAAGTTGTAGTTACCGCGACCGTCAAAACCGTTACGAGGCACACCACGGAAATCTTTTACACGTGGAAGTGCGATCGAAACCAGGCGATCAAGGAATTCGTACATCTTAGCACCACGAAGTGTTACACGAACACCTACAGGCATACCTTCACGAACTTTAAAGCCCGCAACAGATTTGTTAGAGATAACGATAGACGCATGCTGACCGGCGATCGCAGAGATCGTGTCTTGGATGTTTTGGATAAGCTTGTTATCTTTCATCGCAAAACCAGTACCTACAGAGAGAGTGATCTTCTCAATAGACGGGATCTCCATAACGTTTTTGATACCAAGCTGCTCTTGAAGCTGTGGCTTAAGAGATAGGTATTTTTCTTTTAAACGTGCCATGAATTACGCCTCCACTTTACGAACATTAGAAACATCAATTGGCATCTCTTTATTCATAAAGCCGCCTTTTGGGTTCTCTTCAGTAGGTTTAACTGTCTTCTTAGCGATTTTACATCCCTCGACAATGACCTGACCTTTTTTAGGAAATACTGCAAGTACCGCTGCTTTAGTGCCTTTGTCGTCACCAGCAAGGATCTCTACTGTATCGCCCTTTTTGAAACTAAACTTTGCCATAATTAAACAACCTCCGGAGCAAGAGATACGATCTTCATGAAACCTGAATAACGTACTTCACGTGCTACAGGTCCAAAAATACGCGTACCGATTGGCTCTTTTTTAGTGTCAAGAATAACAGCAGCGTTGTCGTCAAAACGGATCAGTGAACCATTCTCACGTTGTACCTCTTTTTTAGTACGTACAACAACGGCCTTGATTACTTGACCTTTTTTAACTTTTCCTGTTGGAATCGCTTTCTTTACAGAAGCTACGATCACGTCACCGACAGATGCATAACGACGCTTAGAGCCGCCAAGAACCTTGATACACATAATCTCTTTAGCACCTGTGTTATCAGCTACCTTTAAACGAGTAAAACCTTGGATCATTACTAAGCTCCTACTACTGTTTTAAGTCTGAAAGACTTCGTCTTAGAAAGTGGACGACACTCAACAGCGATAACTTGATCACCGACTTTAAGTGTGTTGTTCTCATCATGGATAAGATACTTTTTAAAACGCTTGACAACTTTGTGGTAACGAGGGTGCATAACACGACGCTCAACCAACATAGAAGCTGTTTTGTCTCCAGAGATCTTTACTACTACACCTTGAATTTCACGTTGACTCATAGTGCTTTCCTTACTTCACTGCTGTAATAGCAGTGTTGATACGAGCAATATCTTTTTTAACGTCACGAAGTTCGCTAGTGTTAGTCAATTGCATCATTTTTTGTTTGATCTTAAGAGTGAAAAGCTCAGTTTTCTTCTCTTTGACCATTGCCTGTAGCTCAGCTACGTTTTTATCTGCTAAATCAGAATAGTTCATTGTTCATCTCCGCAGTAATGATTTTACATTTGAATGGAAGTTTGTGAATCGCAAGCGTTAATGCTTCACGAGCAACCTCTTCAGGTACACCACCCATCTCAAAAATAATACGACCTGGCTTAATATTCATAACCCACTGGTCAACTGGACCTTTACCCTTACCCATACGAGTTTCAAGAGGCTTGGCAGTTAGTGGCTTAGCCGGGAACACACGGATCCAGATCTTACCTTGACGTTTAATGTGACGCGTTGCAGTAATACGAGCCGCTTCGATCTGACGAGAGTTGATACGACCTGCTTCTACTGCTTTAAACGCGATGTCACCAAACGCTAACTTATAACCAGAACGAGCGTAACCGCGGTTACGTCCCTTCATTACCTTACGGTATTTAGTTCTTTTAGGCATTAACATGATTAATCAGCCTTTCTTGGAGCACGTGGACGACGCTCACGCTTCTCAGTTTTTTCTTCAACTTCTGCAGGAATACCTTTAGCAAGTACTTCACCTTTGAAGATCCATACTTTAATACCGATGATCCCGTACTGAGTCTGTGCTTCAGCAAAACCGTAATCGATCTTTGCACGAAGTGTATGAAGAGGAACACGTCCCTCAAGATACCATTCAGTACGTGCCATCTCAGCACCGCCAAGACGACCGGCTACAGCGACTTTGATTCCCTTAGCGCCAGAACGTTGTGCATTTTGCATAACTTTCTTCATAGCACGACGGAAAGCGATACGACGCTCTAGTTGAGTTGCAACATTTTCTGCTACCAGTTGAGCAGAAGTGTTTGCTTTTTTCTCTTCTTTGATATTAACAGCGATATTTTTACCGATAAGTTTCTGAAGATTGCTCTTCAACTTCTCGATGTCAGCACCTTTTTTACCAATGATGATACCTGGACGAGCAGCTACAATAGTAACGCGAAGGCGTTTTGCAGTACGCTCGATGATGATGTTAGCAACACCAGCATAGTAAAGCTCTTTCTTCAAGAAAGTACGGATTTTGTAATCTTCACCAAGATTTTCCGCAGCTGTGTCAAACGATGGATACCAACGAGATTCCCAGTTACGGTTGATGCCTAGACGAAGACCAATAGGATTAACTTTATGACCCATAATTATTTACCCTCTACTTCTACTAAGATGTGTGCTGTCGGTTTACGGATACCTGACGCCATACCACGAGCACGTGGACGGAAACGTTTAAGTACCGGACCATTGTCTACACGACAAGATGAAACAACACAGTCTTCAGCTTCAAGACCGCTGTTAGCTACTGCAGATGCAAGTACCTTATAGATGATCTTCGCCGCTTTGTTTGGAGTGAACTCTAAAGCTGCAAGAGCCTCTTCAGCGTTCATTCCCTGGATTTCGCGTGCAACAAGACGAGATTTGATCGGTGAAACACGAATAAATTTTAATAGTGCTCTAGCCATGATTAAACCTTCTTCTGTACAGAGCCCTTGTGGCCCTTAAATGTACGTGTTGGTGCGAATTCGCCTAGTTTGTAACCAATGTGATTCTCTGTAAGATATACAGGGATGAATTGGCGACCGTTATGAACATTAAGTGTCAAACCGATCATTTCTGGAAGTACCATTGAACGACGTGACCACGTTTTGATTGGTTTCTTGTTGCCTTCTTCTTTGGCTTTAAGAACTTTCTTCATCAAGTGATCGTCTACGAATGGACCTTTTTTTACTGAACGAGCCATAATTAACCTACCCTTTTAGCATTTGGTTTACGACGTGTAATAATCAATCTATCAGAAGATTTCTTACGACGAGTCTTAGCACCCTTAGTCGGTTTACCCCATGGAGTAACCGGGTGACGACCTGAGTTTGTTTTACCTTCACCACCACCATGCGGGTGATCGATAGGGTTCATCGCAGAACCACGAGTCTGAGGACGGATACCACGGTGACGTGAACGACCTGCTTTTGCCCATACGATGTTAGAGAACTCTTCGTTTCCAACTGTACCGATTGTAGCAAGACACTCGCCAAGGATAAGACGCATCTCAGATGATGGAAGACGTACAGAGACGTACTTACCATCACGACCCATGATCTGAGCAGAGTTACCGGCAGAACGAACAAGTTGTCCACCCTTACCCGGCTTAAGCTCAAGATTGTGGATGATCGTACCCACCGGGATGTTTTTCAACTTCATTGTGTTACCAGGCTTGATGTCAAGACCGGCATCTGAAGATTGAATTTTGTCACCAACACTCAAACCGCTTGGTTGAATGATGTAACGTTTTTCACCATCGGCGTAAGTGATAAGACAGATACGACAGTTACGGTACGGATCGTACTCAACTGTGCTTACTGTACCAGGGATGTCAAACTTGTTACGTTTGAAGTCGATGATACGGTAGATCTTTTTAGCACCCGCTTGTTTGTGGCGAGACGTGATACGTCCATTGTTGTTACGACCAGCAGTTGTTGGAAGTTTCTTCAATAGTGAACGTACACTTGGTTTTGCAGTAATGTCACTGCTATCAATGTTTGTATAGAAACGACGACTTGGAGTTATCGGTCTGTATGTTTTCATTGCCATCTTATACCGCCAAACTTTCGATCTGTGCACCTTCTGGTAATGTCACATAGAACTTCTTGAAGTTGTTTTGCTTACCAGTTACACCACGAAATTTTTTAATTTTTCCCGCTTGATTAAGAGAGTTGATACGTGTTGGAACGATACCAAAGTACTCACGGAAGATCTCTTTAAGACCAGTCTTTGTTACACGAGGAGATGTTTGTACTACGACAACACCAGACTCTTGAAGACCAAGAGTTTTCTCTGTATACAAGATAGACTTGATATCTGTAATATCTGCCATTACTTACTCCCTCCTACGATTTGTTCCCAAACAGCTTTTTCGATCACTACTGAACGGTATGTTGCTGCAAGGAAAGCGTTAAGCTCATTACCTTCTACAAGGTAACAAGTCTGAAGATTGCGAAATGCCATAAAGGTCTTCTCGTCAATGATCTCTTTTACAAAAAGAGCGTCGCGTACGTTAAGTGCTTTAAAGATCGCATCTGCATCTTTAGTTTTACCAGACGCTACTTCAATGTTATCAACAATGAAAAGTTGTCCAGCCTCAGACAGTTCATTTAGAGCGAACTCTAATGCAACACGCTTCTGCTTTTTATTAACTTTAAGATCATAGTTACGGTTCGATTTTGGACCGAAGACTTGACCACCGCCAACCCATATAGGAGAACGAGTAGAACCCGCACGAGCACCACCACGACCCTTTTGAGCCCATGGTTTTTTACCACCACCGCTTACTTCAGCACGAGTCTTAGTAGATGCAGTGTTAGCACGGATGCCTGCCTGATACGACTTAACGTATAGGTAAAGGTTGTGTGGGTTGATACCCGAAAAGCTCTCTGGAAGCGCTAGCTCAGAGTCTTTTTCAAATTTATTATTAAGAACTATTGCGCTCATTATTTAACTACCTTTAAACGACCTAATGCACCGTTTGGTCCAGCAACTGCACCTTTAACAACGATAACACCGTTTTCAGCATCATAAGAGACAACTTCATTCTTCACAGTATTCAATGTGTTACCGTGATGTCCTGCCATCTTACGACCTTTTTGTACACGACCTGGCCACTCAGCATTACCGATAGATCCACCAGTACGGTGAAAACGGTGTCCGTGTGAACCTGGACCACCACCGAAGTTCCAACGTTTCATAACACCCGTGAAACCACGACCTTTAGTAACAAAAGATGACTTAACAACTTTCGCTTCTGCCAGTGGAGCAAGATCAAGATCACCTGCTTCAGTGTTTGCAACAGTCAGTGTTGCGAAACGGTTGAATTCTGCAGAAAGACTATATTTCTTCTGCTGACCTTCGACTGCTTTGTTCATGTTTTTACCATCGTTATAAGATACGATCGCAACACCGTCATTAACTTCACATACTTTTACTTCTTTTAGTTTTAAAAGAGTAACAGGTACTGCAGGGACAGTAATTGTACGGCTCATACCGATTTTTTCAACAATATATTCCATCTATCCAGCTCCTTACTTGTCCATAGAGCGAACTTCAACGTCCACTTCCGGTGCAAGATCTAGTTTCATCAATGAATCAACAGTCTCTGGCGTAGCAGATACGATGTCGATCAAACGTGCGTGCATACGGATCTCAAATTGCTCACGTGCATCTTTGTTTACGTGTACAGATTTAAGAACTGTGTATTTACGAATCTTAGTTGGCAAAGGGATCGGGCCACGGATTTCCGCACCTGTTCTCTTTACCGCTTCAACGATTGAACTTACTGATCTGTCGAGTACACGATGATCGTAAGCTCTTAGTTTCAAACGAATTTTTTCCATAATTTTTCCTCATAAAGAACTCGTCAGATCTAGCCTGACTATTTGTAGAGAGCGGGATTGTACCGAAATGGGGACAATAGTTCAATACTTTAGGGGGTATTTTAAGGAATTCCTTATATTTTATTTCCTTTTAATAAGGAAGTGATAAAATTTGCTACATGGATTAGGTAGTTTAATTTTCTCATAATCTATTAAGCGCTTGCTTTACTTTTAAATTTGTTAACGTTGCAATGTTTTGACATTTGAAGTTTCCAAGCTTCTTTAATAGTGATGGGTTCAACTTTTTCTCTTTGCCTTGCCAAAGAGCAAACCTTGAGGAAAAAGAGAAAGACGCTGTTGCTGAGACGTTGCTACTTGATCTCTAAAGCAGCCAGTATATTGTCTTTATATTTATACGACTCCAGTACTAACTGCTGAGAGTTTGTTCGAATAGGGATGAAAGCGTTGGCTTTCACTTTATATAGATGCGTTACCACTTGGCTTTTATCGTGGCATCTACAGAGCTAACTGCAAGGAGAGGACTTCCGTTAAGAAAACCACTTTGTCTGAGCATAGCGAGTTAGGGGTTTTTAGGAAGGGAGCGAGTGGAAGGAAGGCAGTCGGTAGCCACCGACCTCGAAGCCGTCACGAAAGGTTTTTTTGTTTCTTTTTTTTCCGGAGTAAAAAAAGAAAGGGAGGTCGATAGAGTTTCATTAAATAAAGAATTTAAAAAGACTAATCGACTTGTGGATTCCGGGTCAAGCCCGGAATGACGAGGTAATCAAAAATCAGAGAAGTTACATAGATGGAAATACTACTAGAAGAGTTTTACAGACAAGACCTGCATACACCTCAGTATATAGAGAGACGTTACTTTCTGGAAGAGGACTCTTACCAGATCAACGGCATCAGCCAGTCCGGAAAATCAGCCCTCATCAAACACACCCTCTTGGGCTATAAAAAAAGCAGTTACCTGTATATAGATTGCAATGACCTCAGAATAGAGGTCGATGCACTCAATGAGACACTCACCCGCTTCTGCAACCAAAACGACATAACAGCCGTAGCCTTGGACAACTATAGAGAAGAGGTCACCCTCCCCAAGGTCAAACAGCTTATCATCGCCAGTGTCGACCACTACGACTACCCTGAACTCACGACCGTAAAACTTTACCCCCTGGATTTTGAAGGCTTCCTCGCCTTTGAACCGCGCTACGACGAAAGTGCCCTCAACCACTTCTTCCAACTCGGAGGCTTTCCCGCCATGCACCGTGTGCCCTCAGAAGAGCGTGTCCGTCATATACAACGTAGCTTGAAAAACACTCTGTCCGAGATTGCTTTTGACATTATGCTGCTCGCAACTAACCTTATAACGCAGAAGGTCTCTGCCTACATGTTGTATGAGCGTCTCAAATCAACCCGCAGGATCTCTAAAGACATGCTTTATAAAAACTTTGAGACCTTAGTCGTCCAAGGTTATCTGCATCAACTCGAAAAATTCAACCATCCCCGTGCTGCTAAAAAACTCTACCTCTGTGACACCTCGGTCAAAAACGCCCTCTCGACGCAGAAACACTTCGGCCGTCTCTTCGAAAACATGGTCTTTCTGGAGATGCTTAAAAAAGAGTTTATTCTCTATTATGATGAAGGGATAGATTTTTACATCCCTTCACAAGACCGTATTGTTCTCTGCATGCCGTTTGGTAATCAAGAAGCACTCTTTAAACAGATCGAAAAGATCGAAGCTTTTATCATTACCCACGGTATCCAAAAAGTCGAAGTGGTCACGATGAGTAATGAATCAACACTGCGGCACCCTTTTGTACCCATTGAGATGATCCCCTTTAGTGTCTGGGCCCTGACGGAAGGGGAAGATGATGTACTGCTGGATGACAACATGTAAGAACATTTAATAATATTGCTATTTAAATCAGAATATCATATACAAAATGCTATATTTAGTATTAGAAAAAGAGTCACATCAAGAAGGTCTGTATGATGGAAAGAGTTTTATCCCTGCTTGCACTGATGCCGTCCCCATACAGTGACGTGATCAAAAACAAATTGTTGCACCTTCTCTATGCAAACTTTAGAAAATCCGGATTTGTAGCTCTCTTTGTCTCAAGTCTGCTGACCTATGCGCTCTGGTCCTCTGTAGATCTTAACATACTTTTGAGCTGGTATTTTTTAATTGCCTCGGTCACCCTGTACCGTATTGTTGATACAGTGATCTACTTCAGGCGTTCGCGTCGTAACGAATATGCGTTGTGGTACAGACATTTTACGATCGGCGTTCTCGTCTCCGCCCTGCTTTGGGCTGCCGTTCCCCTTCTCTTTTTCAGCGAAACAGACCTGCAGACCAACTTCTTTATCGCCTTTGTCATTCTCGGTATGGCTTCGGGTGCCATTACGACACTGGCAGCCGACCTTCGGTTGTCACATATCTATCTTTACGGGCTTTTACTGCCGCTGCTCTACTCTTTATGGCAGTTTGATACGACTATCTATACGGTCTCGGCATTGATGTCGATCTTATATCTGCCTATGGTCAGCAGTGCGGCGCGCAAGCTCCATGACACTTTGATTGAGACCTATCATACTCTTGAACTCTACGCTGCGACGAAAGAGAAGTTGGTAGCCAATGAAAAAAGGCTCAGTATGATGTTTGAGCAGGCACCTGTCGGGATCTTTTATTACAACAACGACCTGACCATACTTGACTGTAATATAGAGCTAGAAAAGATCATGCAGGCATCAAGAGAGCAGCTTATCGGCTTGAACCTCAATCAGATCCCGGACACTCGGCCTCTCGATGCAATGCGCAAATCTGTTTTAGAGGGCAAGCAGGCAGAGTATGAGGGCCCCTACCATACCAAGGTGGCAGAGCTCGATCTCTCTGTCAAGGTCCAGTTAACCCCTCTTCTTGATATAAACGGCAAAGTGCATGGCGGTCTTTGTATGATGGAAGACAAAACGCTGGAGCATGCCGCCCGTAAAGAGGCAGAGTTCCTCTCTCTGCACGACCATCTGACCGGGCTGCCTAACAGAAAACTGCTCAAAGAGCGCATGGAACGGCTCCTTATCGAGCAAGAGCGTTACCATGGCTACTCAGCCCTTCTCTTTTTAGACCTGGACCACTTTAAACAGATCAATGATTCACTTGGGCACAACATCGGCGACCTGATCCTCATCGAGACGGCTCACCGCCTGAAACAGACACTTCGTAAAAGTGACACACTGAGCCGTCTCGGCGGAGACGAGTTCGTCATCTTGCTGCCGCATCTCTCAGAAAATGAAGAAAAAGCGATCCACCATGCCTACGATGTCTCTCAAAAGATCCACCAGATCATGAGCGAGGCCTTTCCCGTAGAGGGGCAGCTGCTCTTTAGTTCGACCAGTATCGGTGTCACCCTTTTTGACGCTGACCTCTCAGAGAGTGATGAGATCCTCCGCCGCGCCGATATGGCGATGTACCAGTCAAAAGCCGAAGGACGCAAACGTACCAGTTTCTATGACCATGAGATGGACCAGGAGATGCAGAGCTACATCGAGATGAAGAAAAACCTTCGGCATGCGGTAGAGCGCAATGAGTTCTCTCTTCACTTCCAGCCTATCTTGTCCATTAGCGACAACAAGACCGTTGCGGCAGAGACACTTTTGCGCTGGGAACATAAAGGCGAGTTTATATCAACTGCTGATCTTATCAAGGTTGCCGAAGAGTCGTCACTTATCAATGAGATCGGATACTGGGTCATAGAGCAGACCTGTAAACATATCCGGACCTGGCAGGATGAAGGCTGTTTCACACTCGATTATGTCACGATCAATATCAGTGCCAGACAGCTCCTGGACAAAGAGTTCTGTAACTTCCTCCTGGAGACCATAGAGCAGTACAATATAGAGCATAAACTTATAAAACTGGAGATCACGGAAACTGCCCTCATCACCAACTTTGACAAGGCAAAAGAGGTCATCGACAGACTCAACACGACGGGCATCGACTTTATTATCGATGACTTCGGCACCGGATACTCCTCACTCTCATACCTCAAGATGCTTCCGTTCTCTGCACTTAAGATCGACAAATCTTTTGTCAAAGATATATTGACAGATCCTGAGGATGAAAAACTGATCCGTGCCATCATCCACACCGCTGAACAGTTTGACTATCAGATCATTGCCGAAGGGATAGAAGAAGAAGCGCAAAGAAGCTTGCTCAAAGAGATCCATCCATCTCTCTATTACCAAGGCTATATCGCATCCAAACCGTTAACTGTCAATGATTTTCAGAAACATCTGCGTAATTAAGAGTCTGTCGGATTCATCTGATTGAAGCGATTATAAAAAGACACTAAGGTGAAGATAGAAAGTTTACGTATAAAGTGCTAGGTGGTGATACTAAATATGACGGAAGTTTAATGAAATGTCAATTGTAATACTTGTTTAAAAGTAATGGATTATTTATACACTTAGCACTTTATACGTAAACCGTAATAAAGAGGTTCCGCCCGAAGGCGGAAAGTCAGGCTTCTAAAGGATTAGAAGTTGTAAGTGAGGTATGCTTGAACTGTATTGTAAGCTGAACCTTCTATATCACCTACTTTAATGTTTTGATCTGTAGCGTCAGTCAGAATGTAATATAAACCTACATCAAGAGGACCAAAAGATTTTGCCGCTTCTAGAGTCACCTCTGTCATTTCAAGGTCTGTTCCTAGAGCAAACCCATCTTTACCTGTTGATTGTGTCAAATAAAGACCCAATTGAGCCCAAGTCAACTCTTCAGGCGTTGTTGCAGTCACGTTAATTGCAGTTGTATCTGTTTGTGAAATATAACCATAGTTCCACCATGCTTCAGTATAAAGTTTAGACTGACCAGAACCTGCCAGGTTAGCACCGACAGCTGTTGCTGTCACTTTATCACCTGTCTGTGAGAATGCAGCAGATACGGCAAACGTATCTTTCATCCCATAGCCGACTTTTACTGCAAATGCACTGTTTGACTCGTCAGATAATGCTGCCGTTTCAGTAGTACCCGTGTATTGGAGGCCAAAATCCAAACCAATAATATTTAGATCAGCTTGCACCCAGTAAGCACTTAGAAGGTGTTGTGCCTGGTAATACCAAGCTTGAACCGTCAATGGCTCCCAAGAGTTATTCACTGCACCGGCTGCATAAGCACCCTGGTAGAATGAACTAAAGACGTCGCTGCGTGCATCAGTAGTACCGCCTACAGTGATATCAGTAATGCCACCACCCATAACGCCATCATTGCTTTGACCGACATAAGCACCGACCAATGTTGTATCAGGGATGTCCTGGTTGATAATAACGGCTGCTTCAAACGTGTTTGGAACAACTGACCATGTCTCAGTAAACACCATCGGTGTGTCCAGCTCCATACGTCCGATCTTACCTGTTGTTTTGCCTACAGTACCTGCAAGCCACGCTTCACCAAACCAGAAGTTGTCATGAAGACCGCCTGTCCATGTACCACTGACCAGGTTGTTTTCAAGACCCAAAGTACTGATAGCGTAAAGGGTCACACCGCCGCTTACACCTTCGGTAAGGTCAGCAGTAACGCCAAGACTTAACGATGCTTCACCATATGAAGAACCTTGAGCAAAAAGAGCTCCTTTATCTTCAACTCCAACTATATTCTCTGCATCATCAGTACCATAAAACAGTTTCGTATCACCCGACACTTTAACATTGTCAATTGCAAAAGCACTTGACGCGATCAGCGTTGCCGCCAATAAACTCATTTTTACCAATTTCATTTATCTTCCTTATAATAATTTTCAGCAGTAGTATAATTCAAATCCACTTCAATACTTTTAATGTGTTGTATAAATTTTAATCACTTGAGTGTTTATATAACTACTTTTTTTTTAATAGATATCGATATACTTCTAAAACTTAACTATTGAATCCTCTGAACAAATCCACTGTTCTCAGAGTGTTCAATTATCACAAAGGCATTAATCTTGCGTACCATCAAAAGAGCTATATTTTATATTGGACCGATTATTACTATAAGCCTGCTTCAGGGGTGCAGTGGGCACACACTGCAAGAGCTGATTGACGCTGATAAAAACAGTAGAGAAGCAACTGGATCCAAAAGCAAAAAAGTTGCACCTTCACAAAACAAGGCACTCAGCAGCATATCACCCTCAGCGACAGCCGATAATGAGCATGAAGAGTATCGTTATATGCAAAAAAGCACCAATACGTGGCTAAAAAATGAGTGGGAGCCTTTGACCGAAGGAAACAGAACAACGCCAAAAAAAGATAGCCTCGAAACGGTATCTGAAGACAATATGGCAAACAGTGATGACATCAACTCTACTGGTTTACAGTACTATGTTGATAAGGCCGGCCTCTATCTTGAGAACAGAGAGAAACGCGACGCCAATAAGACAAAAGCGCCGTCACATGTGGATAAGATCAATGCCATGCCCGGTATTGGAAAGAGTGCCGACTAGTGTAAACTCTCCGCGATCGAGAGAATAGTGCAGTAATCCTCTACATTAAGGGCACCGCTGCCGATCAGAGCACCGTCAACATTGTCAAGCGCCAACAGCTCTTCAGCGTTAGCCGTTTTGACACTGCCGCCGTAGAGGATCGGTGATTCGATCTTTTGACGCAGCGCGGTGTGGATCAGCTCCACCTCATCTGCACTTGGTGTCAGACCGGTACCGATAGCCCATACAGGCTCATACGCGATGATAAGGTTTTCATAGTCAAGGTCAATTCCCTCAAGCTGATCATCAAGGTAGTCCATCAACGCTTCACTGCCCTCTTCGCGCACCTCTAAAGGCTCGCCGATACAGTAGACGATGGTGAAACCCTGCTCTTTAAAGTAGTTAAACTTTACGACTAGCTCTTCTTGCGACTCGCCTAAGATGTGACGGCGTTCCGAGTGACCGATAAGAATGGTCTTTATGCCAAACTCATCTAACTGCTCAAGGCCGATCTCGCCTGTAAAGGCACCGTTTTCGACCGCATACGCATTTTGCGTACCGACACTGATACTGCCTTCAAAGCTCTCTAGTGCCGTTGCCGGAGGAAAGATCATGGCCTCTGAAGAGATACCGTTTTCAGTGATGTAACCGGAAACCGCTCTATAATACTCTACTGTTTGAGCGCGCGTCTTATTGGTCTTAAAGTTAGCAGCAATAAGCACTAGTGATCGTCCTCAACAATAAGAGACTTGACACCCGGAAGCGTCTTGCCTTCAAGAAGTTCAAGCGAAGCTCCACCGCCTGTCGAGATAAAGGTCATCTCTTCATCAACACCGACACGCTGTACAAGGTCGGCAGTATCGCCGCCGCCTACAACCGTTGTTGCGTACGAATCAGCTACAAAGTGTGCGATCTTGTTTGAACCACGTGAAAAACGTTCCATCTCATAAACGCCCATAGGGCCATTCCATAACACCGTCTGCACATCACCAAGCACTTCGCGGTACAGACGTACTGTCGCAGGACCGATGTCCAGACCCATCCAACCCGAAGGGATCTCCTGAGCCGACGTTACTTTACTGACGGACTCTGCAGAAAATGTCTGAGCTGCAACAACGTCAACAGGCAGATAGAACTTGACACCCAGACGGCGTGCTTCATCCATGATGTGCTGCGCCTCGTCTAAAAGGTCATCTTCTACCAATGAGTTGCCGATGTCATACCCCATCTGTTTCAAGAACGTAAATGCCATACCGCCGCCGATGATGACTTTGTCAACTCTAGGCAGAAGGTTGATAAGCGCTTCCAGTTTTCCAGACACTTTTGAACCGCCGACGATCGCTGCAAACGGGCGTGTCGGACGTTTCATCAAGGTACCGAAGAACCTGATCTCTTTTTGGAGCAGGAAACCCGCTGCTTTATGCTCATCGTCAAAGAAGTTGGTAATTCCTTCAACAGAAGCATGTGCTCTATGGCTCACACCAAAAGCGTCATTAATATAGAAGTCTGCCATGTCGGCCAAGGCTTTAGAGAACGTCTCATCATTTTTTGTCTCGCCTTTTTCAAAACGGAGGTTTTCAAGAAGAAGGACTTCATGCAGCGGAAGTTCCGCCGCTTTTTTAGCAGCATCTTCACCTACAACATCTTTAGTCAGTTCAACATGACGTTTAAGAAGCTGTTGAAGACGCAGCTGCACAGGTTCCAGTGAATACTTTTTATCGACCTCACCTTTTGGACGGCCCATGTGTGACGCCAGGATAACAGCACAGTCCTGGTCAAGACAGTAGTTGATCGTCGCTACGGCTGAGCGGATACGACGGTCATCAGTGATGTTGCCAAACTCGTCCATCGGAACATTAAAGTCACAACGGATAAATACTTTTTTGCGGTTAAGTTCTAGGTCTTTGATGTTTAGAAGCTGCATACTGTCCCTTATTTGCTAATGTGGATCGCCATGTCGACCAGGCGACATGAGTAACCCCACTCGTTGTCGTACCACGAAAGTACCTTGACAAGGTTGTCATCAATAACCTGGATCGTGTCCATAGCAACAACCGTGCTCAGCTCTTCACCTACGAAGTCTTGAGAGACACGGTACTCTTCGTCTACACCAAGAACTCCTTTGTGAGAACCTTGGCTTGCTGTTTTAAATGCTGCTTTGACATCGTCAAGTGTGACCTCTTTGTTCAATGTCACCGTCAGGTCAACCATAGAGACATCCGGAGTCGGTACACGGATCGCTTGACCGTTAAGTCTGCCCGCCAGGTTTGGAAGCACTTTAGCGATCGCTTTTGCCGCTCCTGTAGTAGTCGGTACCAGGTTCGTAGCACCGGAACGGCCTTTACGTGGATCTTTCTTGTGTTTACCGTCAAGGATTGGCTGTGATGATGTATAGCTGTGGATCGTTGTCATTAGACCGTTTTTGATGCCAAAAGCATCATCTAGAACCTTGGCAACCGGTGCAAGACCATTGGTGGTACAGCTTGCATTAGAGACAACTGTCTGACCTGCGTACTCATCTTCATTGGCACCGATAACGAAGGTAGCTGTGTCATCTTTTGCCGGCGCAGAGAAGAGCACCTTCTTAATACCGTTGTCGAGGTAAGGCTGTACGCTCTCTTGTGTTAAAAACGCGCCGGTACACTCTAGTACGATCTCCGCTCCAAAGTCAGCAAAGTTCAGTTTCGCCGGGTCGCGTTCAGCAAGGATCTTCGCCTTGTCTTTACCGATACATAGGTACCCGTCTTCTACCTTTGTGTCTCTGCGTGTACCGTGTACAGAGTCGTATTTCACGTTATATTCGATCATTTCGGGTGTACCGCTTGCATTCACCGCTACCAGCTCAATATCATCTCTGTCGGCAATGATACGTACTACACATCTACCGATACGTCCTAGTCCATTGATCGCGATCTTTACTGCCATGTTTTGTCCTGATTTACTATGTACGCCTCATTATTGACGCCATAAAATTAGATTAGTATTGTGTGGATTCTAACGAAATTCAGCTATAATTTCGATAAATAGAGGTTTCAACAATGAATATAGCACTGTATGGTGGCTCTTTTGACCCACCGCATCTCGGTCATATACACGTTGTTCATGCTGCATTAAAAACGCTTGAGATCGACAAAGTGGTCGTTGTACCTGCTTTTGTGAACCCCTTTAAAAGTGGAACGCATGCTCCGGCAAAGCTCCGGTTCAGATGGCTTCAAGAGATCTTCAATGACGACAAAGATGTCGAGGTCAGTGACATTGAAGTCAGCCGCAACAGAGCGGTCAGGAGCATTGAGACCGTAGAGCAGTTTGCAGCCGAATACGAGAAGATCTATTTTATCATCGGTGCCGACAACCTTGCTTCTTTGAAGCAGTGGCATCGGTATGATGAACTCAATGCCCTGGTCACCTGGGTTGTTGCGACACGCGACAAGATCGAGATCTCAGACGACTATATTCAACTGGCTGTTGAACAGCCTGTCAGTTCAAGCGAGTTGAGAGAACAGATAGAAGATGAGCACCTTCCAAAAAAGGTTGCCGAATCGATTAAAACATATTATGAGGAAAACCATGCAAGATCGCATTAACAAAATCACCAACGTACTGGACACTAACAAAGCTGAAGCTATTGAGGTCTTTGACCTTCGCGACCGCGACTATTTCGTTGATTATGTCATCATCGCGACATCAATCGGTGCACGCCATACAGAAGCTCTTCTTGACCATCTTAAGCGTGGTCTTAAACCGGAAGAGACGTTTCTAGGTACTGACGAAAGCGGCGAATGGGTCGCAGCGGACCTGGGTGATATCCTTATCCATATTATGACGCCGGAGTACCGCAGCCGTTACGATCTTGAGACTTTTTTAAGCTCTCTTGACAAAAACATCGAAGACGAGTAGTCCTCTCTTTCAAGACTATCTGCATAAAAAGTGTTATAGTCTCCCTATGAATAAATTCCTTTTTTTACTTCTTCCATTTTTACTTTTTGCAGACGAACAGCGTCTGCTGCTTTCGGGTTTCAGTATTCATGAACACAAGTATGACCGCTTTGGCGAGACCTATAACGCATTCAACTACGGGCTGGGGTATGAATACAACTTCTACCAAGAGGAGAGAGATATCTACTTCGGCATGAATGCCCTTGTACTCAACGACTCTTTTCAGAACCCCCAATTCACCCTTGGCCTGGGACACTATATGCGTTTTGACATGGGTGCCCTGCAGAGTGCTATCGGGCTGTCGGGCTTCGTCGGATGGAAAAAGATCTATGACGATAACGATCTCGATCGCAACGGGGGTGAGTACGGCTTGACCGGCGGCATCGCACCGGCACTCAACTTCTATTATGGAGATGCCAGCATCAATTTTATGTACGTCCCCTCTTTTCATTACAGAGATATTGATATTACAGGCTTTTTGTACACCTACTTCTCATGGAAGTTTTAGATAAGATCACACAACAAAAAAGGATAGATATGGCACTTTGCGGCATCGATGAGGCAGGAAGAGGACCGATCGCCGGTTCATTGGTCGTAGCGGGAGTCATCCTCAACAACGCTGTCGAAGGGCTTATGGACTCTAAAAAAGTCAGTGAAAAAAAGCGTGAACTGCTCTACCCGCAGATCATCGAAAACGCGACCTACCACATCGTCTCGTTCCCTGCTCACAGTGTTGACGAGTTGGGGATCTCTGAATGTATGAGCATCGCACTGCAAGAGATCCAGGAAAAAGTGCCCTGCGGCAACTACCTCTTCGACGGGAACACGACGTTTGGCGTTGAAAACCTCGAGACCATGATCAAAGCCGATGCGAAAGTCGCCGAAGTGAGTGCCGCCTCTATCTTGGCAAAGGTGACCCATGACAGGGAGATGATAGGGTTTTCCAAACAGTACCCTGAGTACGGCTTTGAAAAGCATAAAGGGTATGGGACAAAAGTACATGTTGATGCTATCTTAGAGTATGGCTATACACCTGAACACCGTAGAAGTTTCAAATTAAAATCTCTAACTGGTATTGAGATTAAAAATTGGACGCCGTCTAAAGCAGTCTAATCAACACCTCTAAACCCTTCTATATATTTATATTGCTAAACTTCGCTTATGAAACCAATTGAACATATTAACAACGCCCTGACAGACCTCGACAAAGAGGTTGAGACCATACTCATGGACTTCTCAATCAACCTGACCGAAAAAGACAACTTGATGCTGCCTATTTTACAACAGCAGAAGGTTCTGAAACAGACACTGGAAGACTTAACATATCTGGAAGAGAACCCGCCAACACCTAACCAGGCTTGCGGGATCTCAAAGCATAGAGAAGATTAACACTTAGTAAGAGAGAACGTCCACGAATTACACAGATTTCACAAATTAATAGAGAGAATTAGATAGATATATCATAGTGAAGCCCTTTGACTTCACTATTTGTCTTTGTACAAAAAGTTGTCTACCGAGAACTTACCTGCTCCATGTGCCACCAGAACAAGCAGCATCAACATATAATAGAGCGGTATCTCAAAGCCGTTGTCCCCTGAACTGAAACCATTGCCTAAGTGCACCGTCACAATTGCAACGATCATTACAATGATAAGCGGTATAGATATAAGCCGTGTCGCCAACCCCAATGTAAGTAGCAATACACCTAACGCCTCGGTAGAAGCTGCCATATAGGCGTTTAGTGTCGGCAGTGGGATCCCCATAGAGCCGAACCATTCAGCAACAGAGCTAATGTCTTCCCACTTGTTTTTGGCCGGTTCATAAAACCCATACGCCAAGATCAGACGTAAAAAGAGAAGAGAGACACTTTGAAGTTTCTCCAACACAGGTTCAATGTATTCGCAGAGTTTTGTAAATTGGCATTGCATGACATACTCCTTTATACTAACCTTTCGGTTAGCGCAGTTATAACTACGCTAATGCCAAGACTGAAACAGCCTCGGCAAAACAAGCCAGCTACCTACCGCATTTACCCTGCATCGGTGCTCTCTCTTCGCTTCCGCATTTGCCCGGTGTCATCATTTTTCCGTCACCGCATTTGGTGCTTTTTTCACTACCGCACTTACCGGGTTTCATCGCTCTTCCGTCACCGCATTTTCCATCTTGCTGTGCACCGCATCTGCTTTGTTGAGGTTTTTTGACTTCACCGCCACACTTCCCCGCACCGCACTTGCTGTCTGCCAATGCAGAAGTCGCACCTAAACCTGTAAATAACGCCGCACCTACTAAAAGTGCCAATAAACTCATCTTTTTCATCTTCGATCCTTTGAGGTTTTTTTCAAGTCTTATAAGCAGTATAGTCCAAAAACCGAACTGCTGTCTGTAACCTTGATTACATAACTATAAAACAGCGTAATATAAAAATTATTAATAAGTCAGCAACATAAAGAAGGTAAAGTTATCGCTTAAGTAACGATTATGTTTTTACTGATGTGAAAGAGTGGTGTGCTTGACAGACCGGTATGCCCGTCAACGCTTACACCTTAAAGAGCATCCAGCGTCAAGCGTGGAAGGGGGATAATGGCCGCTGTCTGTGATAGTGTTGGATAGATGACAATATCTACCGATACATTCGCATCTGGTGGCAGTACTTTCCATACACTGAATGACCCGCCTGAAAAACGGACAGAGATATTTTGATCTTGTGCACTTGGAAGTGCCACCGGTGAAACAGTACATTCAGTAATATCAACATTGTTTACCTGCACTCCATCCACGCTGATGTTGATGTCGGTTGTCGAAAAAGGATCACTTGACGTATTGACAATGTTGATCTGGGTGTCGGTCTCTACTGTATGTGCCAAAGCATATTGTGTTACTGCTCCTATGTCAGTACAGTCCGTAGCCGCATAAAAATAGGTCTTGCCGCTTTGCAAAACTGTATGACCGACTTCACTGCCGCCAGTCACCTTGTAAGCAGCAACAAGATCACTGCCGACAGCCTTCTCGATAATGGATGCATTTTGATCGTATGGCAACACCGTCTCAATCACCTGATCACCGGTATATAACGAGATGTTTTCACCTGCACTAAGAGCATTAACACCATAGACACTATTGTAGGCTGCCGTTTTCAAACTTTCACTACCACCACCACTGCTGCACCCTAAAAGAAGAAGCAGACTAGCAGCAATAAACCCCATCATTATCCGTCTCATAACACACCCTTTTTAATATTTTTTATCCCTCTATAATACTGTAGAATACTTTTGATCTTCTTGAAAGAGTGATAGTATAAAAATGACTCTAGTATTTTGTTTTAGTGGTTAAAGATTAAAGTTTGTAGTTGCTTTTCGAAAAAGTTGTGAGAGGGATCATACTCTTTTATGCTCTATTTTATATTATATCAAGGCGTCTAGAGAGGAAGCGTACTTATGTACGTGACGATCGTAACAACGAAAATAGAATAAAAAAGAGAGTATAAAAGTACTCCCCTCCAGATACCGACAAAGGCGTTAATAAAAAGCCAACTGCTTGGCTTTTTTAGCCGACTCAACATATTGATGTACGAAGTACCAATATGGCTGGCCGCAGGTTAGTTAATGTATTCGATAAAAGTTATAAGGGAAAAGAAGTTGAGAAGTTTAATTAAGTACTCCCCTCCAGATACCTGCGGCACATAATTGTTTGGAGTGAGCTGCTGTGTTCCCACCCTGACTCATTGTTCCAAACGACCATTGCACAGGTCTAAAGGGAAGCGTTCAAGACTGCGAACAGTACTGAGCGCTTGTAAGTGCCGGAATTATAGCAAAGAGAAGTAAATAAATCAACTCTCAGCATCTCTTCGACGGCGATTGCCCGTTTATAGAGCTGAGTATAAATTCCTACGCAAAGCGAAAGAATGAAAACGCATGTTTGTAATTGAAGAGCACCTGCTCCCTGAAGCAGCAAGGTCTGGATTAAGCTCCGTAACAGTATATACAACCGCACCTATTGCCCTTTTCAGTGCACTTCGTCAACACAGTCTGCACGCTCAATATTGTGGCCTTTAAAGACGAAGCACTTTCACTCTTTGGTGCCGAAGAGGTGTTTAAAGCACAGCTTTTACTGCCATGTCACCACCTGATGACACTTGACGATGCGACTTTTGTTGTTGATACGCTGGAGCAGGTTCTGGAGACCTATGGATATAGAGGCTGCAGCTTTTAACCTAACTTAAAATATGTAAGGATTTGTCTCTTTTTTAAAAACGTTAATATTTTTTTTGATACACTTCCAAACTTTTTATTTCTATACTATATATAGGAAAACGTTTTCGACAGTGGTGTAAATCCGTCGGAACGTCTGTCCTAACGAGGAAAACTATTTGAAACTGATCATCGTCGAGTCACCTGCCAAAGCAAAAACGATCAAGAACTTTTTAGGCAAAGAGTACGAAGTCATCGCCTCAAAAGGCCATATCCGCGACCTTCCAAAGAGCCGTTTCGGTATCAAGATCGATGAAGAGAACAGAGAGCTGACACCTGAGTACAGTGTTGCCAAAGAGAATGCTGCGATTGTCAAGCAGATCAAAGAGCTGGCCAAAAAAGCGGACACTGTCTTTATCGCGACCGATGAGGATCGCGAGGGAGAGGCTATCGGCTGGCATGTCGGTCACGCTATTGCCAAAGTTACTAAACTGGTCCCCGAAGATCTTCCACGTATCGTCTTTCATGAGATCACTAAAACAGCTATAAACGCTGCGCTTGACAACCCACGCAAGATCGATATGGACCAGGTAAACGCGCAACAGACACGCCGTCTGCTTGACCGTATCGTTGGGTACAAACTTTCACCACTGCTCGCATCCAAGATCCAAAAAGGACTTTCAGCCGGTCGTGTCCAGTCATCGACACTGAAGATCGTGATCGACCGCGAACGCGAGATCAAAGCCTTTATCCCGGTGGAGTACTGGACTATCGATACAGTGTTTGCACCAAACATCGATGCAAACCTGATTAATTTTAAAGGTGAAAAGCTCTCCAAGCTCTCTATTGAGAACGGTGAAAAAGCCAAAAAGATGACAGCCGTTATCAAGGGCGAGAAGTTTAGTGTTGCTTCTATTGAGACGAAACAGCGTAAAAGTTCAACACCGCCGCCGTTTATGACATCAACACTCCAGCAGACAGCCTCTAGCAAACTCTCTATGTCACCTAAAAAGACAATGATGCTGGCACAGTCACTCTATGAAGGTGTTAAAACACCGGACGGCACATCAGGTGTTATTACCTATATGCGTACCGATTCACTGAACATGGCAGCTGAAGCCGTTGAAGCAGCCCGCGAGACCATTAAAACTACTTACGGCGAGCAGTACCTTCCAAAAGCACCGAAAAATTATAACAAAAAGTCAAAAGGGGCGCAGGAAGCGCACGAGGCTATCCGTCCTACCATGCTCTCTTTCACGCCAAAAGTCGCAGCAGCCTTTTTGAAAGCAGATGAGCTTAAACTCTACACACTTATCTACAACCGTTTTCTGGCCTGTCAGATGAATGATGCCATCTTTGAGCAGCAGTCGATCATCTTTAAGAGTGAGAGCGCCGAGTACAGAGCAAGCGGCCGCAAACTGATCTTTGACGGTTTTTACAAGGTTGTCGGCAGTGATGACAAAGATAAGCTTCTACCGACACTTGAAAAAGGTCAAGATATTGGCATCACCGACATCAAACCGACGCAGCACTTCACCGAGCCGCCGTCGCGTTTCTCGGAGGCAAGCCTGATCAAGCAGTTAGAGTCTGAAGGCATCGGTCGTCCATCGACCTATGCACCGACCATCTCTACACTTCAGGCACGTAACTACATCACTGTCGAAAAACGTCAGATCGCACCTACAGAGGTTGCATTTACCGTGATCGAGATGTTGGAAAAACATTTTAACGACATCGTTGATGCCAACTTTACAGCCAACATGGAAGAGGTCTTGGATAAGATC
Organism: Campylobacterota bacterium; assembly: GCA_039714575.1. Classification (GTDB taxonomy): domain Bacteria; phylum Campylobacterota; class Campylobacteria; order Campylobacterales; family Sulfurimonadaceae; genus Sulfonitrofixus. Next base: position 5,366 of record JBDLJE010000016.1, on the reverse strand, counting down.
GCTGAAGAGGGCAAAGACTGGCAGAGTGTTCTAAATGAGTTCTACTTCCCGTTCATCGAACGTGTCAAAGAGGGTAAAGAGAAGATCGTCTCCCTTAAACTTGCCAAACCACTGGGTCGCAACTGTCCCCAATGTGGTTCAGAGCTCCTGCTTCGTTCGGGACGTTACGGCAACTTTATCGCGTGCAGCGGTTTTCCTAAGTGTAAATACACCGAACAGGTCACTGAAGAGGGCGAAGAGGGCGAAGCGCCTAAAGTCGAGACAACAGACGAAAAGTGTGACAAATGCGGCGGCGACATGGTCATTAAAAACGGTCGTAACGGTAAGTTCCTCGCCTGCAGCAACTATCCGGAGTGTAAAAACACCAAGTCCATGGATATCGAAGCAAAAGAGTCAAAGGTTCCTTGTCCTGATTGTGGAAAGAAACTGGTCTATCGCAACTCACGCCGCGGACCGTTCTGGGGATGTGAAGACTACCCGACTTGTAAATTTATCTCCAAATTCGAACCTTCTGAGAAGAAGTGCCAGCTTGAGGGTTGCGGTGGGGCACTGGCACGACGTACCTACCGTAATAAAGAGGTCTATGAGTGTGTCAGATGTAAAGACCGCACACCCGCAGAAGAGGAAAAGTAGGATCTTTAGATGAAGATAGGTATCCTCTCCGACACGCATAAAAAAGAGAAACGATCCCAAAAAGTGGTCGATCACCTTGTCAAGAACGGGGCAGAGTTCCTTGTCCATGCCGGCGATATCGTCAGGCCTGCGATGCTTGATCAGCTGGTGAACAGCGGTCTGCGCTATATTGCGGTTTACGGCAACAATGACGCCCACCTTCATGAGTTCCATAACAGGTACAACCTTGTTCAGGAGCCGCACTACTTTAAACTGGCCAAAACAAAGTTCAAGCTGATGCACTTACCGTTTTTCCTGTCACCGGACAGTGAAGTCGTTCTTTTCGGTCACACCCATATGTTTGACTGTGAATTCACTAACGGTACCCTGTTCCTTAACCCGGGTGAGGCCTGCGCACGCAACAAACCTGTCAGTGAATGTGCGATGCTGGAGGTGACTGACACCCACTTCAATGTCACCTACTATGCACGTAAACTTAAAACAAAAAAGTTCCATGAGCAGCACTTCTCGTTTGAAAGGACGACCTAATGGCTAAAGAGATCTTTTTATGTGCCATCTCCAACATCAACAGCGGTACCTGTAACGAGGACTGCAAGTTCTGTTCTCAGAGTGTCAAATACAAGGCGGACATCGAACGCTACATCCAAAAGCCCATCGACACTATCGTCGAAGAGGCAAAAACAGCCAGAGCTTCCGGTGCACTGGGCTTCTGTTTAGTCACAGCGAACAAAGGCATTGATGACAAGGTCCTAAAATTCGTCTGTGAAGTGGCCCGTGCAGTAAGTACCGCAGTGCCGGACCTTCGTCTGATCGCCTGTAACGGCACGGCCAGTGTCGAGCAGCTTCTGACACTGAAAGAGGCAGGAGTGAAGGCCTATAACCACAACCTTGAGACTGCCGAATCCTTCTACCCTGAGGTCTGTACAACGCACCCTTGGCAAGAGCGCTACGAGACCTGTGCAAACGTTAACAAAGCGGGGCTTAAACTCATTACCGGCGGTATCTTCGGGATGGGCGAGACACAAGAGGAGCGCATATCGATGCTGAAGTCGCTTAAAAGTCTGAACCCTGTCTCTGTACCGCTCAACTTCTACCATCACAATCCGGCTCTTCCCCTAAAACCAAACCCTATCACAACGGACGAGGCACTAGAGCTGATCAGACTGGCCAGAGAGATCATCAGTGATGCAGATCGCATTATGGTCGCCGGCGGCCGTGAGCTTCAGTTCGGCCATCGTCAAAACGAGATCTTTGAGGCAGGGGCCAACTCTATCGTTATCGGGAACTATCTTACGACGCAGGGGCGAGATAAATCGAGTGATCTTGAGATGCTTAAAGAGCTTGGTTTTGATATTGCAACCAAAGCTTAGGTAAGTCGATAAAGTTAAAAAAACTCAATAACAATCAAAATAGTCTAAACATAAAATTCTAGTCTAATGGCAGAAGATCGTCTAAAATATCTTCGCCGTCATTATCTTCATACTCTTTATAGACAGCATCATCTTTTTTCAACACAAGCAGCAGTTTTTGATGAACATCTTTGTTGATGTTTTTGTTTTGTATCGCCATTAAGACCTCTATAGAGCTGTCCGTAGGGTTGTGCCATAACCTTATCTGTTTATAGTCATCCATCTTGGTACTGCTCACATCTTCAGCAATCCCTTCAGTGACACTGTCTGTCAATGTTGCAACCTTGCCGCCTATCTCTCTTGAAAAACTAGCCAAGCGATCTGTGATGTAATCTTGTACAACTTTTTGCATCGCTTTTTGACCATTGGCCGTCGCCTCTTTGAGCATAAAGTTATCGCCGATACGACTGTGATCACCGGAGCCCACTGCCGTCTGCATCTCATCGCCAATGACATTTTTACAGACCCACTCCGGTGCAGGAGCACCGTTTTTTGTACATTTCAGATCTTCATCAGCATCGATCTCATCCGGGGCCGGTCCACTTGAACAAGCTGTCAAACCGACCATAAATACTGTTGTCCATACTAATAATGCTCTTTTTTTAAAGTCCATTCCCACACCTTTGTATCTTTTTACATTAAAATATTTTATCATAAGTGTGATAACTGCATATCCTGCTATAATCATCCCTATGTTTGATGATGTAGTACTGCTTATAACCCTCTCTTTAATTGTTATCTTTTCGCCTTTTATCGCGAAGCTTATTAAGATGCCGACCACTCCGATTGAGATCATTTTGGGGGCTATCTTCGCTTATGCCGGTTTTTTACATCATCACTACCTGTTTGAGCTTGTTGCCGAGGTAGGTTTTCTCTACCTGATGTTTATCGCCGGTACCGAGGTAGATCTTAAAAAAGTACTGCGCACCAACAGCACCTTGATGAAGCGTATCTTGATCTACCTCTTGCTGTTATACCTGTTTTCTATCAGCTTTACACTCTATTTTGACCTTGGAAAGATCTTTATCGTGCTCCTGCCGCTTATCTCTGTCGGTCTCGTCGTAACACTCTCAAAAGAGTATGGCAAGACCCCTTGGCTGACCCTTGGTATGACAGCTGGCGGTATAGGCGAGGTTATCAGTATTGCCGCCTTGACCTTGACCTCTACTGCCTTGCAGGCCGGTTTTGGATTGGAATTTCTTAAATCTATGGGTGCTTTGGTTCTTTTCATCTTTATTATCTATCTGCTCTTTCGCACCCTGCAGCTTCTTTTTTGGTGGTTTCCGGAGGTGGGAACAGCACTTATGCCGCATGAGGACAACCAGGAGCAGGACCTGCGTCTCTCTATCGGTATCCTCTTTATTCTCGTGGCCGTTATGCTCTACCTGCACCTTGAACTCGCTTTTGGCGCCTTTATTGCCGGTATGTTCATCCCCACTTTTTTTATCCACAAACAAGACCTTCCGCATCGATTGGCAAGTTACGGATTCGGCTTTTTGATACCGGTCTTTTTTATCTATATCGGTTCAACCTTTAACCTCCAATCACTGATGATGGAAGGTCTGGTCACGACGGCCCTGCTGATCACCGCGGCCATGATCGCAATGCGTGTTGCCAGCGCCCTTGTCTTTAAGAACATTCTGGGTTACCGCTCTTCGATCTTGCTGGGTCTCAGCCACTCTATGCCGTTGACCCTTCTGATCGCCGTTGCCACCATTGCCTACCACAGCAGCAGTATTGACAAGCTCCACTATTTTGCCTTTATTTTGGCAGCACTCTTCCAGGTCATCATCGTGACGACCTTGATCAAACTTATTCATAAAGAGCCAAAACCGGACTCTTTGCCAAAGGCATTCGGTCAGGCAGAAACAAAGCATTAAGTATTACGAAAGATGGCGAAGCTCATCTTAAAGAAGAGAGCTTGAAAAGTCATAGAGTTAGTGCAGGTTGTGCCAAATATCAGACCGATATCGCACTGCTGTGCGTGGAGAGTCGGATTTTGGTGCAAAATGTGCTGAAGCTATGACTTTTCCTTTAGGATGTGGTTGGCTATTGCATAGCCATGATTCAGTCCAAGCGCTATAGAACCCCCGCTCTCCTGAGTAATATCCCCCGCAACATAAAGCCCTTCGACATTACTCATATAATTGTCATCATGAACAGGTTTTCCGTCTTCGATCCCTATACCTGAAGAGGTCAAAAAAGCACTTGGCGTTGTCCCGCCAATGGCGTAGATGACTCTGTCGTAACTCTCGGCTTCACCTTCATCCAGTACGACTCTGACCTTGCCCTCATCATCTTCCAGCCCCATGATGTTGACACCAAGGATCGCCCTGACGCTTCCATCTTCCAGAGCGTCGGCAATATCTTTCTGGTTGGTCGGGTTGGCACGGCGAAAGTTCTCGCGGCGGTAACAGATACTCACCTCGTTTTTATGGGCAAGGTCTACCGCATACTCGATAGCGGAGTCACCGCCGCCGACGATCATCACCTTCTCGTCCAGAGAGCAGCTCTCCAGCGTATACGCCACCTTCTTTTTAATGCCGCCCGGGATCTTGTAGTCAGGTTTGTTGGGTTTTCCCATACGGCCGATAGTCACAACAGCGTGCTCTGCCAAGACCGAACCGCCGGTGAACATCACCTCAAAGTGCTTCTCATGTTTGAGTATCTTCTGCACCTCAGTATGGGTCTGCAGCTCAACAGAGTGTTTATCCAGCACCTCGTCAAAAAAGTCCAGGGTGCTCTCTTTGGTACCGTCTATAAAGTAGATGTTGCCGTCAAGTTCGACCTTCTGACCCTGCCAGTCTTTGTCGACACGTTTATTGTCTTTGTAAAACTTTCGTATGGTGGCGTTATGGTTCTCATCTTTTTCGATCAGGATGATGTCTCTCATCCCCAACAGATAACACTCCACAGCGGCAGCTATACCCGCCGGACCCGCGCCGATAATAGCAAGTTGGTACATTTTATCTGACATATAATCCCCTCTGTAAATATAAATTTTTCTTATAGTGCTGTATTCTAGCAGGATATAGCCAATCAAAAAACTACTCTATTAAAAAAGCCGCTCAACCTTCTGCGTCACATATCCTGAAGTACCCGCTGTTGCTATTTGGTTTCGGCACTATACATCATACAACCGGAAAAGAAGAGACCGAATATCTATGTAATGTACGTGTGTTATTGCTGTGGCTTATTCGTCATCTTCCAATTAGACCCAACGTAAATACTATAACTATTGTTTTTATCATCTGTTCTCCGCAAGTCTAGAATGGTTTGTTTGTCATTCTCCAGTTCGGCTTGATCGTCGCTATATTACTTTCG
>JBDLJE010000015.1:0-33617 GCA_039714575.1 Campylobacterota bacterium | reverse complement strand
CAGAGACGCTTTTTTGGTTTCGTTTTTTGGCAAGACAAAAAAGGAAAGGGAGGTCAATGAAGTTAAAACCTCCAACATAAGTAAAAAATTATTATCCCAAAACTTCCAACTCGTCAGTATATTTTTCCAAGCAGTAAGGCTCATAACTAGACTTATAGATCGCATAGTGCCCTGATGCCTTGTGACCATCCAGAGCTGCTTCATCTCGCCAAGTCTCTACCGCCATAAACTTCTCAGGCTTGTTCTCATACTGAACGATCTCATAAAAGATGCATCCATCTTCCGCTTGTGAGGGAATAACCATTGCACTAAGCAGCTCTTTCATCTTCTCAATGCCATCTGGCTTGGCAATAAATGTCACACGTTTTGTAATTGTCATTGTTGTCTCTTTTTGAAATTTTTAAAATAGGATTATAGCCAAAGACTAAAGTCCCGGTGCTTTCCACATTGATGTTGTGATACCGCTGTCTACCAACTTCAGTTGAGCGCCATAAGCTGCTTGCCACTGTTCTGCCACCTCTTGATATTTGGCAAAGTTATCACTGTTTGGTCTGTAGCTTTTATCCCACTTTACCAAATGTTTTGCCACTTCGGCAACAGTGCTATACTCGCCCGTTGCCACGCCACAGGCAAATGCGCCCCCTAAAGAGGTCGCCTCATTGACATCTGGTATCTTCACCTCTCTGCCCGTTACATCGGCCAGGATCTGTGACCATAAAGCACCTTTGCTCGCACCACCCGCAAAGGTAATGCTGTCACTCTGAACACCGGTAAACTTGAAAATCGATTCCAAATTCAACATTGAGACAATTGCGGCGTTCTCTTCGAGCGAACGGAACATCGCCCCCTTGCTTGAAAGCTCAGGATCTATAGAGAGGTTCAAAAACGATGGCGCTGCATGGTACCACTTGCCGTAGTGCATCGCATCAGAGAAGATTGGCAAGATGCCGTTTGAACCTACAGGCACACTTGATGCCAACTCTTCTAAGTAGGTATAAGGGTCTACTCCTCTTCGTGCAGCTTCTGCCACCTCACCTTGACACAGCGCGTCTCTGAACCAGCGCATCACCAGACCTGAGAAAAATGTGATCCCCTCTGCCTGCGAGATACCGGGGATAACGTGCGGATTCACACGGATATCCATATTTGCGTCTGTCTTAGCTGTCGGCATGTTGACCAGCTGCTGCCAAAAGGTGCCGCCAAGTACAGCAACCTCGCCTGCTTCGACAACACCCAGTCCGGCAGAACCGAGCTGTACATCACCGCCGCCCATCACAACAGGCGTTCCTGCTTCCAAACCTGTCTCATGTGCTGCCTGTGGGGTCACTTCACCAATAATCGTTCCGCTCTCATAAACCGGTGGAAAGATCTCATCTTTCAGTCCCACTTTTTTTGCCATCTCGGGTACCCATTGACGTGTCTCAAGACTAAATACGCCTGATGTTCCGGCATTGGACGGCTCGCTTGCAATGACACCCGAAAGTTTTGTCAATGCCCAGTCACTTATCATGTTCATCGAGGCCGTCTTCTCATAAAGATGCGGTCGGTTACGTTTTAGCCACAACAGTCGCGGCAGTGCCCCAAGCGCATAGGTCTGACCGCTCTGTGCATAGAACTCCGCTTCACTTTTCGGAAACTCTCTGTTAAGTTCAGCAACCTCCCTGTCTGCTCTTGCATCCACATTAGCCACCCCGAACAGTTCATTGCCCTCTTTGTCATAGAGGACGATACCCTCTCGCATACTGGTCGCTGTTACGGCCTTAATGGACGATGCTTTGATACCCGCTTTAAAGATGGCCGTCTTGATACACTCTTGCAAGATCTTCCAGTTGGTCACATAGTCAAAACCCATAGAGTTCGGCACACCCTCTTCACTCAGATGTGTCCACTCCTGCTGACCGATACTTATCTGTTTTCCATTGGTATCAAAGATGACCGCACGACCGCTTCCTGTTCCGGCATCTATGGTTAAAAAGTAGGCTTGGCTCATGGTCTTCCTTGAGGTTAAATTCGTACTCATATTGTAGCAAAGCTATATGCAATATTTTAACTGCCTATAATCACAGTTAATCTATACTTCAAAAAATATTTTGGAAATGAGACTCATATTGATGAAACAACTTCTTGTACTGTTCCTTGCACTTTTTATGACGCAACCATTCGTGCATGCAGAGTACTTGGAAAATGCCGTGCCTCCGGCTAAAAACTTCGACTGGATGGAACTGGAGTCAGGTGAATGGCTCAAGGGTGAGTTTAAAGGCCTCTACTCGGGTGATGTCGAATTTGACAGTGATGAGTTCGATCTTGTCACATTTGAGCTTGTTGATGTCAAAAAGATCATCACTAAGGGCTACTCTACTATCAATCTTAATCGTAATATCCCCAGCATAACAAACATCTACAACGGTTCAGATGACGAGAGTACACGTGTCATCGCGGGGAAACTGACCTTTGCAGACCATGAGTTTACACTCATATTACCTGATGGAAGTACTCGAGTACTTCAAGAAGAAGATATCGCTTCTATCTCCGGCGGTGAAGCAAAAGAGAGTAACTACTGGTCTGCCAGCATCTTTTTTGGAATTGATTTTATCTCAGGAAACAGTGAGCAGGTCGTAGCGACAAGTAAGGCAAATGTACAGCGACGCACTGCTTCTACACGATTTATGGCAGATTTTCTTGCAAAGTATACACAGGTCGATGGCAACAAGACAACGGCTGACAGTGATCGTGTCAATGCAAGTTTCGATATCTATCAAACGTCACACCTCTACCTCCGTGCCGGTTCACTTGAGTATTTGAGAGACCCTTTTAAAAATATACGCGGAAAATATACAGCTTATATCGGTATTGGTTATGACATCATCTACACACCTAAAACAGACTGGTCTGTTACACTGGGACCGGGATATCAACATACGACTTTTGATGATTATAACGCAAGCGATCCAACAGCGATCGAGTCTGCCGATACCGCTCTTTTTGTTCTAGACTCCAAGTTTGAAACCGAGCTCACAAACGATATCGATTTTATCGTCAATTACAATATGTACCTGGTTAACCAAGACTCAGGTTCTTATGTACATCACGCGCAGATATCGCTTGAGACAGAATTGATCAAAGACTTTGATCTTGATCTTTCACTCTACTGGGACCGTACACAAGACCCTGTCCCTTTTGCAGATGGCACCTCTCCCGAGCAGGACGACTATACAACAATGATCGCGATCGGGTACTCTTACTAAGCATTTACCCGTCCTGGGTTATACTTTTTAGAGTTTCTCTAAAAAGGCTTATCATGAACTATTCACCTCTCCTTTTATTATCACTCTTTACATCAACCCTGCTTAGTGGCGGTACCATCTCTTCAAAACCAATCGATCCTTCACTCGTTGTATACAACGGCAATCTAGGTTTAGTCCATGAAAATAGAAAGATGCAGTTAGACAGAGGCAAACAGGCTCTTGTCTATAACGATGTAGCCAGCAGTGTCATCACAGACAGTGTCAATGTGACTTTTCCCAAGGGTGTGACTCTCTACTCACAGCAGTACCGCTTTGACCAGATCAATGCCCAAAAACTCGCCCTTGCCCACTTGGATAAAGAGGTCAAATTTTATATCAAAACCGGCAGTGACCTGATGTACAAAAGCGGTTCTCTGCTCTCTGCTTCATCGCAGGCAGTCATCAAAACGTCTCAAAATGAGATCTATACAGTGCCCACCTCTGCATTGATCTTCTCAAATATCCCTAAAGAGCTTATTACCAAACCTTCTCTGGTATGGAACGTTGATGCACCAAAAAAAAGCCGTACAACACTCACAATGGACTACCTCGTAAACAACATCTCGTGGAAAAGCAACTATGTCCTAAACCTAGGGAAAAACCATGCAGACCTTAGCGGATGGATCACCATTGACAACCGCAGCGGTAAAGCCTTCAACGACACAAAACTGACCGTACTGGCCGGTGACATCAATCGTGCAGTTGTTCCTGTTAACAGACGCTATATGGCGAAGGCTGCTATGGCAGAGATGGACAGCGTTGCTGTTCAAGAACTGTCACACGAGGGGTATCACCTCTACCAGATACCCTTTAAGATCGATCTTGCCAACAATGAAAAGACGCAGATCAAGTTTCTTGACATCACTAAGATACCTGTAACACGAAAATATGAAGTAAATTTAAACTCTCCGTTTTACTTTAACAGCGAGCGCAAGCATACTGTCACCCAATACCTTGAGATAAAGTCCTTGGAAAAAGCACTGCCGATGGGTACCATACGAAGTTACTCAAAAGAGGGAGAGGCCACGCTGCTTCTAGGTGAAAGCTCAATTGGTCACACCCCTAAACATGAAGAGGTAAAAGTCACTCTTGGCAAAAATTTCGACCTGCTTGTTAAAAGCAAGATACTCCTTAACAGCAGTGACCGCTACTATAACGACACCAAAATCTCTTACGAGCTGACGAATCGTTCAAAAACATCTAAAACAGTAGAGCTTCTTGTTCCATTCATCAAACGAGGAAATGGACAGAGCCGTGTCTCAACCAAACAGAAATACAGCTGGAAAAACGGCAATCTACTCTCATTCAAAGTGCTGGTCAAAGCAGACAGTAAAAAGAGTTTTGAGGTGCATTTTAGAGCTAAGAAGTAGTTCTAAAGAGCAAGAGCCTTATCCACGAATTACACAAATTAAATGCTAGTAAAATGTCAAAGTATCGAAAATAAAAAGTTTTTAGATTTGGTGTGAAGTGTAACCAAACTGGCAAAAGTTTCAAGTTTTAATGTTGATTCAAAGTTTTAGATTTGGTGTAGATTGTGCTGAAGTGATCCCGAAAGCGCACTAGTGTGCGTCGAGTGGTGAACTTCAGTGCAAGATGCGCCGAAGCTAAAAGGAAGAAGCTAGACTTTAGCTTCTTCTCTTCTTTGAAGATAGTCCCATTTTGCGTCTACACGCTCTTGCCACTCTTTGATAAGGTACTTGTACTCATCTTTAAAGAGGTGCTTGAAACGCCCTTGTGCTGCAAGATACTCTTCAACAGGCACAATGTTTTTCGGACGGTAAGTGATGTTCAGTTCAGTACCATCAATGATCTCATACAGTGGGAACACTAGAGAGTCAGTTGCAAGGTCTTGAAGTGCCATTGTATCTTCCGGAGCAAATTTCCACTCAGTAGTACAAGCAGAGACAGCATTGATAAATACCGGACCTTCAACAGCAAAACCGTGCTGAATAGCCTTAACCATGTTTTTCCACTTGTTTGGAGAGACCTGTGCAACATACGGAGAACCGTGTGCAGCCATGATCGCCATCATATCTTTCTTGTTCTGCTTCTCACCGTAACTGATACGACCGGCAGGTGTAGTTGTATTAGAACCGCCGATAGGTGTAGACGATGAACGCTGTCCACCCGTGTTAGCATATACTTCGTTGTCAAGAACAACGTGCATCATGTTGTGGCCACGCTCGAAACAGCCAGAGATCCACTGGAAACCGATGTCGTAAGAGGCACCGTCACCTGCAAACGATACAAATTTCGGGTTACGCTCAGGCTGCTTTAGGCGACCTTTTGTGCCAAGTGCTTTGTGCATTGCTTCTGCACCGGCAACAGCCGTTGAACCATTCTCAAAACCGATATGGATCCACGATGCATCCCAAGATGTGTATGGGTAAACTGCCGTACAGACTTCAAGACAACCTGTCGCTGCAGAAAGCACCAAGTCATCGTTGGTGGCATTTAGTACTTCACGTACAATAATAGAGTGTGCACAACCCGGGCAAAGAAGGTTTGCACCCTCAAAACGGTCCGCTGATGTTGAGAAATCTTTTAAGTTTTTGATCTTTTTAATTTCACTCATGGTTTCTCCTTATAAGAATGCTAGTTTCGGACCGCGAACGCCGATAAACTGCTGTAGTGGTGTTGTTACTTTTCCAGCATCAACATTAGCTTGAAGCTCAGTATAAAGGTCAGTAAGGTGTGCTTTAGTCAAGTCACGACCACCTAGACCATAGATGTAACCAGAAAGAAGGGCACGGTCATCAGTGTTGTAAAGTGCACCGGCGATCTCATTAAACATCGCACCCGTTGCGCCACCTGGAGCTGAACGGTCAAGAACTGCTATCGCTTTCGTCTCTTTAAGTGCCGCTTTGATCTGCTCAAACGGGAATGGACGAATAACACGAATACCGATAACACCCGCTTTAATGCCTTTAGTACGCATCTCTTTAGCTACTTCACGAGCAGTCTCAACAGATGTACCCATACAGATAACTGTTACATCAGCATCATCCATATCGTACTTTTCAACCATGTTGTACTTACGGCCCGTAAGCTTCTCAAAGTCGTCAAATGCGGCTTGAATCTTAGGAAATACCTTAGTCATCAAGTCATTGTGTTGGCGAGCTTTATGCTCAAAATGCCAATCCTCTTCCGTCTGAACACCGTGTGTTACCGGGTGGTCAAAGTCAAGCATGTCGTTCATCGGTTTAAAGTCACCAATGAAGCTATAAGCCTTGTCATCATCCATCGTCTTCACACCTTGTGCTGTGTGCGACGTCATGAAACCGTCTTGGTGAACCATCGCCGGAAGACGCACATCGTGATCTTCAGAGACTTTGAATGCGATGAAGTTAAGGTCATAGGCCTCTTGCGGACAGTACGAACCAAACTGGATCCAACCGCTGTCACGGCCCAGGTACATGTCAGAGTGGTCGCCATTAACGTTCAGTGGTGCCGCAAGTGCACGGTTAACCACGTTAAGAACGATAGGAAGACGCATACCAGATGCCTGGTATAGTGTCTCGACCATAAGTGCAAAACCTTGAGATGATGTTGCTGTTGCAACACGACCACCGGCAGCCGCCGCACCGATACACCCTGACATCGCAGCGTGCTCAGACTCAACCAGTACAAATTCGCCTTCGACATAACCGTCAGCTAAAAATTTCGAATACCCCTCAACAATAGGTGTTGATGGCGTAATCGGGTACGCAGCAACAACATCTACCTGTGCTTGACGAAGTGCTTGAGCGGCAGCAAAGTTTCCGTCCCATACTTCAACATCACGTAATTCCATTTTATCAAATGCCATTATTTTTCCTCTTTATCTTTCTCAGGCCAACCAGCCAGTTCTGTCTCTTCGTCAGCTTGTTCCGGGAACATTAGTAGTGATTTAGGGTTTGTAGGACAAACCTCAACACAGATACCACAACCTTTACAGTGATCCATATCGATACCGATCATCTTCTTATCACGAGAGATAATAGAGATGTCCGGACAAAAGATCCAGCAGAACTGACAGTCAATACAGAAGTCTTTGTTAAAAACCGGCTTTTCAATACGCCAGTCAGCAACACTTGCAGTAAACGAGTTGCTGCTTGAGTAGTTACGATCTTCTTGAACAGTTGTTGCAATATCTTTTATTTCGCCGTCAAATGAGCGAAGCATAGCTCCGATTTCGAATTCATCCCATCCGTTATTTTGCATCTAGCACTCCTTACTTTACTTCATCATACGCACGTTGGATCGCAAGCATATTTGCATCAACGATCTTCTGTGGCAGTTTTTCAAGAACACGTTTCATGTTCTCTTTAAAGAAATCGATTTCATACATCTCTGAGATCTTCATAAACGCACCCAACATCGGTGTATTTGGAATCGCACGACCGATAGTCTCTTGTGCGATCTTAATACAGTCAACTGTATAGACCTTTCTGCCTTCAAGCTTTGGTTGAGCTGCTACCAACTCTTCCGTACTCAAGTGTGTTGTGACAATGAAAACAGTGTCTTCTGTCGCATTAACTGTTACATCAGTCGTATAGACAAGTGCAGGGTCGATTACAAAAACAAAGTCCGGTTCCATGTACTTCTCATGGTTCATGATCGGTGTCTCGTCAACACGGTTATAAGCAGTCATCGCAGCCCCACGTTTTGCAGAACCGTAAAATGCGAATGCCTGTACCTCTTTACCGGTAGTTGAAATTACATCTGCTAAACCTTTAGCCCCTGTAACTGCACCTTGACCGGCACGGCTATGCCATCTAATTTCTAGCATAAAGTCTCCTTGATAAATCTTCTGCTTTAACAGAATTCTGAATATTCTGTATTTTATGCAAGTTGCTCTTAAATAAAGCTTCACTTTTTTGTGTTTGAAAAAAGGGTGGTGCTAACGTGACTTTTCTACCAGTTTTGCGAGTCGTTTCACTGCTTGGAGTGCATCTTTTTCTATAATGTCAGTTAATGCTTTTAATTGTTCTGCATTATCATACCCGCTTAAGACACCCACACTATTAATACCGGCACTGTTTGCAGAACCGATGTCCAAACGTGTATCGCCGATGATCCAGCATAGCTCTTTAGTAACACCCATCTTCTGCATCGCTTTTTCAATGGGTTCGGCATGCGGTTTCGGGTTTTCGACATCTTCACGGCCGATCAATACCTCAAAGTGATGCATCAGCTCAAAGTGTTCCATCAAGACGCGAGAGTATTTTCCTGTTTTGGTTGTGACAATACCCAAGCGGGCGAACTTCGCCGCCTCTTCAACAGCTTCTTTAGCGCAAGGAAGAAGTACTGTTTTTTGAGTAGATATGACACGGTAGTACTCTTTGTAAGTCGTTACAAAGTCCCATACCATTGTCTCTTCTACACCAAGCTCCGCATACATCACGTCAAGCGGATGGCCGATCAGTGCTTTAATAGCCTCATCGTCAGGATGTGGATGCTCATGTACATCAAAGGAGTTGTGAAAGCTCTCCAAGATCGCTTCCGTCGAATCGATAAGTGTGCCGTCGAGGTCAAATAAAATCGTCAAGTGTGTCTCCTTCGGTTGCAGAGAAGATGTTGTTAATCTTCTATCTCCCACTCTATGTAGTTATGCCATATACCGTTGATCGTCGGTTCTATGTTTTTGATCTTTCTATCTACCACCTGGATAGAGTTGGGGATAAAGAGAAAAAGGTAAGGGTTGTCCGCCACTACATCGGCAAAGATCTGCTGCTGTATCCTTGCCAGCTCCTCACGCTCGATCGTCCCCTGCATCGTCTCTATAAGATCGTCTACTTTTGTATTGTGATACCCAATAAAGTTAAAGGCACCCGGTTTGTCGCTGTCGCTGTGCCATAAGAGGTAAGGGTCGGGCGAAAGAGAGAGCGACCAGCCGAGCAGAACTGTGTCAAACTCTCTGGGAAAGACCACCGTGTTCAAAAAAGCCTGCCACTCCATCACACGCAGTGTTACCTCAACACCCACTTTTGCAAGTTGGTGCTGCAGGATCTGCGCAGCGTAAGGACGGATCGAACTGGAGTTTGACGTAGCGATCTCAAAACTGAAAGGGTTCTCTTCATTGTACCCGGCCTCCTTTAGGAGTTCTCTGGCACGTTTGAGATCTTGTGACGGGGCTTTTACACTGCTGTTAAACGATGGGCCGCCCGGCAAAAACGGCCCTGTACAGACCTGTCCGTGACCCATGAACAAGATGTCGACCAACTCCTCCCTGTCCACAGCCAGCGAAAGGGCCTCTCGCACACGCGGATCTTGAAACTTCTCACGTCTAAGGTTCAGCCCCAGATAGGTATAAGCGTGGGCGATCTCTTCGATCACTTTATAGTTCTCAAAAAACGAGGGTTCGATCTGCCGTTCGATCTGCATCGCTTCGAGCGAACCAATATCGATCTTCTCTGTCTTTAACATCAAAAAGCGGGTATTCGCATCAGGGATGACATGGTAGATGATCTTGTCTATTTTAGATCTATGTTCAAAGTATTCGTCATAGGCGCTCAGCTCAATATTTTTTGAAAACTCCAGTTTGGTCAGTCTATAAGGGCCGGTACCGACAGGGTGCGTATTAAACTTTGAACTCATAATATTCTTCTCGTCTTTAAGCAGATGCTGCGGCAAGATACCGCTCATCCAGAGTTCAAGCGCTTTAAAGTACGGCTCTTTATAGGTCACTTTGACCTTCAGTTCATCAAGCATCTCAACCGTTTTGACCATGCGAAACGTAGAGGTATAAGGTGAGACAACCTGCGGCGAGTTGATCAGTTCATAGGTAAAGAGCACATCTTTTGCACTGAAGAGTTCACCGTCTTGCCACTTTACACCGCTTTTAAGCTCAAAGATAAGCGTAACGTTGTCCTCAAAATAGAATTTTTCCGCCAAATCACCAATGATGTTCTGCGCATCTTTGTCGTATTTGACAAGACCGTTAAAGATGTAGTTTGAGATCTCCGAACTTGCCGAATCTGTTGCTAAAATAGGGTTGATACGAGAAGGGTTTGACGACGTACTCAGGTGCAGGGTCGATGCCATTAAAAAGAGTGGTAAAAGTAGAAAGAAAAAATGTTTCAAAGCGGCACTTTTTAAAGAATTATACCATAGTGAAAGCGAGGCGAACCCGCCTAGAGGCTCTGCCCGTTAACGGTGATCTTACCGTCTTGCAGAAGAATGTCAAAAACAGCATTTCCGCCCTCTTGCTTGACATAGGCGTCTGCTATAGCAAGGTTGCCGACCCGTGTTTTCATATAGGTATAAAAAGCAGCAGCAAACTTCAGCTTTGCATCTATATCGATGTTCTGCATCAAAGACATCGGTGATATCTGCATCTTTTGCACCAGTTGGTCATCCTCTTTGATAACGATGTCGATCTTATGATCAAAGCCCTCCATCAGACCGGAATCTTTAATGGCGATCTTCTCAACACTCAGCTTGTCAATGCGCAGATTAAGCCCCTTGGAAACGACCCCTAACGAGGCTAACATTGTGTGTTGAGAAGAGGCGCCTGCCTGCTCTGTGGCTTTTTGAAAGGCTTCATATGCTGCTTCATCAATATTGTCGGCATCCATGACAAAAGCAAAATCTTCCAGCTCTAAAGAACCGTTTTGGTCTTGCATTTTAAAATGTTTCATTGAAGCATTGACCTTTGTTGACAACTTGGCATTGGCCACTTTGGAATCTGACACTGTTTTCATATCAGTTGCATCGATCTGGATCCGGGTAAGCTGATCACTGAAAGAGAAGTGAAGTGTTTCAGCTCTGTAGTTTAGATCAAAGCTGTTTTTGGCACTAAAGCTGCTCTTGCTCTGAAGGTTGGTCATCGAAAGCTTCATCTCGGCCTCTTCAGGCAGAGAGAAATCTACATCAGCATTTTTGACCTTTAGTGTAACACTCTCAGGTTCGACAAGCGTCCCCTCTCCATTGAAAGTAGCATCTTCAAAAACGATCTTGGCCTTTTTACCGTCTTCAAAAGTGAGCTCTCTGTTGATGTCTTTGATATACCCTTTGAACGTCGATGCGGCTACATCATAGTCCATATGGTACATAAACTCTCTGTTCTCAAGCATCTTGAGCATCTGCTCATACAGTGTTGCATCTTCCGCTTTCATACGATCGCCCGCCTCTTTGGTAAAAGCCACCGGATAAAGGTCAAGGCTGACATCACTGTTGACAAGCAGGTTGGAGTAACGTACATCAGCCCCCATGACAACATCATCAAGCATAGCGTGCATGTACGCAGGAACCTGAGCTTTGGAGAGTGACGTCAAGTAGTTTTGAAACGCGACCGGGTCTTCCAAGGTAAACTCATAATGGCTTTTAGTCTCAAAATAACTTGAGCCGTTATCACTGCTCTCCACCTTGATACCGTTCTCATCCAGCATACCAATACGCTCATCGATGATCTTTTTGACACCCATGTTCCCGACAAGAGGAAGCGCTGCGATAATAGCGACTATAACAACAAAAATAATAACTATTTTTTTGGACATATATGATCCTTGATTAAATTAAGAGGATTATACAGAAAGTTTGTGGATAAAAAGAAAATGGCCGAAAGGCAGAGAGAGACAGTCTAGTCCTCTAAATTACTGATAGGCAGGAACTGACTCTGTTCCGGGTCATAATAGTCGATATTACCGGTCTCTATATCATAGTGCCAGCCATGGATACGGATCTCACCGCTGTCGACTCGTTTTTGTACAGACGGATAGGTCAAGAGATGTTCCAACTGGGTAATGATGGAAAACTGTTCCGTAAGGCGATATAAACGCTCTTTTTCAGCATCAGAACCAAGTGCGACCAGGGCCATTGATTTCGCTTTTTCACCCAGCTTGAGCCAATGTTTTGTGTGGATGAGTTCCGGGTCGTCGATCGTGTCGTAAAGGCTTTTACACGCACCGCAATGGGTGTGACCGCAGATAACAACCTCCTGAACCTTTAAGACACTGACAGCGTATTCGATCGCAGAGGCAGTAGAGTGATAATCTTCATCGGGGCTAAAGGGAGCGACAAAATTCCCAACATTACGTACAACAAAGATATCACCAGGTCTTGACTGCATAAAAAGGTCAGGCACAACCCGAGAGTCTGAACAGCCGATGTAAAGTACTTTTGGGTGCTGCCCCTCTTTGGCAAGTTTAATGAGCTCACGTTCATTCTCTTTAAAATAGCTTTTTTGAAAAAGTTCATTACCCTTGATCAGTGTCTCTGTTGGCATCACTACTCCTTGACTTCTATCTCAAAAAGTATAGCTTGTTGTCGGAAAATAGTCGATAAACAGCTGCCTAAATAAAAGGTGAAAGTAACAAAACAGCTACTTTTATACTCCAACCGGACGATAGTTGTTAACATAGAACTTTTTAAATACATCGATTATTGTAAAGCATGTATATCTATTTTATCGGAACAAGACAGAATAAAATGAAAAGAGTTTATAAAAGGAAGATTTTTATAGCTGAAGAGAGGTCAATGCCGCAAAGGGCATTGAGATAAAAGTGTAACGATTAACGCTTAGAGAACTGAGGTGAACGACGTGCTTTACGCTTACCTGGTTTCTTACGCTCAACAACACGTGAATCACGAGTCATCATGCCTTCTGGCTTAAGAATAGCACGGAAAGAGTCGTCCATCTTAACAAGACAGCGAGAGATGCCGTGGCGAAGAGCGTCAGCTTGACCACCGAAACCACCACCTAGAGTAGTAGCAACGATATCAACTGATGTCTCCTGCTTAGTTAGCGCCAATGGCTGCTTAACACGAAGTTTTTTTGCTTCTAGTCCACCCAACCATGCGTCTAGTGAAAGACCATTGATCGTGATATTACCTGTACCTGGAGTTAACCATACTTTTGCGATAGACGCTTTACGACGTCCTGTTGCGTAGATTTTTGCCATCTATCAATCCTTACTTAGCGATCTGCGCTGTGTGAGGATGCTCAGCACCAGCGTAAATCTTTAGTTTTTTCAACATTGCACGGCCAAGCTTCGTTTTTGGAAGCATACCGCGTGTTGCAAGTCTGAACAGTTTTTCCGGGTTGTTCTCCAGAAGATCTGTCATCTTAACACTCTTAGTAGAACCGAAGTAACCACTGTGAGAGAAGTACTCTTTGTTTGCCAGTTTGCCGGCACCGTTGAATTTTGCTTTAGAAGCGTTGATGATCACTACGTAGTCACCACAGTCAACGTTTGGAGTAAAGTACGGCTTGTTTTTACCACGAAGGTGTGTTGCAACCTCAGTGATTAAACGACCGAAAGTCTTACCTTCAGCATCGATCAAGATCCACTCTTGTTTAATCTGCTCAGGTGTTGCAATTTTTGTAAATTTCATATTGCACCCTTTCTAATTTTTTGATAGCGGAAGTATAGGGGAATAAACTTAACTGGCACTTAATTTAAGGTTCAGATAAGAATTATGTCTGAATTTGCATCTGTCCAAAAAGTTACAGGAAATAAACCCCTGTTGCATAGGAAGAGACCTAAACTATTATTTGCAAAAAAGTGTTATTATACGCGAAATATATCACAAGGAAACACGATGACGTTATCTAAAGGTATCTACGGTGCACTGCTTGCACTGACATTGGTCTTGACAGGCTGTAACGGCGCGGCACCTGCACCGGCTTCAACGATCTCTAAAGTACAGGAAAAAGGCGAACTTGTTCTTGGTACATCAGGCAACATGACACCAATGACCCGTCAGCTTGAGAACGGTGATGTTGTCGGTCTTGATATCGATCTTGCCAAGGTAATGGCAGCAGCACTCAAAGTAAAACTTACTATCAAAGTCCTGCCTCTTGACCAACTGGCAACTGCAGTTGAAAACGGTACCGTTGATGTCGTTCTTTCAAACTATACAATGACACCTGAGCGTAATGCTAAAGTCGCATTTGTAGGGCCGTACCTGACATCAGGCAAATGTCTTATCACTAAACTTCCTGATCTGGCAAGTGCTAAAAAAGATGAACTAGCCGAAAAAAGCCACAACCTGGTTGTACTAGAAGGTTCTACAAGTGAAGCGTTTGCAAAAGCTCTTATGAAAAAAGCAACAATCATTCCAGCTAAAACTCAAGATACTGCTGTTGAAATGGTACGTAACGGGAAAGCTGACGCGATGCTGACGGACTTCCCGATCTGTCAAGCGACTGTTGTCAACAATCCAGACGATCAGTTTGTATCTATCTTCTCACGTTTGACTTACGAGCCGATCGGTATCGCTGTTAACGGTAACGATGCACACTTCATCAACTGGACTCAGAACTTCCTTGACCGTATGGAAAAAACGGGTTACCTGGCTTCTCTTGGGCAGAAGTGGCTTTCGATTCCGGCGCAATAATATTTCTAGGATGAGGCACTTGCCTCATTTTTACTTCTTTTCTATTCAATAATATCTTCTACTTAATCTTAGTAATACACTTTTCTGATTTGTTCTTTTAAATGTCTTTGAATAGAGGTTTGTCACTTTTACGATGCGGCATTTAGTGCCGCCCTGCATTACACTTTAGCGTTTTATCTTCTTGCTAGCTCAAGAAGAAAACCTAACGAAAAAGAAGAAGAGCTATGGCGGCTACAGTTACAATCAGAAGTATCATATATATGGAGTCACGAAACCCCTCCGGCTTCAGACACTGTACCAAGACATAGTAATTTGTCGACTATACTCAACCTAAGTCAAAAGCGTAAGCTTTTAGATTCAAATAAATGCGTTACCGCTTGAGCTCTTTTCGTGGCATCTGCAAGGCAGACTGTAAGGAGTGATGAGCGTTAAGAAAACGGCTCTGTCTGACCGCAGGGAGTTTGACGTTTTTAGCGAGAGAACGAGTGGAGGGATGGTAGTCGACAGCCGTCGACCCTGAAGCCGTCCACGAGAGGTTTTTCGTTTCCTTTTTGCCGGCACAAAAAGGAAAGTGTACGGTGATAAAGTTCAAATTAGAAAGTCAATTGAATAGAAGAAAAAAATCGTAGATTCCTGCCCTCGCAGGAATGACTGAAGGGTCAAATATTAGTTCTAAACTTCGATGATCTCACACCCCTCTTCCAACAGATAGACCAAATAACCAGACACTTTCTCATTAGTAATACCAGCCACCGCCTGTTTATAAAAACCAACCTGCTTGTGATACTGCTCACTATGGCTTTTAGCTGATTTGTAGTCCATAACGACCCAGCCACTCTCCTGCTCCACCAAAAGATCGATATAACGCAGTTCACCCTTAAAGCTGATAGCGCGTTCTTTAGTGACAACACCAGCACTTAACATCTTAAACTTCGCATCACTGACAAGATAAGAAACCCGTCTTTTGATACTCTCAAAATCAGCCTCACTCAAGTAAGCCCCATAACGGTTCATGGCAACACTGACGGCCTCACCAATGGCACTCTCATCGAAGCTCGCCATCATCTCCAAGGTGTAGTGCAGCGCAAGACCGAACTCTATGGCGTGTTGGTCTTTCTCATCCTCTTCACTCTCCTCTTTGATGAGCTCACTCTGCTGACCATAGTTACGCACTTCGTAGTGTAAGGCTTCGATCTCCTCTTCTACTTGAAGCGCACCTACCTCGACCTTCTCTTTTCCCCAGACCTGCTCCTGCAGTGCCAAGGCATCAAACTTGGAACCTTTAGACTTCTGAATAATATAAAGGCGGTTTTGTGCACGGGTAAAAGCGACATACAGAGCGTGCATTGCATCTTCATGACTGAGCCTCTCTTCGTCCTCCAGTGCTTTGGCATAGGCCAGGTCGAAACTTGCCCGTTTTTTCATGCGCAGGTAGATGTTTTGAAGGGTAATGCCCTCGTACTGGTAGATGATCGTACTGGTGTCTGCTTTGGCCCGTCCAAGCCTATCGATCACAATAACATTTTCAAACTCCAGACCTTTAGACTTATGCACGGTCAACACTCTGACACCATGCAGGTCCGCTTGCGCGGCAGTTGCATCCATGCGCTCATACTCAAACAGAAACTGCTCAATATCGCTGTAGTTACTGAGCAGTTGTAAAAAGAGCAAGAGGTTCAGATCACCATCGAAAAGTCTATACTCTTCTATGACCTTTACCAGTTCCTCTGCAAGATCATTACTGTTCACATTACATGGTGTCAACTCTCCGACCTCTAACTCCAGCAGTGCAAAGAAGTTACGGGCGTAGATACTCTCATTGAAATAGGAATATTTCAGATACTCGATGAGGGCACGAATATTTTTTTGGTTGATCAAAAGAGAGGTCGTCTCTGTCACCACATCAATACCTGCTTCACGCAAAAGTGCTTCAACTGCCGTGCCGTCTCTGTTGGTCTGTGTCAAAACAGCAATACTATCAGGGTTCTCGCCTCTCTCTATCAGTGATAGCACTTTCTCAGACATCCCCTCTAAGACTTCATCGTTATTGATAACTTCAACATACCCCTCACCCGCTTTTTCACGTACCAACTGCGGTTTGTAGTTCTTGATCTTGTTATCAAAGACCTCATTGACAAAGTTTACAACATTGGCATCACTGCGATAGTTGGTCAGCAGGTTGTCGACCGTCACGCTGTACTTGTCAGTCACATGGTAGAAAAGCTCTTTGGTTCCTCCGCGAAAGCGGTAGATAGACTGCTTGACATCACCAACGATAAAAAGAGAGTTACGCTCATTCATCCCCTTGCCCGATGAGATCTCATCAATGATCGGTTTTAAGATGTCAAACTGCACTACCGAAGTGTCTTGAAACTCATCGAGCAGAACATGAGCGATCTTGGCATCAAGTCTGAAATATAAAAACTCACTGTCTACACGCTCTTTAAGCAGGCTGTAGACCAAGTTGGTGATGTCGTCAAACGAGAGTTCACTGTCCTCTTTTGCCACCATCATCTTCGCCTCTTCATATATGTCAAGGAGTCCGAACAGAGAGTGAAAGAAGTGTGCCTCTTTGGCTTTCATATATGAAGGAAGCAACATCTGAATGGTATGCAGACGTTCATCCATGTCTGTAAGATAGCCTTTTTTGTACTGCCAATACTCCAGCGTATCTTTTTCGATCCATGCCTTTGACAGCATCTCATCTACACTCTCGCAATTCATCGTCTTTTTTGCACCATCAGACATGTTAGAAGCAAAGACCATTGTCTGTAGGCTTGAGAAGTTGTTCATGATCTCATTTTCAATAGCTATATATTCGCTCTTTTGAAAGTTCTGGTTCTGCAGCTCTTTGCGTTTGCCGTAAAGTTCATTCAGAAGAGAGAAGATGTCAGAGAGGCGTTTGGATGCCATTGTTGATAACGCGATAAGCTCGCTCTCTTTTCCTTGGACGTTTGCCAAGGTCAAAAAACGTGCCATGATCTTGATCTCATGCTGCGAAGCGAAGGTAGAGAAGGTTGGCATCAGCCCTGCGTGCAGGGAGAACTTACGCAAGATCTTGGCAAAGAACTTATCGATCGTCATCACCTTGGCATCGGACTTTAAAAACTGCTCTAAAATATCTTGACGCAGACCCAACAGTGTCTCAACATCAATACCCGTTACACGTGCCACCTCAAATCGTTCATCACGCTCTTGAAAGTACATCAGGGTCTCGATGATACGCTCTTGCATCTCGTTGGCCGCTTTGTTGGTAAAGGTCAGTGCCAGGATCTTGTCAGCATCTTCTCCCATAAAAAGAAGAGAGAGATAACGCACAACTAGAGAGAAAGTCTTACCGGCTCCTGCACTCGCCTCATATGCATGGAATGGAATGAATTGACTCATTTTATAATCCTCTCTGACAGAGATAGGCATATTCACAATAGCTGCAATCCGTCAGCTTCTCCGTCATCTCAAAGTCAAAATGTCTGGTCTCTCGAAGTTCATCAAGCAGACTGTACAGTTTCTCTAACTTTTCATGTAAAACAGGTTCGTACACTATCTTGCCTTTGTTAAGATCATAGAACCCGCAGTTGTTGACCTCTCCCAATGTCCCTGCTAAAAGATAGTAGAACTCCAACTGGAAATCTTTAGCATTTTCCAGTGTCTTCAACGTATAGGTCGCATACTTGCCGCTTTTATAGTCCAGGACTTCCAAACCATCCAGTGTACTGTCAATACGGTCGATCACTCCTGTTAGTTTAATCCCCCGTATCTCTCTCTCCAGTTTCTTCTCACACGAGTGGACACGCACCTCTCTGAAGCGCTCGATCTCACTCTCAAAAAACAGCTCCAGTCGTTTCATCCACAGTTTATTCAAATACCGGTCCAAGACACTTTTTCCGCTGCTCTGCCCCAGTGCTTTTGCCACGGCTTTTCTAAGTTCATTTATATCACTGAAACTGTTCTGCTCTTCATAGACAATTTTCAACGCCTCATGCAGAGCGGTTCCAACCTCATGCTCTTTCGGCATGTCTTGCGCGATCTCATGGTTTTTGATGCCGTCAATATACTTATGGTAGAACTTGCGTCTGCAGGTTAGAAAGGTCTTTAGCCCTGTTGCAGATAGAGAACGCTTTGTAAAGTCGTACTCACCCTCTATGGAGACCAAAGAGACTTTTTCATGAGACTGGATCGGCATGACAATAGGGGCATAAAGATCATCTCTCTGGGTAGCAGCCAACTCTAAACCCAGCTGTGTCAAAAACCGTGACGGTACTGAATCTGTCGAGCCGATATAGGCTATCATAACCTGCTTAGCTTGAGTGAAAAGTGAATGGTAATAGAGCTTTTGAAGGTCCTCTCTCTCACTTGTTGTCGGTAAGCCGGCATTGCGCCGGGTGAGCGAGTTTAAAAAGAGATCCTTCTCACTCTTTCTCGGAACGACGCCCTCGTTAAAGTTCACAACAATGACACCTTCATACTCAACCAAACGTGTCTCCAGTACTCCCATCACCGTGATCTTACCACCCCGCACATCATCGATGGTCTTTGACTTCAACCTGTTGCTAAATAGATGCAAGGCTGATTTTAACGGTGCCTCGCCTAAGACCGGAATGATCCTCTCAAAATAGTAGAGCTCTTCTCGCACTATGTCAATAACGGCTTTGTCGTGCTCTTTCTCTAAAAACGGTTCCATCAGCGCTGAAAAGTCCAAAGCAGCAATCGATGATCGGTAGTTTGAATAGAGCACTTCGTGCAGTTGAGCACCAACACGGTTTAGCCGTGCGGTATTCTCTACTGTCTTGTTCTCCAGGTAGTCCATCACCGCTTGCAGGCTCTCTATAAATAGACTTTCCGAGAGCGGAATACCCATGGCAAAGTTAAAATTACTCTCCTCGTCAAAACGTCTTAAGTGCTGTGCAAAGTTCTCGTCAGGCATAACCACTACGATCTTTTCAGGTGCCATTCCCTGTTCAATAAACGCGAAGACCTTCTGCTTAATAAAACCGACCTGAAGAAAGGACTGTGAAAAGCTCTCTACCGTAGCATTGATCTCTTTGTTGATCGCAACGACATCATCAACCTTTAATGTCTGAAGATCAATTCGTTGTGCACTGTCAGCAACTACTTGAATGCCCATCTCTTTAAACTTCTTAGTCAACTTCGTATTAAACCGGTTGGCGCTAAAACGAAGAGAGAGAGGAGTAATGTCGGCACATGACATTAAAACTTTCATCTCAAAGTTGGTCAAATAACCAAGTGCATAAAGCTCGACTTCACCCAGTGATCTTAAGTAACTCTCATTAAGTTTGTATTGCTGCGGCAAGAAGATAGGATCCAAGATCTTTCTCTTTTCACAGAGCGCTTTATAACGAGCATAAAGCTCTTGCAAGATCGCGATATGCTCTTCGTAATCCCCGTAGGTATCTGCATATTCAACGCTATCTATGTCAACCAATTCACCGCTCAACTCTTCAAAAAAACGAAAAAGATAACTTGAGTTCTGGGTAAAAGTAAAGAAGTTTCTCTCAATGTTGAGTGCTGTAAAGTTCTTAAAGTCAGCAGCTTCCAACAACAGCAGTGTCCTGCTGTCCTCATCCACACGGTGGTAGCCGTCCACACGCACTGCCCGCTGCAAGAACTCGCCGATAGTTAAGTAGTTAGTGAGGAACCCATCTTCAGACTGTTCATTTAAGATATGCGACCGGATAGCCCTCGAAGTTGGAAGAATAGTTGTTATTTCAGACATTGATGACCTTACATTTGCTAGTAAAGTATTATAGTCAATTTATAAAAATGTTTTGAAATTTTTGGCAAAGAAGAGGTCACCCAAGAGTTTTTCTTGCGTGATTTAAAACAGGTATTGAAATTTAATTAGAACTCAAAAGCCTTAGCTTGTCGCGTATCGACCTTCATGTTGTAGTAACGTTCATGTTCACCCACAACAACGTGAGCCATAATGTTCCAACGGCCTATCAGAGGCAGTTTGCCAGCACTGAATGTGTAGATACCGTTCTCAACAGTCGGGTTATCTAAAACAATATCACTGTTGCGGTTGTCCGGACGAGTCAAAACAATATCAACTTTCGCGTTATTGACAACGACCCCTGAAATATCTGTGACTCTGTAAACAATAACTGCATTGTCAATGTCAAACTTTTCACTCATATAAGTGATGTTATAGTTTTTATTGAATGCTATCTCTGCCGCAATAAAATCGTTAGCATATTTATCATAGTGATGATAGTCCTGCATATTGGAATCACTCATTTCAACTGGGTGTTCCAAGGCTACAATAACAGTCGTTACTGATGCAGCTACGATCAATAAGATCGAAATAACTATCGCATATGGCCAGATCTTGCCGTCTGATGGTTTACTCATTAGTTCCCTCACTCTTTTCCTGTGCTTCTTTGGCTTCACGCGCTTTTGCACGACGTCTGCCTCTGAAGTAGCCGTATATTGCATAGAGAATAGTGCCATAAAAGATATAACGAATGACATCTATCGCTATCTGGTTGCCGCTTCCTGCTGCACTGTCAAGGGAGACATCTCTTGACGATGCTATCTGTTCAGCGATCTCAGAGTACCCATTAAACAGCGCAACCGCATACTTGTTGACAATATCATCACCTTTAGCTCTTTCAGCCAAGATTGGTAAGATAACACCGCCATAATTACTCATAAACTCTTTAACATCATCAAAACTGCGTGCAAATATAATGGAACTGATAACCGCTCCGATAAATGAAGCATTTGGACTTAAGATCATCTCTTTATCGAAGTCACTGTAGAGAGATGACGGGTTAGCTAAGATCTGTACCTGCTTTTTAAGTTCTACAAAACTCAAAATAACGGCGGGCTGCTTCAGCTCTTTCGAAAGTTCTAACTCATACTCCGCAAGTGTCTGGTTCTCATCCAGGTCTCTCTTCATTACAAGGTAAAGTGAGACGCCTGTCTTTTCATATAACTCTGTACCGATCTCTTCGATCTCTGCTTGAAAGCTATCTCTTTGAACAACATCATCTTTGTAAAGATACTCTGCAAAAAGTGAAGTGGAAAATAGAAGAGAGAGGATGAGGGCCGTTAGCCCTCGTGATTTACGCAACTAAGTTACCTTAGCCGACAAATAGGTGATTTGGAGTAACAACTGCCCACAGCGTGTACGCAGCTGAAATGATCAAAGCAATTGTAATAATTTTATCCATATATTGATTCATCATTATCCCCTTATTTCACATCTACTTTATGAGAAGCGGATGTAGTATCGATCATTTTGATCGATGATGCATCTTTAATCTCATAAAAGTTAGTTGCATTAGCATTTTGTGCTTGAAGACCCAAAACTGTAAGACCAGCCAGGATAGTAAGCAGCAACACTGTTGCGATCAACATACCAGTAATACCATCTAAAACGAACAGACCTCTGTTTTCATTCATAATGGGCTCCTTATTTGCTTAAGCTAGTAACATAAGCACTAGCTGCTTCGATTTGCTTAGCGTTAAGACGATCAGCAAATTTAGGCATCGTACCGATAGCACCTTTTTTACCATGTGTAAGCACATTAGTAACTAAAGCATTGTTGAATCCGTTAATTTGAGGACCAACACCATCCATACCTTCACCGCTAGCACCGTGACAACCAGCACAAACACCGAACATTGCCGGCTCAGTACCTTTAAGACCATTACCTACATAAGCAGAGATCTCATCGATGTCAGCAGCACTTAGACCAAGGTCAGCACCTGTCGGCATTGGGAACTCAAAACCAAGAAGTTTGTTGTTAGATCCGTTGACAAGAACATCTTTAACAACAACGGTTTCAAGACGTTGGTTAAGATTTGCCGCTTTACCATCAATACCATCAGCCGTTAGACCGTGACATACTTTACATTCAGCCAAAAATACTGACTCACCCATCTCAACTAAAGTCGCAGCATCCATATTTGCATATTTTGCTTCAAATTTAGCGTTGTGCGCTGCTGTATCTTCATTGTACTCACCGATTTGAGAGTAAGCATTTACAGGATAACCTGCAATGAAATACCACATACCCCAAATGATCAGACCTAAGAACATGATTGCCCAACCAGCAGGCAACTCATTTTTGTACTCACCGATACCGTCCCAGTTCTCATCCGCCAATTTACCAGACGCTGTGTCTGTTTGCATTTGACGAACATACTTGATTACAACAAAAACTGTAATAATTACAAGCGCAACCGCACCTGCAACGGCAAGTATATTAACGATATCATCATTCAAACCGCCCTTAGAGCCACCTACTGATATCCATGTAGCACCTAACATTATGACGGTAGTAATAATACCCGCTAAGGTTAACTTATTCATTTTTATCTCCTACCTTTTTTGTCTCTTTATCAGAGACCTTGTTTACCGGTTCATCGGTAATGTCATCGTTTAGCGCAATATTGCCATACGTCTCATAATCTATGCCGTCACGATCTTTTCTATTTTTGTAGAGGTGGTAGATGTAGCTATAAAGCACTACCACCAAGAACATTACTAGAAAGAAGTAACCATAGGCTTGCAACTGAGCAATATCCACTTATGACTCCTCTATTTCAGACTGTTCATGTATGCGATAATAGCAACGATCTCTGGGATCTTACCAGATGCAACTGCATCTTGGATACTTTTATCTTTCATGTCTGCCGCAACAAGTTTTGCTTCCTCTAACGCTGATGCTTGTGCACCTGCAAGATCACCCGCAAGAACGACTTGTTCATAAGAACCGTCTTTCATCGGAATATCTTTGTTATATGGAACAGAGAAGAAATCACGAATAGTGATCTGTTCAGCGTACGCTGTTGCAACATCTGCTTCATTTGTGAACATCCAAGTATATGCTGGCATAATCGAACCAGGAACAACTGATTGAGGATCTCTCATGTGGTTTTCGTGCCAGTCAGTCGTACGGTAGTTACCTACACGCATAAGGTCTGGACCAGTACGTTTAGAACCCCATAGGAATGGACGATCGTATGCGTACTCACCACTTAAAGAGTAATCGCCGTAGCGATCTGTCTCAGCTTTAAACGGACGGATAAGCTGTGAATGACATGCATTACAAGAGTTCTTGATATACACGTGACGACCAGCCAACTCAAGAGTTGTATATGGTTTTGTACCGATTGATGGGCGAGACGCCTCAGCAAAGTTAGGCACGATCTCAACAAGACCGGCAAACGCGATAGTAACAAATATACCAACTGAGAAAAAGAACGGGTGTTTTTCTAACCAATGAAACATATTATCCCCTTTCCTTACGCTGCCATAGGTGAAGCGTTCTGAAGTTCATTCTCTTCAACGCGACGACCTGCAGTCATAGTTTTGTACATGTTCCATGCGAACAAGAACATACCAACTAGATAAAGTGTACCACCAACTGCACGGATCGTGTAGTATGGGTAAAGTACTGTAACAGTATCGATGAATGAGTAAGCAAGGTTACCGAACTCATCGTGAGCACGCCACATCATACCTTGAGTAATACCCGCGATCCACATAGAAGTAAAGTAAAGAACAACACCAAGCGTCTGGATCCAGAACTGTGTGTTCATCATTGACTTAGAGTAGATCTCACGTTTAAATACACGTGGGGCCATGTGGAAAAGTGCAGCCATAATCATAAATGCAACCCAACCGAGAACACCATCATGTACGTGACCAACAATCCAGTCTGTAAAGTGCGCGATTGCATTTACTGATTTGATCGCCTGGATAGGACCTTCAAGCGTAGAGAACATGTAGAATGTAGAAGCAAGAACCATAAACTTAATTAGTGGTGAACTTGCTACCTGCTGCCACTCACCCTTCATTGTAAGAAGCATGTTGATCGCAGAACCCCAAGAAGGCAAGATAAGGATCACTGAGAAAACAGAACCCATAGTTTGCATCCAGTCAGGTACCGTTGAGAAAAGAAGGTGGTGACCACCAGCCCAAAGGTAAACGAACATCAGACCCCAGAAAGAGAGAAGAGAGAGCTTGTATGAGAATACAGCTTGTCCAGACTCTTTCGGAAGGAAGTAGTAGATCATTGCAACGATAGGCACAGTAAATCCGAATGCAACCGCATTGTGACCGTACCACCATTGTACTAGAGCATCATTTGTACCGGCATACATAGAGACTGAGTGCCACCATGCGCCGATTCCGCCAGAAGCGAAGTACGTAGGGATCGCCATGTTGTTAAACAGGTAAAGCATAGCAATACCCAAGAACGTCGCGATGTAGTACCAGATAGAGATGTACAGTGATTTCTCACGGCGCATACCGATAAGACCAAAGAGGCCAAGACCCCAGATAACCCATACGATAACGATTGCGATATCGATCGGCCATTCAAATTCTGCGTACTCTTTTGACGTAGTAACACCTAAAAGAAGAGAAACAACAACTGCGACTACACCGACAAGGTATAACCAGAAGTGAAGTTTTCCTAAGAACATAAGTAACTTAGACTCCGCCATTGATACTTTAAGTACACGTTGACCAACGTAGTACCAAGTAGCCCAAATACCACTAAGGGTAAAACCAAAGATAACCGCATCCGTATGAAGTGGACGTAGACGAGAGAAGTTAGTGTACTCCGCTGCTCCAGCTCCCAGGAATGTGTTTACCGCAGGAAATGCAAGTTGCCAAGCCAAGATAACACCGACAAGCATACCAACGATTCCGAGTAGAACAGTTGTAAGCATAAACATTTTTGCAACTGTGTAATCATACTCTAAAGGACGATTTTCCATTTACAGCCTCCTAATTAAATTCAAAGCGTAAGAACCCTATCTATAAAAAAGGGTTTTTAGACAGTATGAATAATAGCTATAGTTACGTTTGATACTTCTTAATTAACGACAGTTTTACAAGGTTATTGAATTTATATAATATATTTAAGTAGTAGTTAAGTATTGTGGGAAAAAAAGAAACACTGAAAATAAGACATATGGGCCTAAATGACGAGATATAGTGAGAAAAAAAGCGTCAACTCAAAAAATAGAAGATACATAAGATTTACTTATCAACTGCCACATTTCCCCTCACCACACTTGCCGGCACCGCATTTCATCATCTCTTCCTTAAGCGGTTTGACATCTTGTTTCTCAGTACTTTTCGCTCCACACTTGCCCATACCGCACTTTCCGGCACCACACTTTCCCGCACCGCATTTGCCCATATCTTGTGCATCTTTTATCTGCTGTTCAACAGGGGTGTTTTTCCAATAATCGAACTGCATGTACGCTTTCATCAGTGTCCAACCGCCAAAGACGATGATCGTGACAGCTGCGAACTGGATCATCAACGAACGAAAACGGGTCTGAGAAAAGAGACCCACGACAAAGGCAAAACTAAACAGTGCAGGTATCGTAAAGAGCCCGAAGATCGCCATGACGATAGCGCCCCAGAGTGCTGACTGCGTGGTTGTTGCCGTCACCAGCATCGTATAGACCAGACCGCAGGGAAAAAGACCGTTCAAAAGCCCAAGCGCAAAAAAACTGCTCGGTTTTGCTGATGCAAGCTGCGAAGTAAATATTTTTTTGAACCAGGGCTGGCGAGTGATAGGATACTCGATCGACGTCAAAAAGTTCAGTTTTCCGGCAAAGGAGAGTCCCATCAAGATCATCATGACACCCGCAATAGCGAACATAATGGCGCGTGCCAGCGGCGAGATGTCCCACAGTGAACCGAAATAACCAAAGAGCATTCCCAATACTGTATAGGTGACAACACGTCCCAGGTTGTAAAACATATGATAAGTTGATTGTGCGAACCTGGTTTGACCCGGTTTGATCTTGGCTGTTGTGTAGGTCACGATAAAGCCCCCGCACATCCCAATACAGTGTCCTATGGAGCCAAGGAGTGCAAAGGTGATGATAGCGATGAACTCTATACCGTTCATGGAGGTCCTATCAGGAGGTTCTTTCTTACGCTTTGAGTAGAAAGTGTAACTAAGTAGTGTTACATTTGTGTTAATTTTATATTAAAAGAGAAGTACTCTCTTTTAATAAGGTTATGCCTGTTTTAACAGGTTTAAAAACTCACCAAAGATATAACGGCTCTCTTTCGGTCCCGGGCTTGCTTCCGGGTGGTGTTGAACCGAGAAGATCGGTGCGTCATTATAACGAAGCCCTTCGATCGTGTTATCAAAAAGGTTTGTATGTGTCACTTCTGCAATATCCGTCACACTGTCAGGAACATTATAGTTATGGTTTTGTGCCGTGATCTCTACCATACCCGTCTCAACATTTTTAACCGGGTGGTTACCGCCGTGATGACCGAACTTCAGTTTGAATGTATCGTGACCGTGAGAGATCGAGAGAAGCTGGTGACCAAGGCAGATACCGAACATCGGCACCTTGGCCGCAATAAGCTTTTTGACCTGCTCCTGCTCCTCTTTTAAGATCAATGGGTCTCCCGGACCGTTTGACAAGAAGACACCGTCGATCTCTTTTGCTTTCACGCGAGAGATCAGTGCGTCAGCATCAAAACTGTTTGGCATCACTTCGACCTCGATACCCGCTTGTGTCAACTCGTTCAGAATGTTGCGTTTCACACCAAAGTCGATCGCTGCGATCTTTGCCTCTGCTTTTGGTGCATCATTATACTTGAACTTAACGGCATCGTATGTTCCGCTTGGATGCGTATATGCTTTTTTAGTACTGACCTCTTTAATATAGTTGACCTCTTCGATACGAGGAGAAGACTCAAGGACTTTTTTAAGCTCCTCTTTGTCACTGATCTCAGTCGATGCAACCATCATCATTGCACCTTCAGCACGAAGCATCTTTGTCAGAAAACGTGTATCGATGTCACAGATACCCATAACATTGTTCTCTTTCAAAAAGTCAGAGAGAGAGCCCTCGGCACGGAAGTTTGAGTAACGGTCCTGATACTGGCGTACGATCATGCCCTTGGCATGCGCACCAGTTGATTCCATATCTTCAGCGTTGACACCGACATTACCGATCTCCGGTGCCGTAAAAGTGACGAACTGACCTGCATACGACGGGTCAGACATAATCTCCTGGTAACCGCTCATCGACGTGTTGAAAACGATCTCGCCGACCAGTGTCGTCTCTGCACCAAACGATGCTGCTTCTAAAAATGTACCGTTTTCAAGGTAGATGTAAACTGTGTTCATTAGGCAAGACCTCTCTTTTGCAGCTCTTCGTTGTAAAGTTTTTCATGAATGATGTCGAACTCTTCCGTTCCCGGAATGATACGGCGTTTATACGAACGGATCTTGTCCATAACAGCGTCATCGATCTCATCATTGCTGGCGATATAACCTGTGATCGCATTGTAGATGATGTTTTTGATGCGGTTCTCTGTCACATCAAAGTGGATCAGGTCCTCTTCGTAAAGCTCGTCAAGGATCTTGTGGGCGATGTCAGAGTAACGATCTTCATACGAAAGAATGACCCCGTATTCCGGTGCCAGTTTCTTCTTGATCATAAAGAACAGCTGACGCTCGTCTGCCAACATCTCTTCGATGTCATCTTCGTTGTCATCCAGCATATCATTAACACGTTCTTCGAGTTCCTGCTCTTTTTTAACACTCTCTATAAAGATCTTTTCCGCTTCATGAGCGATCGGCTCAAGACCTTTAGTCATCGTGACCAAGCCGCTTTTGTTAAGTTCTATAGCGATTCTGTTTGCAATACGTGGTACGTGTGCGAGAGTAACTTTCATAGCGATGACCTCTAAATTATTTTTTTGGATAATACAGTAAGTTTGGTTAGAGTGAGGTAAAAGTGGTTTTTTCACTTTTAAGCTTTTAAATATCTGCTTGATTATTTGAACTTTTTTATTACTTCATAGCGATAGTACGTTACTTTTTTTCTTTTGTTTGCCCAAAAGAAAGAAGTAACCAAAAAAAGAAAAGTGCAATACCCTCCGGCACTATTAACAGCTCATACTAACAACTCACTGGCTTCCGGGCTAATTGGCGGTTAAACGCCAATACTTGCCTAGGCATAGAAATACAGACTGCCAACTGTATAGAGAGGGTTCCATATCAGGCTATTTTTGCGACACATACTGTTGCAACTTCTATAATCTTCAAATAGGGATTAAAACGAAGTTTTAACTTTTATCAATGCGTTACCACTTGAGCTCTTTCCGTGGCATCTGCAAAGCTGACTGGAGGGAGAGAGTGACCGTTAAAAAACTCACTTTGTCTGAGCGACAGCGAGTTAGGGAGTTTTAGGGAGTGAACGAGTGTAAGGAAGGCACCCGATAGCCATCGGGCTTGAAGCCATCCGCGGGAGCTTTTTGGTTTCGTTTTTTGCGGAGAAAAAAGGAAAGAGAGGTCAATAAAGTTTGATTTTTAAAATAAGTTAAAAAGACTAAAGAAGTTGTAGATTCCGGATCAAGTCCGGAATGACGGCAAAATGCGTGAAAAACTCTTATGAAAGATTATAGATAAATAGTATCGTCACGCTCTGGAGAAGTAGAGATGATGCCGACTTTAGTCTTGCTGATCTCCTCGATGGTACGCACAAAGTCCTGCGCATCAGCCGGAAGTTTATCAAATTCACGAACACCGACAGAGTCATTCCAACCTTTGAAAGTCTTGTAGACAGGTGTGACATTGTCTAAATCAGCCGGCATATAGTTGATCTCTTCACCGTTGTAGTTATAAGCAACACAGACCTTCACTTCATCAAAACCGTCAAGAACATCAAGTTTCATCAATGAAAGTTCATCAACACCGTTTAGGCGACATGCGTGACGTGTAGCAACCGCATCGAACCAGCCACAACGTCTTGCTCGGCCTGTTGTTGTTCCAAACTCATGACCCTGCTCGCCAAGACGTTGACCGTCGTCGCCGAAGTCCTCACTTGGGAACGGTCCGTTACCGACACGTGTACAGTACGCTTTGACAATACCGATCACTTTACCGATATCTTTAGGGTTGATCCCAAGTCCTGTACAAGCACCGGCACTTACCGTCGCGGACGATGTTACATATGGGAAAGTACCGTGGTCGATGTCAAGCAGTGTTCCCTGCGCACCCTCTAAAAGTACTTTTTTGTTCTCTTCATCAAGCGCTTTCCAGACCATCTGCGTTGTATCGGTGATAAAAGGCGCAAGCTTCGCTTTGAAACCCTCTAGCTCAGCTAGAAGCTCAGCTACAACAGGCGTAGGTATCTCATATACATCAAAGATGGCACGATTCTGCTCAAAGTACTCAATGATACCGGCACAAAGCGTTGCAGGCTCAAGCAGTTCACCTACTCTGAACCCTGTACGGTTGATCTTGTCTGAGTATGCAGGCCCGATACCTTTACCGGTCGTACCGATAGCTTTATCACCTTTAAGGCGCTCTTTTGCCTGGTCGATAAGTGCGTGGTAAGAGAGGTTAAGATGTGCTTTGTCCGAGATATAGAGACGACCTTCAAGACCTTCAAACTGCTCCATCTCTTTGATGATAGACTCAGGTGAAAGAACAACACCGTTTCCGACAACGTTGATCGCTTCAGGGTTAAGAACACCGGAAGGGATCAGATGAAGTGCATACTTAACACCGTCTACCCAGATCGTGTGACCGGCATTGTGTCCACCCTGACTTCTACACACCATGTCGTACTTACAAGCAAGAGCATCAACGATCTTTCCCTTGCCTTCGTCGCCCCATTGGATACCTACGATTAAATCTGCTTTTACACTCATACTTTATTCCTTACTTGTTTGCTTCTATTAGCGTGTCTGTGTAGATGGCAAAACCTACCGATGTCACATCGTCATTTACATAACGTCCGCCACGTGCGTGGATCTCATTGCCTTCGATCACTCTGAAAAAGAGCTCGTCATAGTAGAGCATTTTTGCATAGTAAAGCGGAGCGATCACCTTGTTTTTATAAGCGATCTTAGTACACATCTCTTTCATCTTGACAAGCTCTTCTTTGATCTCATCAGGAACGATCTCGATGACTGCGTCGACATCTTCAGGATGTTGAAGATAGACCAGTTTTGTCACCCAATCAATGTTAAGCGACAAAAACTTCTGAATGTTGATATGACGGAAATCATCTAACGGGATCTCCAATATCTTAGAGAGTTTATTTGGGATCGCGATGTTTGAGATCTGCAGCAGTGGTGCAACCTCCAGACGCTCAAAAATCTCCATAGACTGGTTAAGTGCAACACTCAGGTCACTCTCACCAATGATCTCAGCACCCACCTGGTACTGCTCCGTTGACGGGTAACGGTAGATCGGCTGGATGTAGAACCATTTACGGTGTGTCGTGTTGCGACCAAGACGTTTAGTGATGATGCGCACAACATCGATCGTCGAATCAGCACGCAGACTCATTTTGTTGTTTTTCGTATCGTTTATACGTACCAGCTCTTTTACATCTGCAATAGAGTCATCCTGGTGGTATGAAAAGAGCGGTGTTACGATCTCTTCAAAACCGTCACTGTAAAGTACTTCGCTGGCGACCTGCTCGATATAACGTTTGCGTTTTGCCGAATCTCCGAAGTATAGTTTGGATCCTTCCGGGATCTCGTGTTCAAATATCATTATTTTTCTCTGCTTTTTTCTAACATTGTTTTGTAATATGTCTCTGTAAAGACACGGCTTGCCGTACCGTCAAACTCGCGACGGCCGAGCTTAGCTAGGGCAAGTTCAACAGCCGTAACAACAGCCGTAAGCTCATACGTCTCGATCAGCCCCATCTGGTTGATACGGAATATCTTCCCTTTAAGATGGTCTTGACCGCCCGCGACATTGATGCTGTGATCCTCTTTCAAGATCTTACGGATCTCAGAAGCGTTCTCATCGTCAATAGTCGTCATCGAACGTGCCGGCTCTTGCGGATAAGAGTGAAGACCGATCGCCTCTAATGCTGCGCGACACGCCTTGGCACGACGCGCTGTGTCACAGTACAGTTTGCCAAGACCTTCGCCTTCATCAATACTTTTCAGAACAGCGCCAAGACCGATGATCAGTGTTGTTGCTGCAGTATAGGCTGTCGTGTTCTGAGACTGTTTTTTGATCTCAGACGCAAGGTTGAGGTAGTACCCTTTTCCGCTTCCGATCTTTGCGATCGCTGCATTGCTGAGACCAAGAATAGCCAGACCCGGTGGCAGCATCAACGCTTTTTGACTGCCCGCAATAAGACAGTCGATGTTTGCAACATCAATACGTTCAACACCCACAGCGGTAATGCCGTCAGCGATGACCATAATGTCAGGGTTGATCTCTTTAACCGCTTTAGCGATCTCTTCTACAGGATGACGAAGACCACCTGCTGACTCAGAGACCTGAATTGCAAGTGCATCGATAGCCGGATTCGCTTTAATAGCGGCAACAATCTCTTCAACCGTAGCAGGCGTGTCCCACTCATGTTTGATCTCAACATTGTTCAGTCCGCTTGCAACAGCGATCTTGCCAAAACGCTCACCGAACTTACCCGAGTTCACACTCAAAAGGGTGTCGTTACAGAGGTTGATAACCGCTGCTTCCATCGCACCTGTACCCGAAGAGGCAAGCATGATCACCTCATCAGTGTTAAAGAGTTTGAAAAGCAGTGCACGTGTCTCAGCGAAAATCGCCTCAAATTCCGGTGTACGGTGGTGAATCGTCTCTCCCGCCATCGCAACACGAACAAATTCTGGAACCGGGGTCGGTCCTGGAGTAAAAAGCAACATTCTTTTTCCTTTGATAAAACATCATCTAAAAGCCCTGAAACAGGTCACTTAAATGATATTTACAGCTTATGTTTTTTCAAACCGCGTATTATAGCTAATTAGTGTTTAGCTACAAATGAAATTTTAGACGATTTTATTCAGCACATGCTAAAATACAAATAATAAAAAATCAGGAACCTCTTTTGGATATTTTTCAAGCCATCATCATCGGAATCATCGAAGGCTTTACCGAGTTTCTTCCTATCTCTTCTACCGGTCATATGATCGTTGCCAGTGAGTACCTTGGTGTCTCTCAAAACAACCTCACCAAGGCCTACGAAGTGATCATTCAGTTTGCCGCTATTATGGCAGTGATGCTGGTCTATCGTGACAAGATGACACTTAAAAAGATCGAACTATGGCAGAAACTTTTTATTGCTTTTTTACCGCTTGCCGTTGTCGGTTTCATCTTCAAAGACCTTATTAAAGAGCTTTTTACGGTCAACACAGTTGCCATTATGTTTATCATCGGCGGGGTCATCTTTTTGATCGTGGAGAAGTTCTATAAAGAGGAGGAGAGCCACACCAATGAGGTCGAGAATGTCAGCTACAAACAGGCTTTTCTTGTCGGTGTCGCCCAGATCTTTTCACTCATCCCCGGAACCAGCCGAGCCGGTGCAACGATCATCGGCGGTATGCTGCTAAAGATGAACCGCAAGACCAGTGCAGAGTTCTCATTTCTGCTGGCCATTCCGGTTATGGGAGCGGTCACGGCTTATGACCTGCTCAAACACTACCAGGAGTTCGCCGATGCCAACTGGGTCGCTTTTATAGCCGGTTTTGTCACCGCCTTCATCGTCGCCTACCTGACCATCAAACTCTTTTTGGTCTTTCTGCAGCGTTTTACCTTTGTCGCCTTCGGTATCTACCGCATCATCTTCGGAGTTATATTACTTGCAATTAGCTAGTCACTAACTTATATCTTATTACAAAAAACCGTTCAGCGAAGAGATTTGGTACAGGTTGTGCAAAACGTTTGACCGACTGCGCACTAATGTGCGCCGAGAGTCAAACTTTTGTGCAAGATGTGCCGAAGCTATTCGCTGAACTCTTCGAAGTCCTCTTTGGAGGTACCACAGTCGGGGCAGACCCAGTCATCAGGAATATCTTCAAAAGCAGTTCCCGGAGCGATCCCGCCGTCAGGGTCTCCCACTGCAGGATCGTAGATCCAGTCACATACTGTACATATATATTTTTTTGCCATCATCTGCTCCTTGCTTTATTTCAGTATAACAGAACTGTTCAGCGTCTATATATGTAAAATAAACTGCGTTGGATGTTTAAGGTTTCAAAGGTTGTCATAGAAA
>JBDLJE010000014.1:0-35415 GCA_039714575.1 Campylobacterota bacterium | reverse complement strand
CCTCTGCATCGTAGCCGCCACGTTCATCAAAGAACATGATCGTTTTACAACCGGGAACCACACCTGTCTGTGCCCATTCACCCGGAGTACGAATATCAACGATGATCATGTCTGAATTTTCCAATAGTTCTTTGTCCGGAGTCACATTAATACTCATTGCATACCTTATAAATATAATTTGGTAAAATTATATCTAAATTGACCATCGCTTTCTTTAGAGATCCCCTTTAATAAAAAGTTCAGGCGGCCAATTTAAGGAGATAGAGGGTGATCTGCACTAAAACGATCTACTTGTTACTCATTTCAGCAGCCAAAACAGCTCTGCCAAAAAGTTCTCCCTGCATCAAAGCATAACCATGATCTTGTAAAAACTCTTTTTCTGCACTTGTTTTAACACCTTCAGCGATCAAATTCAACCCCATACTTTCAGCTAAAGCGCCAATAGCTTTTACAACGACACTGTTTTGTGAAACATCAGTGATCAAAGTACGCGCTATTTTTATGTTATGAACAGGCAGACGGCTCAAATAGACCAGTGATGTATCCGTAATACCAAAATCATTGATCGTTATTTTGAACCCCATATCCATAAGCGTTTGAAGTACCTCGATCGTGCGCTCTTGGTCGTTTATAAGTTCACTTTCACGCACACCTATCTCAAACTCTTGCGGGCGGCACCCGTTTCTGTACAACATATCTTTAAGCTGCGTCGCAAACTCTTTTTTCATCACCATTTTCATCGACAGGTTTAAGATAATACGTTTCATCGAAACTCTTCTCTCTTTCCACTCTCCTGCTTCTTCTACAGCCGCTTTAACTAACCACTCTTCGATCTTCATAAATGCGCCCATCTCTACTGCCAACTGTTTAAAGTCGCTGAAGTCAATAAGGCCGTTTTGAGGATGCTGCCATTTTATATCGACTTCAAATCCCGAGATCTCATCACGATTCAGGTCAAATTGTGGCAGATAATAGAGTATCAACTCCTCGTTTTCAATAGCATTTCGCAAGTTGGTCTCATCTTCCATACGCTTAAGCGCAAGCTGTTTCATCTCCGGTGTATAGAACTGGTAATTGTCTCTACCCTCATCTTTAGCTTTGTACATCGCGATATCAGCATTTTTTATCAGCACTTCAGGTGTCTCACCGTTTTGAGGATAGACGCTGATACCGATACTTGTTCCCAGGTTCAGTGTCTGTTCGCTTAAGACAATAGGCTCTTTAACAATAGAGACGATCTTGTTTGCCACAACGGAGATGGCTTCGGGGTTCTGCAGGTTCTCCATAATGACCATAAACTCGTCACCGCCCAGTCGTGCAATGGTATCTTCCGTCCGCACACTGGCATTCAGACGTTTGGCAAAAAACTTTAAGACCTCATCGCCCACTTCATGTCCGAGTGTGTCATTGATCTGCTTAAAATGGTCAAGGTCGATAAAGAACAGGGCTATCTTCTCTTTATGACGTCTCGCCTTGCTGATAGCCTGTTCTAAACGGTCATTAAAGAGTGCTCTGTTAGGCAGTCCTGTCAGTGCGTCATGATGTGCTTTGAAGGCTAAAGAGTCTTTTTGCCGATTGAGTTCCGTGTGGGTCTTGTCCAGGTCGTCCAGCATACTGTTGAAGTTTTCTGCCAGCTCCCCTATCTCATCGCGACTGTAGACGGGGATCTTATTATTGAGGTTCTTTGTCTCAATGATCTTGCTGGTCAAAGTATTCAACTGTGCGATCGGATCAAGGATCGAATCTCTAAGAAGTGCACGGTACTTGTATGTTATCAAGATAGATGCCACAACAATAAGGACTAAGACAAGTATCTCAAAAAGCATCTGATATATAAAGGCATAAATAGAAGCGACCAGGACAATAGAGCCTACCTGTTTTTTATCGGCTTCGATGGCGACCAGTGTGTAAAGTTTGAGCCCTCTCCACTGCTGTGATGAGTTTGTGCTTAGATCTTCGATCCTCCTCTTGTGCAGACTTTGTTCAAACGTACTGTGGTAGGTTCCTATGACATTATGCTTTTGATCTAATATATAAGCGTGTTGAACCTCATCTTTGTGACGGAGAGAATGTAAAATCTTATGGATCTGTCCGGTGTCGTCAAACAAAACAGCCGGTGCTATGTTGTCGGCAACGACCATTGTAAGTGTCTTGACATGATTTTCAAGAACAGATTTTTCATTATTGTATTGATAGACAACAATAAAAAAGACAGATATCGTTCCCACAAGAACAACCGTGGAAACGCCCATGAATTTTAGTTTTTTGGCTATTGAAAGATTCTTGTAATATTGAAACAGTTTATCGAATATAGTGACCTTCACTCATCTCCCTCTCTGTTTAGCATCACCTATTAGAGCAGGTGTAAAATACTATTTTTCACTCTAATATATTACCATTTTTAGTCTTTATCCCGCCACCTGAACCTTAAAAAAGCATACTCCCTCTATTTTTAACCATATTCAAGTTTTTAAGAGGTATTCTGGATTAGAATACATTTATATTATTAACCCGCCAGTAAAAGGTAGAGATTGTGCGATATATTCTTAGATCGATTATTTTTGTAATGCTCTCCGCACTGTTCTTTACAGGGTGTTCAACACACGAGCAGCCTCAAAAAGAGACAACGCCTGAGCCTGTCAAGGAGAAGATGTCCCCTGTCACTATGTATATCATAAAGGATGTCCCCTCTTTTAATCAAGGTGAAAGCGTTACGGTCCTCTCCATTGACGGTCCCCTTGCAATGACCCAGAAAGGGACCATACCACTCTCCTACCTTGAAAAAGAGCGAAGCACGTTCAGACTTACGATCCGCTCTTCAGATTCAGCAGCGGTCAGGATTCTCAGCATTAAGCCGAAGTACACCCATGGTATCTGGCTCCCGTCCGGCGAGTATCATATAGAAGTCTCCGAATCCGGCTACAAAACCTATAGAAAATGGATTGTACTTGACAGCGATAAAGAGCTGCATATAAAACTCAAAAAAACAGTTGCAGCGGCCAACGGCACGTTAACGTGGCAAAAAATGAAAAACATCTTCTCTGCAAATGGCCTGATCTGGCAATACAGAGAGGATAAAGCAGAAAAAATGACATGGATGGCAGCAAAAGAGTATTGTGCCAACCTTGAGATCACTACACATGGGTATCGTAGTCAAGATTTTACATTGCCCAATGACTCTGAACTGTTGCAGCTATTTAAAGCCTCCCCCGCTTTTAAGTATCGTAATGCCATCTACTGGTCTTCCACTATAGACAAAGACCAGGACAGTTATGCCAAATACGTCAATGTCAACAGTGGGGAGAACAGCTGGTATAAAAAACATGGCAAGACCTATGTGATGTGCCGACAAGATGTACACTACCCTGAACAACTGTCTCTTACGCAACTGGCATCATCTTTAAAAGATAAAAAAACGCTCCGTGAGTTTTCTCTCACACCTATAGACGAGGGACACTCTTCTAATCAACACGCATTAAATGCATTGCAGATGGCGATCTTTTTGAAGTACGGTAATCCGATGATCCAAAATGCCAACTATGATGATGTCAAAGGTGTTTTGATATTTGAGCTTATATCGCAGCACCGGAATGAAAAGGGAAAGCCTCTGTATCGTAAAGAGGTCTCGCTTAGTGTAGAGAAGGAAGATGCAGCAGCAATGCGTTCAAAGCTTATGGACCCAAACTTTGAACCTATTGTTGAATTCAAAGTGACCGATGGAAAGTTAAGTTTCATCGGAATTTAGAGTGAAAAACGCTCCGGATCAAAAAAACTCTCATCTGAGATGTTTGAAAACGAGGCGTTGATCGACGTAAAGATGTCGGGGTACTTCTCTTCCATCCCTTTCAACATCTCTTTCATCTCGGCTCTGGCGTATGGCATCTTGACATCAAAACGCATACTAGGACAGGCCTCATCACCTATAGCCTCAAGACCGTTCTCTTCTGCAAACGCTCTTAATTGACGCTCGCGCATCTGGATCAAAGGACGGATGACGATCAGCCCGTTACCGGCTCTGTATTTAGGTGAAAGCGCACGCATCTGACCGTTATAGATCATGTTCATAAAGAAGCTCTCGACTGCATCATCCAGGTGATGTCCCAAGGCGACTTTGTTGCAGCCGAACTTCTCTGCCGCACTGTAGAGCGAACCGCGCCGCATACGGGA
Source organism: Campylobacterota bacterium (assembly GCA_039714575.1). Taxonomy (GTDB): domain Bacteria; phylum Campylobacterota; class Campylobacteria; order Campylobacterales; family Sulfurimonadaceae; genus Sulfonitrofixus. The sequence goes on along the minus strand of JBDLJE010000014.1, from coordinate 31,248 downwards.
AAAAAAAGAGCAGAAAGAGGAGTTTTTACGGATCTTCTCTTGTGCGGTCTCATAGATCTTGGTATCGTGGATCTCATGGCGGATACCATACTCTTCACAGTGTTTCGCCAGATAGTCAAAGTTCTCATCCATACCGTAGCCGACCGTCACTGCAATAAACTCAAAATCGAATGGAGCCCGTCTCTGCTGCTCTTTTAGAGCATGGATCAAGGTCAAGGAGTCTTTACCGCCGCTCAGACCCACAAGGATCTTGTCACCCTCTTCTACCAGCTCAAAAGCACCGTTGGTTTTACCCAACTGCTTCATGATCTTTTTAGAGGGGACAATAGAGGGGCTCTTATCTCTCAAGTCGATCAACCATCTTCATAATAAAGTCAGCACTGATCTTTGCCGAACTGACCATAAACTCATCAAAGTTAAAACTTGCGTCCGTGTCAGCAGTGTCGCTGATAGCACGCAAGATGAATACCGGAACATTCATAGAGTGACAGACAACGGCTACAGAAGCCCCTTCCATCTCCAAAGCATCGGCACTGAAGGTACTCTCGATAAAGGCTTTGCGCTCCGGATCATGTACGAATTGATCACCCGTAGCAATCGTCCCCTCTTGCAGAGAGACCTTCATCTCATCTGCCACGTCAAAGGCAAGTCTGCGCAAGGCGGCATCCGTCTCGACAAACTGTGCACCGCCCGGTACAAAACCATGCGGATGACCAAAGGCCGTAATATCCAGGTCATGTTGAGAAAGTTTATTTGCAACGATAAGATCACCGATCTTAAGTGCCGGGTTGATCCCGCCTGCAACACCCGAAAAGAGCATTTTCTCAACACCAAAATGGTGGATCATCGTACTAGCCGTCAGTGTTGAGAAGACCTTGCCGATCTTTGAATAGGCGATAACCAGTTCAACACCATTGTAGTCTGCTTCATAATAGGTGTTATCCGCGATATCAGTACTTTTATACTTACCCACTTTTTCCAAGATCGGTGCGATCTCTTCGGGCATTGCCCCCATGATTCCAATTTTCAACGTAGTTCCTTCTGTATCACTTCAATTTTATTTTCAAATTTAGGGAAGCTATGAATGATCTTGCCTTCCGCATTCAAGAGACGGCTGCCGCCCCAAAAACCAAGGCCGTCTTCAAAACCGACACGGTTTACAAAGACGATCTCCGCTTTCATATCTTTTGCGGCTTTTTCCAACAGTCTCTGCCAAGTCGCTTCGATCTCAAGTCCATCATCACTAAAGCCGCGTGCCGGTGACGCCGCTAAGATATAAATGATCTCTGGGTGTTCGTCTTCAAGATCTTCTAACAGGTTCACTTCCCAAAGATCTTCACAGACCAGCATCCCTGCACGGCCATACTTCGTTTCAAAACTTTTGATCTGGTTACCCGGTCTGAAATAGCGCGCCTCTTCAAACATTCCGTAATTTGGCAGGTGCACTTTATGGTGGATATGTTTGATCTCACCTTCAGAAAAGTAGAGCGCTGCATTATAAAAACCGTTGGCCTCTTTAAGCGCAGCACCGATAACAATATCGATCTTTCGGCTTGCCTCTTTCAGTACGCTCAGTTCATCCAGCGTCCAGGCATCTTCATGCAGTTTGTCTTGCAGCATATAGCCGTTAAGCGAGAGTTCTGAAAAGATGATGAGATCAGAGCTTTCAGACGCACGCTCGATCAGTTCAAGCGCATCCTCTAAGTTACTGCGGTTGAGTCTAGGCGCGTTTTGGACAAGGGTCAAGCCCTTAGGAAATCGGCTCATGAAAGCTCTTCGATGACCTTTTGCAGTGAGTCCATATCGTTGACGTTCAATGTCGGCATCTCTTTGTTGATACGGCGGTTCATCCCTTTAAGAACAGCCCCGTTACCAAACTCGATCGCCATGTCCACATCGTCTTTGATCGCAAGGATAGACTGCTTGTATAGAACAGGTTTGACCAACTGCTCTGCAACCAGCTCAAGTGCCTGCTGTTTTGTCTCATAAGGCTGCGCTGTTACATTAGAGATGACCGGTGCGACAAACGGAGCGTTCATCATACGTTCCAGTTCTGCTTTCAACGGTGCTTGTGCAGGTGCTAGAAGCGGACAGTGGCTTGCAACCGACATGTTAAGCAGCAGCGCACGTTTTGCACCCGCCTCTTTGAAGGCACCCTCCATACTTGCAAGGTCCGGCTTTATACCGGCAATGACCAACTGACCATCCTGGTTATAGTTCGCCGGCCAGATGCTTTTGTTCTCTTTGTTACGTGCATCCAGACACACCTGCTCGATCGAGGCGTCATCAAGACCGACGATCGCCATCATACCCGCTTCGATACCGTCACAAGCCGCTTGCATAAGTGTACCACGCTTGTGTACCAACTCAACAGCGTCAAGGTAGTCAATAGCGCCTGCAGCACAAAGTGCTGAGATCTCACCAAGAGAGTGGCCTAAAAGAAGTGCAGGTTTCACATCATGCTTTTGCTGGAAGAGTCTATAAGCGATAATACTTACAAGTAAAATAGCAGGCTGTGTGTATGCTGTTTGGTTGATCTGCTCGTTCTCTTCAAAAAGAAGTGCTTTAAAGTCAACACCGATACGTGCGCCGGCTTTGTCAAACATCTCTTTTGCCAAGTCAGAGTTCTCATAGAACGACCTGCCCATACCTATTGTCTGACTTCCCTGACCCGGGAAGATCATTGCTATTGTCTTGCTCATTATTACCCTTTTTATATGTGTTTGTTATTCTAGCCCAAAATGGCTGTTTTCTGCTATTTTTTTACGCAGTGTGTTTCTGTTTAGACCTAACCTGTCAGAGAGTTGAAGCTGTGATTTAAACTGCTTTAACCCGACCCGGATCAGCGGAACCTCATAGAGATGCAGATAGTTGCGATAATCATTTTTTGAACCAAGTTTATCACTCAGATACTGCTCCATGATCGCCATAAGATCACTCTCTCCGATATTGCCGAACTGATAGTGCAAAAAAAGCTGCTTGCGCAGCGAGATGGCATTTCTGCTAAGATCGAACGCATATGTCGGCATTATAAATGGCTTATCATCGCCGAAGATAACATTTGCCTCTTGCATAAAAAGTTCCAGCAGCGCTTTGACATCTTCTAAACGCTCACTAAGAGGCGGAAGATGTATGCGGACACTGAAAGCCTCTTGCAAAAGTTCATTTTGCACACCGTCACAGCTTGTTACGACAACCCGTGCTTTGGATGCGGCGATCGTATCTATGAGACGCTTAAGGTTGGGTGCCTCTTCGATATGTGTGATAATGATCTCACTGCTGCTGTTTATCGCTTCTAAAAGTTCATCGAAGTTATGGGTGCTTAATAGGGGCGCATTAGGAAGGATGTAGCGGGCAAGCGTTAACTTTCCCGTTCCATTTTCACCGTAAATAAGTGCATTTACGCTGAGGGTTTTTAATAGATTGGCCGTCTTAAATGCTTCTGTCGAAGCACGTGACGTCCCTAAAAAATTAGTGACAGCCACAGCCTGTACCACATGACTCACCTTCGGCAGGAGCGTTCTCGGCCGGAACACCTGAAAGAAGCTCGTCAGCAGTTGCTTCACGAACGTTGTTGATAGTAACAGCGAACATTAGCTCTTTACCGGCAAGTGGGTGGTTAAAGTCAACGATTACATTCTCGTCACCGATCTCTTTAACAGTAACCTGAACAGTGCCGCCATCTTCACCTTGACCGTAAAGTGTTTGACCGATCTCCAGTTCGATACCCGCGAACTGCTCTTTAGGAACCTCTTGTTGTGCATCAGCATTGTACTCGCCATAGGCATCTTCAGGTTTTACAAGAACGTTGCCTTTGTCACCGATAGCCATGTCGGCAATACCAGACTCAAGACCAGGAATGATCTGACCTTTACCATAGATAAACACTAGTGGCGCGCCGCCAACGTTAGAGTCGACAATAGTCTCTCCGTCTTTTACTTCATACTCGATCGATACAACTTGATTTTCAGCAATTGCCATAATAATTCCTCTTTTAGGGTCAATAAAGCCCTGTAATAATATAGACGCGATTTTAGCAGATTAATCTATGGATTGGCTGAAAATTAAGCAGTAAGTGTTTTTGGTGAGAGAGTCAGTAGGTTTTGTTTCATCATTATACGTATAATAATATATAAAAAGTATAGATTGTGTTTAACTCAGACCGATAGTGCTGAAGTGTACAGAGCGTCTGCGTTGGACGCAAGATGCGCCGAACTGAAACTTGTGCTAAAGTTGTCCTAGGTAACGTTCTGCTTTCTTTGCTTCCGTAGTTCCAGGATATTTGGCAATAACCGCGTTGTAAAACTTCCTGGCATTCGCTTTATCACCGGTCAAAGACATAGAGTATGCTGTACGCAGCATCAGTGTCGGCATATACGAAGCTTTTTTATAGCGGGCGGCACTCTCTTTATAGTGTGCAATAGCTTGCCCATACTCTTTTTGCCCAAAATAGCACTGCGCTATCATATAGTGTCCGTAAGCAGGTTTATAGTTACGGTTAACCAGCTCTTTATAGTCGCTTAGAGCCTTAGAGTAACTTTTCTTGTCATAGTTCTTTTTTGCCTGGGTCGCAAGATCGCCGCTGCTTTTATTAGAGCTGCTTGACTTAGACTTCTTTTTCAGTTCACCTGCAACAAGGACTTTAAACGCATTGACATCTTCTACAAGTGCATTGTGTTCCTCTTTTGTGACAAGAGAAGCGCTCTGCTCGTCCATCAGTTTGCTTAACTCTTCGAGCGCCGTTTTAAGCTGGAGAATATTCTCGCTGTTCGTCGCTATCTGCGTCTCAAAGTTTTGTAGACGTTCTTGTGTACTCAAACCATCATTTTCTTGTGACTTGCTCATATCGCCAAGTGCTACTTTGTTCTTTTGCGACTTCAGAGCAATTGACTCAAGAACGGACTGCAGTCCGTCAATACGCTCTCTCAGAGACTCTATATCGCTTTTGTGAGAGTTGATCTTACGGTTGTTCTGTTTTAGCGTCTTGTTGTTTTGGTAGATCTTCTTTTCAGACGCTGTCAACCCATACGGATTGTCGCTGTCAAGATCACCCGCACCAAAAGCCGACGGTTCATCGGCTAAGAGGGAAAAGGGAAGAAGTAAAAGTGAAAAGAGTAAAGCTAAACGCATCTACGCTCTATGGAAGAAGTTTGAAATCTACGCGACGGTTCTTAGACCAACACTCTTGTGTTTTTTCTGTACAGACAGGGTTGCTTGAACCGTAACTGACCAAAGTAATACGCTCTGAAACGACACCGTTGTTAAGAAGCTCGTCTTTAACGGCATTGGCACGTTTTAGACCAAGTGCAAAGTTGTATTCATCTGAACCCCACTCATCACAATTACCTTCGAGTTTAATAGAGTATTTATCGGCAATGTTCAATGCTTCTGTATCGTTTTTTACCAGTTCTACATTTTGACGCAGTGTATCAACATCTTCGTCTGCCAATTTATATTGGTCAAATCCAAAATAGATCGAAGACATCTTCGCTTCAATACCCTCTAAAGTCGTACTTCCTGCATCAAGGTCAGTTGAGATACCTGAATCAGCACCGGCTGCACTGCCCTCGTCAACGATGCTAATCTCTTCTATCCCGGTAGCGCCGCCTGCTGAATCATCAACAGTAGGTTCAGAGCCACTACACCCCGTAAATATTAACATCGCAATTAGTGTACTTGCATAAAGTAAAGCTTTCATTTTATTCCTTCAGATAGTTTTGATAGAAGATTCTAGCCTTTTTTTCATAAAAAAGCCAATCGAAATCAAATTTTCGTAATTATATTTGAGAATTAGAAACAGATAGTTAATTTAAGGGGTATGGGGCTCAACTATATTGCATTGAGAGCAAAGCAGGCAATTTCTACACAGTATTAATCGTTAGAAGACGTGATGCAGAAGCATCAAGCACGAACTACCAGTCGATCGACTGGATAGCACCGCCTTTGAGCGGGAAGAGATAGTTTTTGTTTTGATTCAGACGAATAACACCGATAGAGCTCTGGTTTTTGTATTTTTTAACAAACAGAACCGTACCGCCATCGCTAGAAAATAGAGGGTGTTCGTTGATTCCGGTCACGGTAAGACGACGGATAAAGTCTGTCTTTGTCGAGATCAGGTGCAGGTTGAACGTGTTTTTTGAAAACGCATTGGAGCTTTCACGTGCTTTATAGATGATGTAATTTCCGTGTGCCGTACAGGCCGAGTTGCTTTTACCTACATAGACCATCTGCTCTGTCGCCTGTGACGTGCTCTTTTTAGAGAAGATGTTCGGATACCCAAGACGGTTTGAGACAAAGGCGATATGTCCATCAGCCATATACTGAGCGTTTACATCAATACCGCTGTACTTCGTGACCTTTTTGATCTGCTTTGAAGCCACATCATACTCATATACATCGGGCTGACCTTCGGGTGCCATAGAGAGCAGCAGCTTTTGACCGTCTTCACTAACATCAGAACAGACCAGCATACCGTCAGATGTTAAGACCAGTACATCACTCTGATCATAAATACCGTGTTTTCGAAGTTCAGGTGTTCCCTTGCTTAAATTTGTATAGTAGAAATATCTTTTCTCTCTGTCAGCCCACTTGGGAAAGACGTTCAAACCGCTGCGTTTGATCGAGAATTGATAACTCAAAGTATAATCAGTGATCAGGATCTCAGAGGTACCCGGTCCGGTTGTACGGGCGATGATCACTTTTTCCTTCATCCAGTCAACCGGATCGGCTCCCATAAAGTCATTGATCGCAGCAGCAATAGTGTGGACTAGAAAAACATACTGTTTCGGGTTTTTAATGCGGTAATTGAGTGTATGCATCACTTTGTCACTGTTGATCAGGTTGACATTAACGACCATAACACCGTTGTCATCCACCAGCTGGTAACGGACCACATAATCGATCTCTTTATGCTCGTCGGCAACATTTTCATCACTGAAGCCGGCTCTGACGTAGTCGCGGTCGACATTGAAGATACTCAATACATTCAAGTCACTGACCAAAACACGGAAAAATCGTTTGCTCAGGCCGTCTTGATAGTCACTGGACCCATCTTCAACCGCTATAGACGGAAGTGCGTCAACACTCTTTCTGACTTCGATAGTAGCATCAGAACCCCATAATAGAAGTGCTGAAAAAAGTACTCCAAAAATAATACGCATATTTAATCCTCAACTGTTAATATAATTTCCAGAGAGATCGACTTCCCGTCTGGATTTTTTGGAAATGTCATTCTCTGCAGTCGACTTTTCAGTCGATCAACCTCTTCATTGAAGATGTTAACGCCTGAATAGACTAAAACCCTGTAGTTTGTGACATTTCCATTGGCGTCAATGTTTACCCGCACTTTTGCACTCTCGCCTTCACTGCTGGCCGGTGGGTAGAACTTGCTTTTGACTAATGCGTGTATTTTAGCCAAATACTTGTTTACCTCCGGTGCTGTCGAAACCGAAGCACCAACCACTTCGATAGAAGGCTTGACCAGCTCTAATGTCTTGATCTTGTCACTCGCTTTTTGCGACTGCTTGGTCTCTTTGGTCTTAATACGTTTTTCAATAGCGGCAAGACGTTTGGTGTCGACCTTCTCCTCTTTCTTTTCAACTTTGGTGTCAGCACTCTGGGTCCAGACATCGTCAAACAGAGATGAGACATCGGTATTGACAGGATCAGGCGTACTCTCTATCTCTTCAACAGCCGGTTCAGGCTCAGGTTCCGGAATGATCTCTTGTTTTGGCGTTGGCTTAGGGTCAGGTCTTGCCTCGTTTAGAGTAGGGACAACAAGATCCATATCAATTGAGACGGAGATATAGTTATCTTCTTGCATGGCGAATGTATCAATTGAGCTTTTATGCAAGACGACAAGTGTAAAAAGAAGAATGACGGCAGAAAAAAGAGTTAATGAAATAAGGCCGCTGATGTAAAAGTAGCGATCGTCACGACTGCTTTGTACCATTACCTGTCCTGCCTGTTTTTAAAAGTATAACGTGTTGGAATTAACCGTTAGTCGCAAGTGATACTTCGGTAAATCCTGCCTGTTTTACTGCACCGAGTATCGACATAACAAGACCGTAGTCGAGTGATCTGTCTGCACTGATAAGCACGGTCGCCTCTTTGTCAAGTTTTTGGGAATAGAGATAAAAGTTATCTGCAAAACCTTGCAGGTCAAAATTCTCTTTATTCACAACGACTTTGCCTTTTTCATCAACGGTGATATGGACAGGCGCTTTTTGTTCGATCTGTTTTGTAGCAGAACCTTGCGGCAGTTTGATCATCTCTTCATAGATGACCGTCGGCGCGATGACCATGAGAATAGCCAAAAGAACCAGCATGACATCCACAAGGGGCGTGATGTTAAGTTCCGGTGACTCGTCCCACTCAAATTCTGTCATCAGTTCTCTTCAGCCAGTCTTGCAAGGACAGCATCGCGCTGCATGCGGATAATAGAGTTAAGCTCAAATGCACGGCGCTTCAGTATCTGGTGGTACGTGTACGCGAAAATCGCAACAAAAATACCGCCGGCCGTTGCAATAAGCGCATCAGAGACACCTGCTGCGATCATATTCATCCCGCCGGCACCACCGATATTGTCAAAGGTGTCAAGGATAGAGACGACTGTTCCAAAAAGACCGATAAACGGTGTTGTTGATGCAACAATGGACAAAACAGAGAGACCTTTTGTCGACTCTTTCGTTGCTGCGAACATACCAAGATCAAAGATCTCACGACTGAGCTTTGAGCTTGAGCTCAAAAACTTGTGCAAGTATGCATTTCCCATCACACTGTCCGCACCCATCAAAAGCTGCTCTAACGATTGTGTCTCACGAGAGATCCAGCTGTTAATAGATAGAAGTCGATAGAAAAAGATCCAGTTGGTCGCAATAAAGTAAAGAGAGAGCAGTGCCAGCACCGCGAGGGTGACACTGTGACTTTGGGAGAGAAAGTCGCTGAAATTTTCCATAAGCCTATACTAGCTTATGGGCTGCCGATTCGATCTTTGCAGATACAGAAGCGATAGCAAGGTTAGAGTCAGAGACGTCAGAAAGAAGAGTCTTCGCAGATTCAAGAGCTTTAGCGATTTCACTTTCACTCTCACCACGGATAGCTACTGCACCGTCAACCAGTACAACAACTTTCTCTTCATCAACTTGGACAACGCCCCAGTTAACGACGATAGATTCAACACTTTTGTCCTCTTTCTCAATGTCAACAACACCCGCTTTAAGCAGTGTCGTCAGAGAAGCGTGATGAGGAAGAACACCAAATTCTCCCTCTTCACCAGGTAAAGTAACCTCTACAGCTTGACCGTTAAAGATCAAGCCGCTCGGCGTTACAATTTCTAAATTAAGAGTTTCCATAGTTAGCCTTTGTTTTAAAGAGTAGCCAAGCTACTATTTAGATTTCTCGGCTTTAGCGATAGCCTCTTTCATATCACCGACCATGTAGAATGCAGATTCCGGCATGTGGTCATATTCACCCTCAAGGATTCCTTTGAAACCTTTGATTGTGTCTTCAAGGCTGACATATTTACCAGGAGAACCTGTAAATACTTCAGCAACGAAGAATGGCTGTGAAAGGAACTTCTCGATCTTACGAGCACGTTCAACAACCGCTTTGTCATCTTCAGAAAGCTCATCCATACCAAGAATCGCAATGATATCTTGAAGGTCTTTATACTTCTGTAGAGTCTGCTGAACACCGCGAGCAACTGAATAGTGCTCTTCGCCGATGATCGCTGGATCAAGAAGACGAGATGTTGAGTCAAGTGGATCAACTGCCGGGTAGATACCCTTTTCAGCGATCTTACGGTTAAGTACTGTTGTTGCATCAAGGTGAGCAAAAACAGAAGCCGGAGCCGGATCCGTCAAGTCATCCGCAGGAACATATACTGCTTGAACAGAAGTAATCGAACCGTTAGTCGTTGATGTAATACGATCTTGCAGTGCACCCATTTCACGAGCAAGTGTCGGCTGGTAACCAACTGCTGAAGGGATACGGCCAAGAAGTGCAGACATCTCAGAACCTGACTGTGCGAAACGGAAGATGTTGTCAACGAACATAAGTACGTCAAGGCCCTTCTCATCACGGAAATACTCAGCCATTGTAAGACCGGTAAGCGCGATACGGTTACGTGCTCCCGGAGGCTCAGACATTTGACCGTAGCACAGTGCAACTTTGTCCAGTACGTTAGAGTCTTTCATCTCGTAGTAAAGGTCATTACCTTCACGAGTTCTTTCACCAACACCGGCGAAGACAGAAAGACCTTCATGACCGTGTGCAACATTGTGAATAAGCTCCATGATGATAACTGTTTTACCAACACCCGCACCGCCGAATAGACCAACCTTACCACCTTTTGAATATGGTGCTAGAAGGTCAACAACTTTGATACCTGTCTCAAACATCTCAGTCTTAGTAGACTGGTCGATGAATGGAGGAGGATCACGGTGAATAGACCATGTTTCTGTATCAGTCACCTGATCACCACCATCGATCGTCTCACCGATTACGTTGAAGATACGTCCTAGGACTTTGTCTCCAACAGGAACGCTGATAGGAGCACCAGTTGCGACTGCTTCCTGACCACGAACAAGACCTTCACTCATATCCATAGCGATCGTACGAACACGACCACCACCGATGTGAGCAGCTACTTCAAGAACAAGACGGAATGTGCTTTCGCCGACTCCACCTTTAACATCAATTGCTTCATTGATCGCAGGAAGTTTTCCTTCGAATTCAACATCAACAACTGGACCCATTACTTGGACTATTTTACCAACCATTGTTTCCTCCATTATTTCATTGACTCAACGCCACTGATAATCTCAATCAGTTCCGTTGTAATTGCTTCTTGACGCGCTTTGTTATACTTAACATTAAGCGTCTTAACCATCTCTTTTGCATTGGTTGTTGCCGCATCCATCGCTTGCATACGAGCAGAGTGCTCAGCAGCGACAGAATCGATCAACGCATAATACATGTTATACTCAACATACTTCGTAAGAAGAGAGTCCAACATCTTTTCACTATCTTCCGCTTCGATCTCAAGTAGAGACTTAGTTGTCTCTTCACTGCAATCATATGCAGTTGTATCTACAGGAAGAACACGATCAACGTGTAACTCTTGAGTGATCATGTTTTTATATCCGTTGTGGATAATGTAAACACCATCAGTCTTACCGTCTTTAAAGTCATTGATCGATGTTGTAATAAACTCAGCAGCGCGTCCCATGTCAGGAGCAGAACTAAGGTCAGTTACCGCATCAAGCAGTTCAACTTCATTGTATTTGTAAAACTCAACACCCTTTTTACCAACACCGCGAAGACGCACTTTGACTTTTTCGTCTTTGAACTCTTTCATCAGTTTGTTGACTGCTTTTAACGTTTGAATGTTAAAGCCGCCGCACAGACCTTTGTCCGCTGTTACAAAGATAATATCAACCATTTTTGGCGTTTCGACCTGTTCGAAACAACGGTTTTCAATACCGCCCATTTTAGTGCACTCGATTTGAGATGCAATATCCTGGATCATAGCATTTGTTTTTTCAGCAAACAGACGGGAGCGGCGAGCAAGCTCTTCTGCACGGCGTAGCTTAGCAGTCGAAACAAGCTTCATAGCACGCGTCGTCTTCTGCGTGTTACTTACACTTCCTATCTGTCTTTTAATATCTTTCAAGTTGGCCATAATGGTCCTTCTTATTCAGCGATAAAAGATGCTTTGAACTCTTCAAGCGCTTTTTTCATCATTGCGTTTGTCTCATCATCAATTTTCGATGCACTTCTAATGTTTTCAAAAATTTGTGGGTAAGACGCTTCAACGAACGGATAAAGCTCAGCTTCAAATTTAACAACAGATGTGTGAGGCATGTCATCAAGGAAACCTTCGTTACCTGCGAAGATGATAAGTGCCTGCTGCTCTGCTGCAAGTGGAGAGAACTGAGGCTGCTTAAGAACCTCTACCATTCTCTGTCCACGCTCAAGCTGGTTACGAGAAAGCTCGTCAAGATCAGATGCGAACTGAGCAAATGCTTGAAGTTCACGGTACTGAGCAAGGTCAAGACGCAATGTACCGGCAACTTGTTTAGTAGCTTTGATCTGTGCTGCACCACCAACACGAGATACCGAAAGACCAACGTTGATCGCCGGGCGGATACCTGAGTTGAAAAGGTCAGTCTCAAGGAAGATCTGACCATCAGTGATAGAGATAACGTTTGTCGGGATATATGCCGCAACGTCACCAGCAAGTGTCTCAATAATAGGAAGTGCAGTTAGTGAACCGGCACCTTCATCATCATTTAGTTTCGCTGCACGCTCAAGAAGACGAGAGTGTAGGTAGAAAACATCACCCGGGTACGCTTCACGACCCGGAGGACGACGAAGGATCAAAGACATCTCACGGTATGCAACCGCATGCTTGGAAAGATCATCATAAACGATCAGACCGTGACGCGCGTTGTCACGGAAGTACTCACCCATTGTTACACCAGTGTATGGTGCAAGGAACTGAAGTGCTGCCGCTTCTGCTGCAGTAGCAGTTACAACGATCGTGTACTCCATTGCACCGTGCTCTTCCAGGCGACGAACAACCTGAGCAACAGTAGACTCTTTTTGACCAACAGCAACGTATACACAGATAACACCGTTACCTTTTTGGTTGATAATAGCGTCAAGAGCAACCGTAGTCTTACCAGTCTGACGGTCACCAATAATAAGTTCACGTTGACCACGACCGATTGGCACTAGTGCATCAATCGCTTTAATACCAGTTGCAAGAGGCTCATGAACCGACTTACGCTCCATGATCCCAGGTGCTTTCTCTTCAACAAAACGGTGTTCTGTTGCTTCGATAGGACCTTTACCGTCAACCGGCTCTCCAAGTGCATTAACAACACGACCGATAACCGCGTCACCGACTGGTACACTTAAAAGTTTACCTAGACGCTTAACGCTCATACCTTCACGAAGTTGCTCGCTGCGTCCAAGAAGAACAACACCTACGCTTGCCTCTTCGAGGTTAAGTACAAGACCTTGCGTCCCGTCTTCGAATTCGACCATCTCACCCGCCATAACATTGCTCATGCCATAGACCTGTGCAACGCCGTCTGCGTAAGAAATAACTGTACCTGTTTCGTTAATATCAACACTTAGTTCAAAGTTGTCAATACGCTCTTTAATGATTGAGCTGATTTCATCAGCTTGAATTTTAGCTACCACTGTATTTGCCTCCTATTTAGATTGCTTTTAAGATATGTTCTACAAGTTGTGCGTTAACACGTGTTTTAGAGAAATTGATCTCCATGTCAAGATCAGCCACTTCAACCTTAAGGCCGTCGTAGTCGCTCTTGATAAACGTTAACTCAACTGTCGCGTCGACTTTTTTGCCCAGACCACTGCTTAGGTCTGTCAATGTCTTCGCATCCACATCTTCATTGCTGTAAACAACACCGCTGTAGTTCTTAGAACCACGTGCGATCTCTTTACGCATCTCTTCAGCCATTGCGGGAATGATACTGATACGTCCGTTTTCTACCAAAAGCTTGATAAAGTTGTTTAACTTATCACTACTTGCTGACTTAACAGCCTCCAGTAGAATTGATTCTTTGTCTGCATTTGCAACTTCCGGATTTTCCATGACAGCGATAAATTTCGCATCTGAAAAACTTGCCGTGATTGCATCAAATATCGCTGCGATATTTACTAATGACTCAGCACCGGTAGCTTCACCCAATGATTTGACATAGCGTTTTGCGATTAACTCTTGCATTACGCCACCTTCTTCATTATGATGTTCGCCATAGCGTCTCTGTCAAGCGCAGAACTCTCTTGTACAAGTACATCGCTCAAGATCTCATCTACAAGATCACGAACCATCTTACGTTGTTCAAGTTCCATACCGGCGCCACCTTGCTTTGACATGTTCTCCAAGTCTGCATCGCACTGCTTGAGGATCTTCTCATTTAAGACCTTCCCCTCTTTAGATGCAGTCGCAACGATCTCTTCAGCCAGTTTATTAGCGTCTACGACCTTTGCTTCTGCAGCTTCTTTAGCCTGCTTTGACTCTTTGAGTCTGTCTTGCACCTTTTGCAGTTCATCAGCAATGCCCTGTGAACGACCACTGAAGTAGTTTTTCACCGGTTCTGCCAACAAGTACCAGATGATACCTGCAAAGATGGCGAAGTTTAATGTGCGTTCCAAGATGTCCGTACCGCCATCGCCTGCTGCCTCAGAGGCAAACAGTGATGTCGTTACAAACAATAAAGGTAAAAGAATTTTACTCACATCGTTTCCTTATATTTGACTGAACTTAGCTTTAACTGCTTCTTTATAAAGAGGCACTTGTGACAGAAGTGTATTTTTCAAAGACGCACGCGTTTCCGCTAGTGACTTTTCAAATTCAGCTTTGTCTTTCGCTAATTCAGCACGTTTTGCTTCAATTTTGCTGTCTGCAAGTTCTTTTGCTTCAGCAATGACTTTCTCTCTTATGGCCGCTGCTTCCAACTTCGCTTCATTTACAATGCTTTGCGCTTCTGCAGTCAACTCAGCGATCTCGGCATCGTTGTTACCAACTTTGTCTTGATCGTTTTTGATACTTGCGTCACGCTCTTCCATGTAATTGAACAGAGGTTTGAAAAGCAAACTGTTTAGAACGGCAATAAGGATAAGGAAGACAACGATCGTGATGCCCAATAGCAACGGATTTATATCTAACATACCACCTCCTAAAAGTTGCGCAATCTTACAACAGTATAGATAAAGGCTTTGTTAAAGATGAATGATTAAAGCGCTAAAATGAAAATTAAGTTTAAATATAGACGCAATCAAGGTGAAAAAGTGACAAAGTAAGAGAAAAATATAAGATTTCTGGAAGAGAATTATAAAGAGTGGTTCTAATGAAACACCAGGTTTTCAACCTGATCTAAAGTCGGTTTAAGAGCTCTTCGATCTCATCTTCATTACGGAAAGAGAGTATGATCTCGTTCGATTTTGTTTTGACGTTAAAACCGAGATCGTTAAAGCGATCTTGCAATGCACTAAGATCAAAACTCTCTTTTTGCACTTTTTTCACAGTAGGCGCACTACCGTTTTTCATCGGTTTTGTCATGGCTTCGACTTCTCGCACCGTCAGCTTTTGGCCAATGATCGAGTCCACTAACGTAACCTGTTCTTTGTCGCTCAACCCTACTAGGACTTTAGCGTGGCCGGCTGTTATCTTCGCCTCTTTCAGCGCTGACAATGTCTTTTTAGAGAGCTGCAGCAGACGCAGAGTATTGGTGATGTGGGCACGTGATTTATGGACCATTGTTGAAAGCTCATCATGGGTGATCCCGTGGACTTCAAGCAGTTCGCCATAAGCATACGCCAGATCAACAACATTGAGTTCGTCACGCTGAATGTTCTCTATGAGTGCCTGCTGACGCATCTTCTCTTCATCCAAATGCGCGATCACCGTACGAATTGTTTTGAGTTTAGCGATCTTGCTTGCACGAAGACGACGCTCTCCGGCCACCAGGATGTAGCCGTCAATGTCTTCTACGACAACAATAGGCTGAATAAGACCATAGGTCTTGATAGAGTCCGCAAGTTCGGCTAAAGAACGCTCATCAAAATGTTTACGCGGCTGATAAGGGTTGGCCTTGATCTGAGAGAGAGGCAGCTCTACAACAGCCTCGGTGTTAGGGACTTCACTGTCATACGCCTCTTCGATCTCTCCTAGAAGTTCACCAAGACCACGACCGAGTTTTGCTTTGCTGTTTGCCACTGTTATACCCTCTTTACGCAATAATAGCTTGCGCCAGGTTCTGGTACGCGATCGATCCGCTCGACTTTGCATCATACAGCATGACCGGTTTTCCAAAACTCGGGCTCTCCGCCAAACGTACGTTACGCGGTATGACGATCAGCTCTTCGTCTATATCTTTGAACAACTTGTTGTCAAAGTGTTGACGCAGATCGGAAAAGACCTGTTTGGAGAGGTTGTTCTGTGCACTGTACATTGTCGGCAGGAAACCTTTGATCTCAAGACGCGGGTTGATCGTCTTACGGATAAGGCGTACCGTGTTCAGAAGCTGTGCAAGACCTTCCAGTGCAAAGAACTCGCACTGGATCGGGATGATCACCGAGTTTGCTGCCGAAAGGGCATTGATCGTCATCGGTCCAAGTGCAGGAGGCGAATCTATGACAATATAGTCGTATGTTGATTTGACCTGGGCAAGCGCTTTTTTCATAATCAGCTCACGACCCTTGGTGTTGCCTGCATCGTAATACTCTTTTTCCATGCCGACGAGTCCGATGTTTGCCGGTGCCAGGTCAAGTGTCGCTATCTCAGAGTTTAAGATTATGTCACGAAGTTTTTTTGTACCGATAAGCACATGATAGATGTTAAATTCGTAATCATTACGGCTGTAGCCAAGCGAAGTCGTCGCATTGGCCTGCGGGTCAGCATCGATCAACAGTACTTTTTTACCTTCTAACGCTAATGAAGCAGCAAGGTTGACTGCAGTTGTTGTTTTTCCGACACCACCCTTTTGGTTGGCTATTACTATAATCTCATTCATCGTAAACTAAATATCCTTTCTCCATTACACTCTATAGAGCCATCGTCCAATAATCTTGCATTTTCTAATGAAAGTTTTGTCTTACCGCTATGGGTAAAGTAGCTTCTGCTTTTGACAAATTCTACCTCATAGTTGCTAAAAACATTCTTCCACGAGGGCGGATTTTTTATGATATCAAAGTAATGTTCCAATAATGTTTCATTTTCAATTTCAATATCAAGTTTCGAAAAACCTTCCGGAGAGACCTTTGTATTGAGCCCTATACCGCAGACCAGCGCATCTTTATAGAGGTTTGTGATCGCCCCGCCTATCTTTTTGTCACCGAGATAAAAATCATTGGGCCACTTCAGCCAGAGCGAAGAGCCCATCTCTGCCAACAGTGTTTTTAAGATATAAGTAAAATAGATAGAAGAAGATTCCAGTTTAAGGTCCTCAGGCAGTTCACTTCTATCAATTGCAAAAGAGAAAAAGAGATTACCCTCCAGGCCGCTCCAGCTGTTACCGCGGCTTCCCTGTCCGGACTCCTGACATTGAGCGGTGACACATATGGGAGAAGAGTGCGTACCCTCTTTCAGAGCATCTAAAAGATAACGTTGTGTTGAGTCAACCGTTTTAAGAGAGAGTATCTGCAAGAGAGAGCCTCTTACCGTTAAGATAAGCGATGACACCCATCTCTTTTTTAGAAGCAGGCTGAACAAGTTCAATAGAGAGGGAACCTTTTTTACAACCGACAACGATACTCTCTTTATCAACTGAGAGTATCGCGCCTTCTTGATGGCTTTTATCAGACTCGACAAGTGTCATCTTTTTGAGCTTAAGACCGCTTTCAAGATAGATACCCGGCCAAGGAGTAAAGGCACGGTAACGGTTGTAAAGTGCCTCTGCATCATCGAAACTGACAAGACCCTCTTGTTTTGTGATCTTGGTGCAGTGGGTTGAGATCGCATCATCCTGAGCAATCGGCGCATATGTATCAAAATTTTTCAATACGTCAACAGTCAATGCGGCAGCACACTTTGTCAAACGATCAAAAAGTGTCGAGACCATCTCATCATCAGCGATCTCGATCTTCTCGATCTTAATAATGTCACCCGTATCAAGACCGACATCCATCATCATCGCCGTAACACCCGTCTCTTTGTCACCGTTTAAAATAGCCTGTTGAATAGGACTGGCGCCGCGATAGTCCGGCAAGATCGATGCATGCAGGTTAATACACGGCGCATGATCAAGGACTTCCTTAGGCAGGATCTGTCCATAAGCGGCAACAACGATGTAGTCACACTCGATCTTTATAAGTTCAGCAACCGTCTCTTCATCACGAAGACGTGTCGGCTGATAGACAGGCAGGTTGTTTTTCAAGGCTACTGTTTTAGTGATCGGCGGTGTCATCACCTTTTTACGTCCGACCGGCTTGTCGGGCTGGGTGTAGACAGCAACCACATTGATCGCTTTATCCGCTACCAGTGTCTCTAAGATCTCACTTGCGTAGTCGGGTGTTCCCATAAAGATGACATTCATTATTCAACCTCTGTTGTAAAAAGAGTTCCGCCTTCATGTCTCTCTTCCAGCAGGTATGCCCTTGCATCGGAGAGATCAAAACCTGAACCTAAGAACATGCTTCGTCCATGCTTTAACATATAGTCTGCAGCTTTCAACTTTGTCACAATACCGCCTGTCGCGAAGGTACCATGAGGCGTTGCTTCACGAGACAACTCTTCATCACTAATACTGCTTACCTCTTTTAATATCTTGGCGTCACTGTGTTTTCTAGGGTCATGATCATAGTAGGCATCAATATCCGAAAGGATCAGCAACATCTCGGCATCAACGGCATCTGCTGTATATGCCGAGAGTTGATCATTATCACCCACCACCAACTCATCTGTAGCCGTAACATCATTTTCATTGACAATGGGAACAATACCATTTGCTATCAAGGTATCAACCGTACTTTTTATACGGTCCGCTTGTGCTTTGCTGTGAAAATTGGCAGCTGTTACAAGGACTTGTGAACAGAGTTTGTCACATGTAGCAAATTTCCTACTGTAGAGCTCTATCAAGTGAGGCTGGCCGATCGATGCAAGGGCTTGTTTATTCTGAAGTATGCTGCGATCGAGCTGCAACCTTGTATATCCGGCGGCAACGGCACCCGACGAGACCAAGACCACTTCATATCTGTTTGAGACCTCACAGATAAGATCGACAAGGTTGCGCATACGTTTGAGGGCGACACCGTCGTTCTCCGTTAAAACAGCACTGCCTACTTTAACAACAATACGTTTCATTAGCGGTTCTTTTTGATCAGGTCGTTAAGGGCGTATCGGAGTCCATCGATATTGGTATGCATCACCGAAGAGATAGGTGCAATAAAAAGTGGTTTGCTTGTATCATATGCAACGGTACCTTCTTTATCATCCTGCTCATAAAACGGGAAACCGTCTTCAAAGCCAAACTTGCTTTCAGTGCCGGCTTCAAACCCAAGTTCTTTGATAAAAGCAGCTGTCTTTTCAGCTGCCTCTTCCTGTAAAAGGGCATCTGAGCGTGTCAACGCAATAGCGTATGAGCGGCCATGCAGCTTCTCAGAGTACTTTTCAAGCTCTACTTTAAGTGTCTCAAACTGCTCCATCATCTCACGATAGTTAGCAATGTCGACCATAAAAAGCAATGTTTTTGTACGTTCGATGTGACGAAGGAACTCCAGACCAAGACCTTTACCGTCAGATGCACCGCCGATAATACCCGGAATGTCAGCCATAACAAACGACTCATAGTTACCGACATCGACCTGCCCAAGTTTCGGTGTCAATGTCGTAAACTCGTAGTTCGCCACTTCAGGACGTGCATTTGAGACCGTTGAGATCAGTGTCGATTTCCCTACATTCGGAAAACCGACCAGACCGACATCTGCGATCAGTTTAAGGTCAAGTATGACTTCGCGTTCAACTGCCGATTCACCCGGTTGTGCATAACGAGGCTGCTGGTTTGTCGACGATTTAAAGTGGAAATTACCCAGACCGCCGCGGCCGCCTTGCAGGTATCGAACCTCATAACCATCTGTTACGAGGTCAAAAAGCACTTCGCCCGTCTCTTTGTCGATCACCTGTGTTCCAGGAGGGACGATAACATATAGAGGAGAACCCGACTTACCTGTCATACGAGAGCCTTCGCCCGGACGACCGTTGTCTGCTTTGAGGTTTTTTCGACCTTTAAAACCGGAAAGTGTGTGGGTGTTGTTGTCAACACGAAAATAGACGTCCCCGCCTTTACCGCCGTCACCGCCGTTTGGACCACCGTTTGTTACAAATTTTTCACGGCGAAAAGCGACACAGCCTTGACCGCCCTTGCCTGATGAAAGTGTTAATGTGACCTGATCTGTAAACATAGTTTGTCCTTGCGTTATTAAAAAAGAAAAATCATTTGATAATTAAAATATTTAACATTATACATTTGAAAAAGAAAAATAGACTGTTAAATATTTGTAGATGATTGAAGAAGTGACTCCGCAAGCGGAGCCAAAAGCTACTTACGCAGCAGGGACGATAGAAACTTGTTTACGGTTTTTGTCTTTTCTTTCGAAAACAACAACACCGTCTACAAGTGCGTAAAGAGTATGATCTTTACCCATTCCCATGTTTTTACCCGGGTGAACTTTAGTTCCACGTTGACGGATAACGATGTTACCTGCACGTACTGTTTCACCACCGAATTTCTTAACACCTAATCGACGACCTGCTGAGTCACGATTATTCTGAGTACTACCTTGACCTTTTTTGTGTGCCATGTCTTTCTCCTAACTTTTTAGTGCTTATGCAGCGATTTTAGTGATACGAACGCGAGTAAAATCACGACGGAAACCACGTTTAACTTTTGAGTCTTTACGACGACGCTTTTTGAAGATGATAACTTTTTTGTCACGACCTTCGTTGATTACTTCTGCAGTTACAACAGCGCCTTCTACGAAAGGTGCTCCAACAACAAGCTCACCAGCGTTTACAGCTAGAACTTCTTTGATCTCAACAGTATCTTTTGGAGCCAGGTCCATTTTGTCAAGAGAAAGAATATCGCCCTCTTGAACCTTATACTGCTTACCACCATTTTTAATGATTGCGTACATATATGTTTCCTTGTTTTAGTCAAGAGTCCTCTAAAAACGCTTAGTGTCGGCACTAAACTCATCATCACAAGACTCTTATAACATCCCCAAAGAGAGTCAAAAAAGTTAACATTTGCAATGATCAGGTCAAGCCTGTAAAGAGAAGATTTGCACCCTCTCCGACACCAAGAGTCAAGAAAGTACTCTTTTAGTCTTTGTCAGGACAAATCAATGCCCTGATTAAAAGTTGGCGAATTATACTGAGATAACCTTTAAATGTACTTTAGTCTTATAGTTAACCGGAACCAGGCCAACTCTCTTCTGACATATCACCTATGATCCGCGTATATTCATCCATGTTCTCCAATACAATATCGACCAGCTTCGGTTCAAAATGTCTGCCTCTCTCCTTTTTAAGGAAGTCGACCACCTTCTCTACCGACCATATCTCTTTATAAACACGTTTGGAAAGCAGTGCATCGATAACATCTACAATAGCAACAATACGGGCGAAGATATCTATCTCTTTACCTTGCAGCCCTAGCGGATAACCTGTGCCGTCGTATTTTTCATGGTGTCCGTAAGCAATGCTTGCTGCAGCCTGTAAGACCGGACGTTTTGAATGTCTTAAGATCTCATACCCTACAGCAGTATGTGTTTTCATCACTGTAAACTCTTCATCTGTTAATTTTTCCGGTTTGTTTAAAAT
This sequence comes from Campylobacterota bacterium, assembly GCA_039714575.1. Classification (GTDB taxonomy): domain Bacteria; phylum Campylobacterota; class Campylobacteria; order Campylobacterales; family Sulfurimonadaceae; genus Sulfonitrofixus. The sequence continues at coordinate 9,890 of JBDLJE010000014.1, read as the reverse complement.
CGCATCTGCTATCCCTATCTTTCCAATATCATGCAGCGATGATGCTAGTTCGATCAGTTTAACCTGTTCTTCATCCAGACCATACTCTATCGCGATCAATGCGCTTATAGTCGAGACGCGGTTGGTATGCTGTTTGGTCTCACCCGACCTCAGCTCTTCGATCTGCCCCATGGCCTGCAGAGTATCTTTAAGCGTTGACTCTATCTCTTCATTAAGGTTTTGCAGCTCCAGGTTCTTCTCTTTTAGCTCTTTTTCTTTACCCAGAATATGTTGATTAAAGTCATTAATGTTTTGTACCATAGCGTCAAACTCGCGGCTCTTGTATCTATCATTATTGACATCTTCTTTCAAGTTGTAAGCATTCTGTCCGTCATCGACGATCTGCGTAAGCGGTCGGCGTATATAATATTCCAGAACATGAAACATATCCAGAACTATCACCAAGACAAAAAAGAGCAAGACGGCAGCGATCATATAACTGTATTTAAAGGCAAAGTCCTGATACAGCCCTGTATCCATACTGATATTTACGGCACCCAGCACATCATTGTCATTGACTTGATGGCACTGCAGACAGTTAAGAGTTCCTTTAGAGCTTGCTATATAAGGAATGATCGCCTCAATTTTACTGTCTCTGTCTTTCCATGTAAAAGAGGGCTCTTTCTTCTCTAAGAGCTTACGCAGGTCATCATCAAGTTTATTATCATGGTCACCAGGTTCACCAAACTGCCTACTGACTATATCCGCTCGGATAATGTTAATGGATTCAATATCATATACGGAAGAGATCTCGTTCAAAAAATAAGCACGCTTATCCATAATTCCGGCTTTCATATGCGAGGTCAGCCCGGCTTTAATGACTTCTGCAATAGAGATCGCTTTATTTTCAGCGACAAGCTGAAAAAAACTTCGATAACTCAACACGATAACAGAGAGAACAACAAGGATGGATAGAAAAAATACTTTTAACATACGAGAAAGGGCAATTCTTTTAATACTCTGTTTTTTCATACTGCCGCCATTAAGATTTTATTATTAACAATATGATTTATTACCAAAGAGAGACCTGAATTCAGTAAGAAAATCTCTATAAATTCTATGCAAAAGTAGTGTTTATCCTAACATTATGCTAAGCCTAATCACACATTATAATAATTTGACACAATTATGCAGTGGTTCGTGCACAGGAGGGTAACACAAAGAAAAAAAAGTGTCATTTTCTACCTTATGATTTCGCTTAATCTATAAACTCAAGTTATACTGAATCAATAATATTTTAGATTTCCAAAACAGATGGATGTCAACTCTATAATTTTTCGTCATTTATAAACAAGGTTCAGTTACGTAATGAAACTTCTAAATCATCTCTATTGTTCCGCGGAAGAGCTTGAGGTCTTTATCGAAAATAACCAGATCTCATCCTACCGCGAATCCGTACTTATTCAGCTCTTCAGCTCTGTGATAGACAAAGTCTTTCTTGAAGAGATAAGTGCCTTGGTACATAAACTGCTTCCCCAGGCTACCCTGATCGGTACAACGACAGCAGGTGAAATAGCCGATGGACTCATGCTTGAAAAAGAGACCCTTCTCAGTTTTAGCCTCTTTGACGACATCACCATCAAGTCATCCTACGCGATCTCCCCTGACAGCCAAAAGGTTGGAGAAGCCTTAGGCAGAGACATTGTCAGTGCCGATACCAAAGCGGCCATTCTCTTTGCAGACGGTCTGCAGCACAACGGTGACATGCTTATCAACGGCTTTACCAAGATGTGCAAACGTAAATTCCCGATCGCCGGAGGTATGGCCGGAGACCTGATGACGTTTGAACATACCTACACAGTCTATAATGACAAAGTGTTTGAACAAGGCGGCGTGGCAGTTACTTTAGAGTCAGACACCTTGATCGTCAATCAAAACTACAACCTAAGCTGGCAGCCGATCGGTAAAAAGATGGTCATTACAAGGTCAGAGGGCAACCGTGTTTATGAGATAGACCACCGGCCGATCCTGGATATCTACCGTGACTATCTTGGAGATGATGTCGTGACGAAGATCCCCGCATCTACGATCGAATTTCCGCTGATACATGAAAACGACGGTGCCTACAGTGCACGTTCGATGATCGCAAAACTCGAAGACGGCTCCATCATCTTTGCCGGAGATATGCCGCAGGGACAGAGTGTCAGGTTCGGAATGGTAAGCGAATCCCAGTTCTACACGACATCAGAACAGACATATGACACTTTGGCCAAAGAGCCGGTCGAAGCTATTTTTATCTACTCCTGTTCGGCACGAAAAGCCTTTCTCTCCAAGAAGCTCGAAGAGTATGAGTTCAAACCCTTCAACACCATTGCCAAAACAGCCGGTTTTTTTACCTATGGAGAGTTTTATGCATCATCTCTACATGGCGAACTGCTCAATATAACAACAACGGTCTTAACGCTTAGCGAAAAGAGCCATCTTCAACAGCAGCCGCAGCCGTATAGATCAGAGCAGGAAGAAGAGGCGAACCTGACCTCTGTTGCTGCGCTGCATCTGCTCGACAAGATCGCTTCCGACCTGCGGGACAAAGAGCAGAAACTGACTCAGGCAGAAAAACTACTGGAGCAGTATAAAGCATCGATCGATACAACCCTGGTCGTCTCCAAGACCGATCGATACGGCATCATCACCTACGCCAACGACAAGTTTTGTCAATTAAGCGGCTACAGTCGTAATGAACTGCTCGGGAAGAACCATAATATTATCCGCCACCCCGATACTGAGAAAATCGTATTCAAAAACCTCTGGCTGACGATCAAAAGTGGAAAAATCTGGGAATCGGAGATCAAGAACCTGCGAAAAGACGGCAGCACCTATTATGTGAAATCGTTTATCCTTCCCATCTTTGGTGAAGACGGCCTGATCACAGAATACATCGGCATACGTCAGGACATCACCCCGCTGATCCAGACGCAAAACGAAGTGCTCAAAGAGAAATATTTTGTCGACAGCATTATCAACTCTTCAGAAAACATCATCATGATCTCAAAAAACGGTGAACTGATCGAGATGAATGCCAAGTTCTTCAAGCTGTTCGATTATACCGATCTGGCCGAGTTCTCACACAAACACCTCTGTCCAAGCGAACTCTTTATCGAAAGAGAAGGCTATTTGAAAAAATCAACACAAAGCCGTTTGTGGTTTAAGGATATTTTAGAGGACAAAAAGCATATCCATAAAGCGGTCATGCTCGATAAGGATGCCAACGAAGTCATCTTTTCAATAGGGATAAAAGAGTTTTTATGGGATGATGACAGCTATGCCGTCTTTACCCTCAGTGATATTACCGACATTGAGAAAGCACGGATCAAGGCCGAAGAGGCAGAAGCCTTTAAAAGTCTCTTCTTAGCCAACATGAGCCATGAGATCCGTACACCGATGAACGGGATCCTCGGCTTTGGCGAACTTCTCAGCCAGACAGAGCTAAACCCTAAACAGCGTAATTATGTCAACACCATTCACTCCTCCTCCAAGCTGCTGCTCGAGATCATTAACGACATCTTAGATCTGTCCAAGATCCAGAACAAGAAACTGCATATCGAATCGGTTCCTGTCGATCCGCATAGAGAGTTTAAGACAACATTTGACCTCCTTAAAGCAACTGCCTTTCAAAAAGACATTGATTACGAGTACGCTATTGATCCGACGGTCAGTGAGTGTTTAAGTATGGACCCGGTCAGAACACAACAGGTCATTATCAACTTCTTAAGCAATGCCATTAAGTTTACGCCTGTTCATGGAAAAGTTCACTTTAAAATAGAGTGCTTGGAAGATACCGACTTGCAACAGAGACTTCGTTTTAATGTAATAGACACCGGTATCGGTATTGCTGAAGAGAAGATCAATACGATTTTTGAACCTTTTTCACAGGTCGATATCTCTACGGCAAGAAAGTTCGGCGGAACCGGTTTAGGACTTACTATCTGCACAAACCTTGTTCATCTGATGGGGTCAACGATCCAGGTTGAGAGTCAAGAGGGTGAAGGAAGCCGTTTCTACTTTGAACTGGAGCTTCCAAAATGCGATAAGACGACTATTCACCCTGCATTGGAACATTCTACTCTGCTTAACCGTGTATCGAACTATGAAGGTCTCTCCGTGTTGGTCGCAGAAGATTATGAGGTCAACCGAATGCTGATGGAAGAGCTCTTTAAAGCTTATCAGATACGTGTAGACTTTGCACTTGATGGTAAAGAAGCGGTTTCCAGTGCACTGCATAAACATTACGACCTGATCTTTATGGACATCAATATGCCGCATATGGACGGCATAGAAGCGACAAAGATCTTAAGAGAAGAAGGGCTCGCAACCCCTATCATCGCTCTGACCGCAAACGCGATGCAGGAAGATCGCGACAAATATATACAGATGGGGATGGATGACTACCTCGGTAAACCTATAGAGTTTAATGAACTCGATCGGATCTTGTCATTCTACACCCATACCGATGCCTCTGACAGCCCTGAAGCAACACCGATAGAGCAAGCAGATGCCATCGTTCAAACGATGCAGGAGAAGACAGGATTCCCTCAAGAGATCGTCATCCAGCTTTTGCAGGCATTTCTGGATTCCGCCGTTGATACTCTCCAGGATGTCAAACAAGCTGCTGCACAGAAAGATTACGAGCTTCTATATACCTCTCTTCATCAGATCAATGGTGCTGCAGGCAACTTGCGTCTTGAAAACATTCATCAAGTCGCCAAAGAGCTTGAACAAGCAGCAAAAGAGCACAAAGAGATGAACTATCTTGAGGAAGTTGAGAAGATAGAGATCGATATGATGCAGCTAACGGCGTGGTTGGAGAGCAACGCCTAGGTCAGTCGCAAAGTGCGATGACTTCGATCTCCACCAGAGCATTTTTAGGCAAGGTCTTGGCAGCGACAAGAGAACGTGCCGGTTTATGGTCGCCAAAAGCCTTCGCATAGATCTCATTGACCGTTACAAAATCATTAATATCGGCAACAAAAGCCATTACTTTAACAACCCTCTCCAGCGATGAACCGGCTTCTGCCAATACAGCCCGGAGGTTCTCAAAGACCTGCTCTGTCTGCAAAACAACATCATCTTCTATCATTGTGCCGTCAGGGCGGAGCGCGATCTGTCCCGAGGTGTAGACCAGGCCGTTTACTTTAACTGCCTGTGAGTATGGGCCTATCGCCGCCGGTGCCTTGTCTGTTGCTACAAATTCCATCTATTGTCCCTTGATTTTTGATTGTATTGATCTCTGTTTTTTATATTTTCGCTCTACATCACCCATGATCGAAAGGTAATCTTCTTCGTTCCAGTATCCGGGGACACTGTACAGTACCCTTCCCTCCGGTGTTAAAAAGTAGCTCATCGGTACCATCTTGGCCTTCAGACACGGCGGGTATTTGTCTTTGTCGCGTGTCAAGGCCACTGCTGAAAACTTAGTGTTTAGCTTTTCAACTATCTTTTTATCTTTGAGTGTTTCAGCTTCGAGTTTACGGCACCATCGGCACGTCTCTGATGAGATCACAGCGTAGATGATCCTGTCCTCTTTTTGGGCTTTGGCTTTTGCTGCTTCAAAGCTATCGTTCCACTCTATCCCGCCGGCGAACAGTGAACCTATGAACAGTGTCATAAACAGTAATATACGCATTAAATTCCTTATGAATATTAATGTTATTGTACCAAATGCGGGATAATACTTCTCGCTTTTTTAGAGATTCTGCTCTATAATAAAGTAAAGGAGTATACATGCCAAACTTGAATGAACAGCTCTTTTCAATTATAGACAGTATTAACAGCGATGTTATAGCGTTGCGTCAGCAGCTCCATAAACATCCTGAACTCTCCGCCCATGAGAAAGAGACGACCGCCCTGCTTAAAGCTCTTTTGGAAAAAGCGGGTCTCAAGGTGACGACCTATAAAGACCATTATGGTCTTGTCGCTGAGCTGATCGTTGACAGTACAAAACCTTTTGTAGCGCTGCGGGCCGATATTGACGCCCTGCCTATCGAGGAGCAGAGCAGTGCACCTTACGCTTCGCGCAGACCGGGGATCATGCATGCCTGCGGTCACGATTCGCACACGGCTATCTTGCTGGGAACGGCGCTTGCGATGGTACAGGTCAGATCACAGCTTCACAACAATGTCCGTTTCATCTTTCAACCGGCAGAAGAGATCACAGAGGGAGGAAGTTCACAGATGATCGAAGACGGAGCCCTGGAGAATGTCAAAGCTATCTTCGGACTGCACGCCTACCCTTACCTCAACACCGGAGAGATCGGGTATAAGCATGGGGTCATGCTCGCTTCTGCAGACACCTTTACCATCGAAGTCTTTGGAAAAAGTTCACACGGTGCGCGGCCGCACGAGGGGGTTGATGCTATCTTGGTCACCTCGATGGCGGTTAATTCACTCAACCACATCGTCTCCCGTCAGATCGACCCGCTGCACCCTGCCGTTATCTCGCTTGGTACCATTGAAGGCGGCAAAGCGGCCAACATCATCTGCGACTATGTCAAACTCTGCGGGACGGTACGGACCGTCAACCATGACGTCCGCCACTCCATTCCAAAGATGATGGAGATCTCACTGCAGGGGATCACCAGAACAATGCATGCAGACTATACGTTTGAGTATGCGTTCGGCTCGCCCGAAGTGTGTAACGACAACAGTATGGTCGACCTGTTACGGCGTTCTGCAGAGAAGGTCATCGGTCAAGAGCGGACCATAGACCTTCTTGACCCGGTCATGGGCGGCGAGGACTTTGGACGCTACTTGGAGATCGTTCCCGGTGCATTTTTTCGTCTTGGCACCTGCAACCCTGAAAAAGGCACCTGCGTTTCGCAGCACAACGCCCGTTTTGACGTGGATGACGATGCCCTGCAGTACGGCATGAAGATCATGGCACTTACCGCCATAGAAGCGATGCAAGATGCGTGACGAGATCTCGCTTAAGATCACCAATACAGCAGACAGCAGACTGATCTATCACACCTTTACCTACCTCAAAGAGCGCCTCCCCGTCTCAGACCTCTCTCCCTTGGAAGAGGCCTTGATGCAGCTCATAGAGAATGTCCTTGAACATGCGTATGAACGCGACTATGAGATCGATATCACCGTCTACTACTATATCTACAGTTGTCAACTCAAGATCGAAGTCGAAGACAGAGGCACACCTTTTGACTTCAGCCGTTATCTCAGCGAACCTATCGATCACAGTGCCGACCACAAGAAAGGATTTTACCGTATCTACGATCTCGTCGACCGTTTCTACTTTACATCCCTGCCTGATGGCGGAAAACGTTTCACCCTCATACAGATGTTCGACAAATGTTTTGACATCAAGACCAATCAGGTCATCAGCGAAGAGCCGCTTGACAAAACAGAGGTCATGCAGCAGCTTAATGTTCGGGCTTTTGTGACCGGTGACGGCGACAGTATTGCCAAGCTGATCTATAAAAACTACGACTACACCTACTATAAACATCTCTTTTATGAGCCCCAGGAGGTTCGAAAAGCCAATGAAAAAGGAGACGTTCACTCCATCGTGGCGCTCTACCAAAATGAGATCGTCGGTCACTTTGCCCTGGTACGTGCCCCCTACTCCAACATCGCCGAGATCGCTGTCGCCACTGTCGACCCGCGATACAAGGGCATGGGGATCATGAACAGGATGTTCGATTTTATCATCTTCGAAGCCAAGCGGCTGGGATATGATGCCATCTACGGTGAAGCGATCATGCTGCACCCCTACAGCCAAAAAGCCAACATTACGCACGGCATGACCGAGTGCGCCATTGTCCTGGGACAAGTCCCCTCAGAGACGCAGATCGAACACAGTATTCAAACCCCGCAGCGCAGTGGTGTCCTCATCGCCTACCTGCTCTTTGACAAGCGCCGCTGTCAGCATGCCCACTCAAACATATACGGCAAACAGATACAAAAGGTATACGATGAGATCGCCATCGAGATCTGCGACATGACACCGCCGCACTGTGTTCGTGATGCCATCACCCACCGTATTAACGGCCAGCTGGGTCTGGGCTACATCCGGATCGAAGCGGTGATAGAAGAGAGAGAGCTGATGGATATTCTGACGGACCTGCAAAAAGAGCACTGCGATATGCTGTATGCCGACATCAACCTTCACCGTATCATCAATATCGATAAGGTGATCGCACTGCTCAATACCCACGGTTTCTTCTATAGCGGCGTCTTGTTTGCCTATTATGAGAGTGAGGACTATTTGCGGCTGCAGCGCAAAAACAGTAAAAGTGTGGATGAAGAGCAGTTGGTCTACTACTCAAAAAATGCACAGGAAATGAATACGTTTATAGGTGAAGACGAAGAGCGGATCAATTCACTCTAGAGTATCTCTAATATGTGCTAATGACCTCTTTGAATACTTTGTAAAGTTTTTCGACCTCTTCAGGGGTGGTTCTCTCATTAGGTGCGTGGATCGTGTCATTACGCACACCGAATTCGATCACATCAACACCGCAAGGTGCGATGTAGCGTGCATCTGATGTTCCGCCTGCCGTTGAGTGCTTGGGCTTGATCCCGGTCACCTTTTCAATAGCCGCATCAATAGTCCGTACGATCTTCGTGTCGGGGTCGGTCATAAACGGATACGCTGACTGATCTAGCTTCAGCGTAAAGTTCATCTCAGAAAAGTACTTATGGACAAAATCTTCTATAGTTTTTTGATCGGTATTGGTAGAGTTGCGGACATTGAACATCATCTTGAGTTTACCCGGGGTGACATTGGTCACCTCCATACCCGCACGAATATCCGTTACTACAAACTTGCTCGGTGCAAAGTTCTCATCCCCCTCGTCCAGATTGACACCTGCCATATGGTGAAGTACCTGTGCTACTTTATGGATAGGGTTGATCGCTTTTTCAGGGTAGGCAGCGTGTCCCTGTTTCCCATGTTTTTCAATGACACCGTTGATAGAACCGCGACGGCCTATCTTGATAGCGTCACCGAAGCGTTCTTCACACGTCGGCTCCGCCACGATGCAGGCGTCTGGCATCATCTTTTTCTCTTCGAGATACTTCAAGACCTCCAGTGTCCCATGTTTCGCCGGTCCCTCTTCGTCAGACGTAAGCAGAAGCGAAAGTGTCCCGTTAAACGCTGTTGTCTCTTGAACCGCTTGTACAAAAGCCACAACACCTGACTTCATGTCCTGAGTTCCACGCCCATAGATGTACCCATCTTTTTCAACGGCACCGTAAGGGTCAACGTCCCACCCTTCACCGGCAGGAACAACATCAACATGCCCGGCAAAACAGAGGTGTTCTCCCTCCCCGAACTTTTTATAGATAAAGAGGTTTTTCACCCCGTTCTTATCCAGACGAATCGGTGTAAACCCCTGAAGGTACTCTGTGACAAAATCAAGCAGTCCACCGTCATCGGGTGTCTCACTTTTTACTCGAAGTATCTCTTTAAATAGTGGTATCAGTTCCAAGACGACTCTCTAGTACTGTGGATTTTCATAAAAAACATAATTAGTATAATTACTCACTTCAAAGTAAAGTTTTTTTTCACCTTCATCAACTTTATAGTTTTGATTTTCATCATAAAAACCATAACTATAACGATATGCACGCTGTTGTCCATCATCACGGCTAACACCGGTTGTCAACTTATCTACCTTGACAAAACGCTGTACCAACTTCTCTCCGGCATAAATATCTAACACACCGTTTGTCCCTGTCCAGTTCTGAATATCGCGACTCATCTTGTTTTGCTGTTCTTGTGTACAACCAGCAGTCAACAACGCTAATACTAAAAGTGTAAATACTGTCATACTTTTCATTGTTCTCTCCGTTTTTATTATTTCATAATAGCGTAATATAAATAACTAGCTATTTTT
>JBDLJE010000013.1:0-35921 GCA_039714575.1 Campylobacterota bacterium | reverse complement strand
ACATGAAGTTCCTTAATGATAATTATTATGTGCATGAATAAGGGTGGAATTATACATAAAAGGCTACATTATGAAAAAATATGAGAAAAGACAATGATACAGACTATTGAACAGATATTCGCAACCGGAACAGAAGAGCAGATCGTTGATGTTTTGCAAGTCGCACTAAAGACAAGCAGTGAATCTCCGATGTGGACAGAAAAGGCTATTCCTCTTACAGAAGCGATACTCTCCGTCTTGATCCCGCTTCGTGAGCAGAACCTTTTAGTAACACCAGAGGGGGCAGAAGCTTCTGCATTGACACCAGACCTCTTCCTTCGTTACTGCGATCTGGCAAACCTGAAATGGCTTGCATTTACGCTGCAGCAGAGTAACGACACTTCAACACTGCAACGAAGTAAATACAGTCGGGAACAAGCAGCTAAATACGAAGTGATGGACCTCAGCACATTAGGCAGCTACCTAAGCGGCTACACCGTAAACCTGGAAGATGAGTGGCTGGACTTCCCCATCGCTAACTACAACCTGCATATTGGTGTGAGTGATTTGATAGGAAAATTGTTAAAGTAACCACTACCTATTACATAAGATACGTTACCGTACCTAGTTGAAGAGCTTTTTATCAACAGATTACGCAGATTTAACAGATTAAGAGTAGTCAAGGGTAAGGTGTAAAGCCATTATTAAGAAGATGGAAGCTCATCAAAAACAGTCCCAATACTGTAAAAGTTTCAGATTTGGTGTAGATTGTGCTGGAGTGATCCCGAAGGCGTACTCCAGTACGTCGAGTGGTGAACTTCAGTGCAAGATGCGCCGAAGCTGGAACTTTTACCAAGAGACTGATTTTCCTGAGCCACGCTTTCCGATTATTGTCTCACCTTCCCACCAGGCAAGCCCCGTCTTAATTTCTGTTAATGAAAGCATAAAGTAGTACTCCACCTGCTGCTTACCGTCATCCATTCTTACATTACGCTGCAGGATCTTGCCCGAAAGACTCATGTCGGGAGCGACCATCTGCCCTTTCTTTTGAACCGTGCGCTGGTTAAACTCATCATCATTACGAAGTTCACGAGCCTGTTTACTCATAGCATCTTCCGGGCCATTTGCACTGACTGCTGTTGTCACAACGACTTTACCGCTTTTAAGCAGTTCTACACGGATCTTCTTAATAAGCTGGTCGGTGTCTATATGCTGCATCGTGTCGTTTGACACGCGCGAGATCGCCAAGACATAACGGTCGCCGCTTTTCTTGTCAAGTGCACCGGACATCAACATCGACTGTATCGCTTCTGCCGCAGCTTGGTTAAAGTCACGATAGTCAAGACCCATCACCTGATCACCCTTGTCGTTGTTCATGTCAATACGTTCTGTTTTGTCGGCACAACCGCTCATTAGACCTGCTGCAAGTAAGACACTCAGTGTTACTTTTGTTAAATGTTCACTTAAGCCATTTAGTGGCTTAGCGCATTGAAATTTTAGATTTCTTATCATGCTATTCCTTTATTTGTTGATGAAAAGACGGTAGTCCGCCGCTTTTTTGTTGGGTGCCACGATGTGGATAGTGAAGTTTGCATTTTTATAGACCGGCAGTTCCGTCCAGTTTTTAGCAATAGATTCGATCTCAAAACCGTCTTTGTCAAACCAGACGACCCGGTAACGTAGTTTCATATATTTATCTGTCTCATTTTCACCTATGACCTGCAGCTCTTTGAGACCGCTCTCACTGTTAACACGTTCACTGATCTTCTCAATAGAGACATCACCGCTGATCGAATCATCCACCACTTTTACGTACGATGCATTATCGGCACATGCACTGAAAAGCAGTACAACAGCTGCTAACCATATCCATCTCTTCATTTTAATCTCTCCCAAAAGGAATTATTGACACCGAAGGTTTTGCCCCCGCTGTAGCCATTTTAACATAAACTAATGTATGCTCTCTTAACGGCAGGTCGACCTCTGTCAGCGTTAATCCTGTCGAGGTCTTGATGTTGAACTTACCGTTTTGCGGGCGTTCCAGACGTATGAGGTCGAAACGTTTCGGCAGTGTTGTCCATGTACGGGTGTCAGCCTGTGCCGAAGCGATGGTGTAGACTGTTGTAGCGACTGCAGCCAGGGCAAAAGCCAGACCGGTCTTACCATTGTTGTTCTGTGCCTGACGATGCATCTGGTACTGTACTATCGCTTTGGTCGTCGCTGAAAAAAGCGCACGCCTCACAATAGCAGGATACTCTTTTTTAAACTCAGTCATCACCACTCTGTCCATGTCAGAAAGCAGTTTGCTGTTACTCACCTTGTCTCCGACAGCGATAGAGTAGCCGTCAAATGCGCTGGCACGCGGATGTATACGCGGCAGTGCCAAAGAGACATAGCTGAGGTTGTTAGAGAAGATCCAGACCGGTACATCCATGCGCCACTCAGTTTTTACAGGGGCTTGACCATCTTCAATGATGACCCAGACAAAAGGCTTGCCGTTGTGAGCTGAACCGTCTAGCAGAGCATCGACATAGGCAAGATCATCAGCGATATAGCTGTTGTTCTGGTTCATGCCGTAAGCCTCTTTCAACAGGGTCTCCGCTTTTTGGTTATCTCCCTCACTCAGTGCAAAAACACCGGCCAGGTAACTCACCATCGGGTTGATAAAATCAGGGTAGGCCTCAAAACTGTAGAGAGAGGGGTACTTCTCCTGCAAGGCTTTATCGGCCTGCGGCATAGAGTCGTCGGTATTGACACCTTTATTATCTTTACGCTGCTCTTTCTCTATCGCCTCTCTGTTCTTTTCGATCAGTTTTGCGTAAAAAGCCTTGGCACGCCGCTGCCTGTCGATGGCACGGTTAAACTCCACTCTGGCACTGTCAACATCATTCATCGCCATATAGTCGATCGCTTTATAGGTGTTCGCCATCACCCCGTCATACTGGGTGCCGATATAAGGCCGGGTCGTATCATTGACCAGAACACTCGATGCACCTTGTCCAATATCGGCATTGAGCAGCTGCTCTTGATAGTGTTTAATAAGCCATTCACTCTCGTCAAAGGCTTCAATGCTGGCTTTGCTGTCGTGACTAAAACGATATGCCAGGCCTGCGTTGAGATGCCATAAGAGGTTGTTACGCTGTGTGCGGTCCGAAGTGTCGATCTCTTCAGTAGCGACTTCGGCCGCTTTTGCAAAATCGCCTTTTGCTACCAAGGTATCATTACTGACCATCGCCTCTTTTGGTGCACACCCGCTTAAAACAGCGATTGACACAAGTGCCAGTAAAGAGGTATATATTTTCTTTTTAAACAAACTCAGCCTTTTAGATCGATCTCATTTTGCAGTTTTTTAGTCAACGAGTTAAAGACAAGCGTATAGGAGTCGTCGATCCACTCATTTACCAGCTTATCCTCCGCCTCTTTGTTACAGGTCACCGTGTTCCAGTGCTTCTTGTTCATATGATACCCGGGTATGACACAACTGTAGATAGAACGCAGTTCAGCCGCATAAAGCGGTTCGCATTTGAGATTCAGACTGACCTCATCACTTACGTCACTGCTCAGAGCAAACATCTTGTTGCCGACCTTGTAGACTGCCGTCACCTTGTCAAAAGGGTACTCTTTTACGACCCCTTTTTTAGCAAGACAGTACATTTCTATATCCTGATTTGTCATACTAACCTCTATGCTGTAGGCATATATTATTTTCTATAGTTTATAATGCCATAAAAAAAGAGAAACTATGCAAAAGACCATTAAAGCCTTACAGGCTGAAAACTATCTAAACCCGGCCGAGATCAAAGCTCATCTTGATGGTGTCGAGTACATCATCATGGCCGCGCCGACGACACGTGACAACCCCAACACCCCTATTCACTTTACGATCTTCCTCAACACATCTGACGAACTTCCTGTCGACATCCAACACGCCATCCTGGATAAATTTGCAGATCAGTACAAGATCACCAATATTTATGATGTCTTCTCACAACTCGACGCAGTAGCCTTCGCCGAGACAAACCTCGACTCTGTTATGCCGATGCATCTCTTCAAAGACGAAGACAAAGAGAACCTAGAACACACCATCATGCACATCATAGACTTTGAAGGAAATTCTGTTGACTTTGGAGAGGCAAAAGCCGGTTCGACGGGTTGGAGTTACAGTTACAACTAACCACTATGTATGAGCGGACTAGCTCTTGCACATACTTTCTACCTCATCAACCGTTTTTACAATTGCACTTGATAGGTTTTCACACCCCTCTTTGGTTATCAAGATATTGTCTTCGATTCGTATTCCGATACCCCGATATTTTTCGGGAATGCTCATATCATCTTCCGGCAGGTAGAGCCCGGGTTCTATCGTCAGGACCATCCCCGCTGCGAACAGGATCTCCTCACCGTTATCATCACTGTAAGGAGAAGGGTCATGGACGTCAAGACCCATCCAGTGGCCGATCCCGTGCGGATAATACTTTTTATGCTCTTTTTCATCTATCAACTTGTCAACATCACCCTCTAAAATACCAAATGCGATCATCCCCTCTGTCAACAGTTTTTCAGAGAAGGCCTGCAGCTCTTTTTTAGAGCCGCCGGGTCTGATCGCCGCGATCACTTTGAGCTGCACATCCAAAACCATATTGTAAAGCTCTTTTTGAGCCGGCGTGAATGCTCCGTTGACAGGGAACGTTCTTGTAATATCACTGGCATAGAACCCGTATTCACACCCCGCATCGACCAGGACCAGCTCACCCGCATTTAGCGGTTGGTCATTTTTGATGTAGTGCAGCGTGTTGGCACTGTTCCCGCCTGCGATAATAGTCGTATAGGCATCGCTGTACGCACCCTCTTTTTTAAAGACATACTCATACTCGGCCTGGAGTTGATACTCCAACATCTCTGGCTGACAGACTTTCATAGCTTTGTGATGTGCCTGCTCGGTAATGGCAAGTGCCTTTTTGATAAGAGTGATCTCTTCACTGCTTTTGATAAGCCGCATCTGCTGTGTCAGCTTGGTAATATCGCTGAAGGTTCTTGGAGAGAGATTGACACCGCGTGTATGCAGCATCGTCTCGGCCGCAGCTTTGAGTTGTCTGTAGACCTTGCTGCTGTTAAAGAGTTCAAAATAGATCATAGCCTGCTCTTTCAGAAGCTCTTTGATCTGCTCTTCAAAACTCTTGATGTCATAGACTTCATCAAAGCTAAAACACTCTTTCGCCGCCTCGACCCCTAAACGTTCACCCGTCCAAAGTTCCATCTCCGGCACCTTCTCCTGGACAAAGAGTACCGTTATATGTTCATCACCTTTTTTAGACAGGACAACAACACTGCTGTCCTCTTCAAATCCGGTCAAGTAGTAGAAGTCGCTGTTGGGTCTAAACGGATACTCTGTATCGTTAGAACGTCTCTGCATGTTCGCTGTAGACAGTACGGCTACACCGTCGTCCATCATCGCTAAAAGTCTCTCTCGCCGCTCTTTATATACTTGTTCATTCATAGCGCTATTGTAGCAAACTTACGTGCTTATGTGACAATGTCACTGACAAACTGTTGTCAATTCGTCTATACTTGTACTATATAAACCAACCAAAGGATCTACCATGTGTAATTCAGGATTTTTCGACCGTTTTCTACGTGTCTTTGTCGGAGCGCTATTTGTGTTCATCGCCGTATTTACAGGATGGGTATGGGGCTATATCGGTCTTATACCGCTTGTGACGGGACTAAGCGGTTTCTGCCCGCTCTATACGATCTTTCGTATCAACACGGGCTGTAAAACCTAAGGTGTTTGCCGCTTATAGACAGTTGGCGTCCAAAAAGGCGTTGCTCTTTTGAAGCAGTTCAGAGACCATCGCCGAATAGCCTGCTACCGCACTGTCTACATCACCGCCAACATCTTTTTTCTCTATCTCAATTAGCTTTGAAGCGACAATATTACGTCGATACTGCTCTAATAGTACAAGCTTTACTGCAACCTTTAGCGTTGAGCTGCCATCATCATGAATGGTCTGTGAAAAGTCATAGATCGAGCTCTCCAAAAGCAGGTCGTTTTTGGCAAAAGATTTTAGATGAATGACACTTTTAAAACTCTTATGACGGGTAATCGAAGCAGCAAGCAGGTCTGAGAGTTGTGAATTAACACTGTTCATCCAACGCGCTTTTGTATAGCTGTAACTACGTCCTGTATCCGTCTCGTAGATGATGTCACGCGTGTTTAAGAGTGCTGAACTCTCAATAATACCGATACGAAGAACCTTCTTCTGACATCCCTGTGCTGTAGAAACAGCACTGTTTTTTGATGTCTTTAAGAGGTACTTGGAGGTAGGCGGCACCTTGTTTTGCAGGCTGCATCCACTCAGCAAAGAGATGATCACAGCTATGATCAGTTTTGAAATTCTATTGTTTACCATTACTTCTCTCCCGGCCCGACATCAGGCTCTTCACTCTGTAAAAAGATATCCGAAGGGCTGTCTCTATAATCAGAGAGCAGCAGCTTGATCTGCTCAAGCGTTGACTCCAGCTCTTTCATGGTGACCGCAAACTGCTTCATCGGCTCTTGGACACCCTCTTTAACCGAGTAGTCACCGTTGGCATTGCGCTCCTCAAAGACCTCCATAGATGAGCCGACCTTATCGGCACTTACCTTGTACGAAGCCAGTGCAGACTCAAAACGCTCTTCAAAGAGCATAGTCCTTTCGATAAGCGAGTCGATCTTGGGTACCGTCTTCTCGAACTTGGCAAAAGTGGCACTCGAACTCTTCAGCAGCTTTTGGAAGTCACCCATTGCCTGTTCTGTCAAGGCAGCATCAACCTTTGCAAGTGAGCTGGAGAGATGCTGCAGCACCTGGGTGATCTCCTCTTGGTTCTCATCACGAAGAAGGGCTTGTACCGAATGCAGCGTCTTTGAGAGGTTGACTGAGACCGAACCAAAAGACTCTTCCATCTTCACTAAAAACGAAGGTACTGACTTAATGACCAGTTCATCTTCCGCCACATCGCAAAGAAGCGGTGAGTTTTTGCTCCCTTGGCTCAAGTCTATGTAGTTAAGACCGGTAATACCCTGTGCCTTCAGTTTGGCTACGGTGTCAGTTTTGATCGGGGCGTCCCTGTCAACCAGGATATCGACCTGTATCTCTTCGATGTTGACCGGGTTAATACCCATCTTGGTCACCTTGCCGATCGTCACCCCTCTGTACTTGACAGGCGAGTCGATATTCAGACCGGAAACCGACTCCGTAAAATAGATCTTGAACGATGTCAGCTCTTTATCGTCAGCCGGTCTGATCAGCCAGATCACAAATACAAAGATCAGCACGATTGACATGATGACAAAAAGTCCGACCATGGTGTAGTTTGTTTTTGCGTTCATCCTAATCCTTTATTAATTGTTGAAAAATCGCTCTATAAATGGGCTTTTGATCTTTTTGATCTCTTCCAGGCCGCCCTCGGCAACGATTTTTTTGTTATCGATGACCGCCATTCTGTCAAGTGTATGGTTGATAGAGGTCAGGTCATGCGAGACCATTACGACTGTCAGACTCAAAAGGTCACGTAATTTTACTATAAGTGTATCAAATTCCCGCGCAGATATAGGGTCAAGACCCGAAGTCGGCTCATCTAAAAAGAGGATCTTGGGATCCATTACCAAGGCTCGCGCCAAGGCCGCTTTTTTCTTCATTCCCCCGCTGATCTCGGATGGATAGAGGGTGCCGTCGAATTGGTTCAGTCCGACGATGTCGATCTTGAACGCGACAATATCGTTGATCGCCTCTTGCGAGAGGTTTGTATACTCTTTAAGTGAAAGTGCAATGTTTTCGGCAACCGTTAATGACGTGAACAGGGCGTTAGACTGGAACAACACACCCCACTGCATACGAAGTCTCTGCGCTTCTCTCATACCGATGGACTCGATTTTTTGATCCAGCAGTTTGATCGAACCGCTCTGAAAACCATCCAGCATAATGATCTCACGCAGCAGCGTTGTTTTTCCACAGCCGCTCGGTCCCAAAAATCCGTAGATCTCCCCCTCATTCACGTGCAGGTCTATCCCGTCATGCACAAGGTTCTCACCAAAGCGGGTAACTACGTTGCTGACCTCTATGATCTTGTTGTGGCTCATCATCTAGTACCCCAAATTCGTAAAGATGATCGAGAAGAAGGCATCGCAGATGATCACGGCGAAGATCGACTCCACTACCGCTTTTGTGGTGTTAAACCCGATGCTCTGCGTGTCATTTTTAACCTGCAGACCGCGGTAGATACCGATAGTGGCGATCAGCATGGCAAAAAACGGCCCTTTTAGCAGACCTATCCAGAAGTGTTTGACACTCACCACTTCCACAAACCGTTCCATAAAGATCGTTGTTGTCAGGCCGAGGTCGACCTTGGCGATCAACATCCCGCCGATAAGACCTGCAATATCGGCAAAAAAGATCAAGATCGGCATCATGATGATAAGTGCCAACATACGGGGCAGGACCAAAAAAGCGTATGGGTCAAACCCCATCGTGCGCATGGCATCAAGCTCTTCGGTTATCTTCATCACCCCGATCTGCGCCGCATAAGAGGAGCCGCTGCGGCCGGCAACGATGATAGCCGCCAGCATCGGGGCAAGCTCACGCAGGATCGAGATACCCAGCATGTCGACAATAAAGATATTAGCGCCGTAGAGTTTTAACTGTGCAGCAGACTGATAGGCAACAACCACCCCGATCAAGAACATCGTCAGCATAATGATCGGCAGTGCCTTGATACCGCTCTCATAGATCTCGAAGGTCATCTCTTTCCATCGAATATGCTGTAGATGATAAAACGAATGAAAGAAGACTAAGCTCATCTGACCAAAAAAGGCAAAAAAGTCACCCATTTTTTTGGTGCGCTCGACACTGTCCACACCGATGTTATGCAAAAAATTCTCTTTGGCCGGCTTAAAATAAGTTCCGAAATGAGCATGATTCTGCGCCATCGTAAGCATCTTTTCAACGTCACTTTTCATCGCACTTAAGACAACCTCTTTGTCGCTGTTTTTAGCGTTTTGAATATCTTTTACTATCAACAAGGCTAAGGCGGAGTCCATACTCTCCAGTTCAGAAAGGTCCCAGACAATGCTCTTGGCCTGCACATTTTCTGCAGAGGCCCGAAGCTGTTTTTCAATGATCGAGAGGCGTTGGACAGTCGGTATGCCCTGGATCTTGAAGGTAGCCACTTCACCCTCCAGCGTGACCAGCAGTCCGACCTCTGCCTTGGCTGCCATCCTCTACACCTGCTCTCTTGTAAAACTTGCACGTTCCAGACCGTCACCGTCAAAACGCATATATCCCTGACCACAGGCAAATGCAGGAAGGTTGACATACTTGCACCCGTTGATCTCAAAAGAGAGGTCTTGATGGTGATGACCTTCGATAAAAAGTGAAATGTCATCCAGCTTCTGCTTTGCCAGATGTTTTGTGATAAACACTTCAAAAGTCTTCATCTTTTGACAGTCATCTTTTCGTGCCAGTTTTGCATCGAGCGCGTTAAGGATAAACTGTTTGCCGACACTGTTTAAAAGGTTCAATGACTTCAAAACAGACGGCGTGCGTACCACTGCAGTGTAGAGTCTATAACTTAAAGGGGCGTCAAAATCCCCATGCGCCAAGGCGACTGACTGTTCTTTGTACTGACACGCAACAGGCTGCTGCTTAAGAGAAAAGACCTTGACACCGGGAAAGATCGAAGCGAGGTTGAAATCATGATTACCCTCAAGATAGAGTATCTCGATATTATCACTAAGGGTATTAATAAGGTCGACTGCTTCCTGATTGCGCTCGATAGTCTTGGTTATTCCGCCAAAAAGAAGGTCGAAAATGTCACCCATCAAAATAAGCTGCGGGGTCTGGATCTCCTGGGAACGGACCGCTTTTAAGAAGTCGAGAAGGTCTTTGTGTTTAAAAGAGTAGTGGGCATCACTGAGAAAGATCGCCCCTTCAAGGAGCTTAAGCGGTTTAGGGGACATAGGCTATTATCGGCAGACCTGCAGCTTCCTCAAAGCCCATCATCAAGTTTGCATTGGCAACCGCTTGAGAAGATGAGCCGCGGACAATATTGTCAATACTGCTGTTGACATAGAGTTTGTTGCCTCTGACCTTTGCAAAAATATCACAAAAATTTGTCCCCGCACATGATTTAATGTCTACCGGATGTTCAAATACACGGACAAAAGGTTCATCTTTATAATACTCTTTCAGCAGCGCTATCGGGTCGATACTCTCATTGATCAGCATATAAGCATCGATCAGCTCACCCCGCGTTGCAGGGATCAAGTGCGGTACAAAATTAATATCGAACGCTTTCGAGCTTTCCAGATAGAGTTTTTCATGTATCTCAGGCTCATGACGGTGTTCAAACGGCTTATACGGAAAAATATTTTCATTGATGGCGATGTAGTGCGTACTCGAAGTACACTTTTTACCGGCGCCGCTGACCCCGCTTTTTGCATCGATAAAGATCGGGTAGTTTTCATCGATATAATCAACAAAAGGGAGCAGTCCCAAGATAGCGGCTGTCGGATAACAGCCCGGGTTGGCTACCAGGCGAGCCTCTTTAATGGACTCACGGTACATCTCCGGCAGACCGTACACTGAATGCTCGAGGTTTTCAGGGTCGATGTGCTCACAATAGTGTGCTTCATAGGTCTCGCGCTTTAGACGATAGTCTGCAGAGAGATCGACGACTTTCACGTTCAGTGCCATCAACGCCTTGACAAAGCCCATGGCAGTCTGATGAGGCAAAGCCAAAAATGCAAGGTCGCAGCTGCGTGCCAGCTCCTCGGCATCTGCTTTATGGACATCACACTCTATGATCCCCTGCAGAGAGGGGTGAAGCTCCGTCAGCTTGACACCCCCCTCACTCGTAGCGACATAAGTCAGCTCGAAATGCGGGTGATTGACCAGTATTTTAATAAGTTCAAGGCCGGTGTATCCACTCGCCCCAATAACTGCTACCTTAATCATGACACTCAAACACGATCTCCTGGTATTTGACCTCATTCACTTCAAACTCCTTCACTCCGCCCGGAAGACGTACCTTGAGCTCATCGCCCTCCTCTTTGCCGAGGATCTGTTTTGCAAGCGGCGAATTAAAAGAGATCAGCCCGATGTCAGGGTTACTCTCACAGCCGCCGACGATCGTATAGGTCACTTCATCACCGCTGTCCATATCTTCCAACACAACCGTTGAGCCAAAACTGACACGGGCATGTTCAAGCTCACTCGGGTCTACTAGCTTCGCATTGATCAGCATCTCACCGATCTCACGCAGACGACGGTCGATGTTGGCCTGCTGCTCTTTAGCGGCGTGGTACTCTGCATTCTCCTTCAAGTCACCCATGTCAGCCGCCTCTTCAATGGCCTTGATGACACCGGGACGGATATCCAGCTTGAGGTGGTTCGACTCCGCCTGTAGACGCTCGTACCCGAATTTTGTCATTGGTTCTACTGATTGTTCCAAAAAATCTCCATATTTTCAGCCGTGACACTGCACAGCGGTAATTCATAATAGTAAGTATTATACCCTTTGGAGGTAAAAATTGGAATATGCTGTTATGCAGTCGATTCACTGGACCAAAAACGGACCGCATTTTGTACTTTTTTTATTCCCTGTTTCATGCCGCTGTAACGCATTATCTTTGCCAGTCTTTTCCACATGGGTCGTTCATAGCATGGGTTGGGGCATTTTCGGCATTTGGGCTTGTCGTCAAATGGGCATCCCTGAAGTCTGGCGATCCCGTAGCTCAGTATTTCGGCACACTCATCACAAAGCGGCGCTTCAAGAGGTTCGGCACGTTCACCGGCGTACTTCAGCGTAACACAGCGGCTTTTTGTGGAAACATCCGTATGTTTGTCCATACAGTAGTGTGAAATAAACGTTGTTAATGTCGTTACTTCCTGAGTATATTTTTCAAATGTCATAATTTACGATCCAAGTCCTTATCCGGATTATAAACTGAAAACCCTCTTACTCTCTTGATGACAATCAAGTTCAACCCATAAGTTATGATACAGTTCACAACGCAAACAAGGTAACACGGCCGTACCGACTTCTCGATTTTCTACTCTCAAAAAACAACAACGCAACGGTAATCAACGGATGCGCTATACTAATGAAAACCTCTTTACAAAAGGAGTAGTAATGAAAATAGGTGAACTCTGCACTCGCGACACGTTTATTATCCAAAAAGATGACACTGTCGTAGAGGCAGCTAAACTGATGCGTGTTTTTAATGTCGGCGACCTGATCGTTGTAACTGCACAGAAAGAGGGCAATACGCCGATCGGTATTGTGACCGATCGCGATATTGTCGTCGGCGTCGTGGCTGACAGTGCGGACCCTCAAAGTGTCAAAGTCTCCGAGATCATGAGCAAAGAGCTGGTGACCGGCGGCGAGGAGGACGGTGTTTATGAGAGTATTGAACGTATGCGCACACATGGTATCAGAAGGTTGCCGGTCGTTGATAAAGAGGGGTACCTTGCCGGTATCCTCTCCGTCGATGACATGTTGGAATTTTTGGGCGAAGAGGTCAGTTCATTGATCGGGCTCTTTTACAAAGAACAACACGATTAACACCTCAACCGACAACGAAAGCTAAAGATGTTTAGACACAAAATAACCCTATTTAAGCTGCTTGGTTTTAGCGTATCCATCGATGCAAGCTGGGTGGTTATCCTCTTTTTGGTGGTGTGGCTGCTGGCCAAAGAGCTTTTCCCTGCTTATTTCCCGGAGCTTGCCGATCTGACCTATTGGCTGATGGGTCTCTCAGGCGCTATCGGACTCTTTGTCTCCATCATCATCCATGAGTTTTCCCACTCTTTGGTCGCCCGCAGATATGGCCTGGAGATCCGCGGCATTACGCTCTTTATCTTCGGCGGCATAGCCGAGATGAAGGGAGAGCCCTCAAACCCAAAAACAGAATTTCTCATGGCCATAGCAGGCCCCATAGCCAGCTTCATGCTCTCTATTCTCTTCGGTACTCTCTATCTGGTTGGGGAGCGCCTCGGATTACCGATACCCGTAATGGGAATCTTAGGCTATCTCAGCGGTATCAATATGCTGCTTGTCGTGTTTAATATGATACCGGCATTTCCCACGGACGGGGGACGGATACTCCGTTCGGTCCTATGGTGGATAAAAGGTGATATCTACTGGGCGACCCGACTGGCTTCACGTATCAGCCTGATATTTGCCATGACCATTATGTTCATAGGGTTTTTAAATCTTCTCGGAGGCAATTTCATCGGGGGTCTATGGTGGATCCTGATCGGTTATTTTATCTTCAATGCTGCCGGTGCTTCCTACCAGCATCTGCTGATGGAGCGTTCATTCGGAGGAAAAACGGTACGCTACTTCATGAACCCAAACCCTGTTACTGTTCCCTCGCACATAACGCTGCAGGAGTTCGTCGACAAGTATGTCTATCACTACCACTACAAAATGTTTCCTGTGGCAGATGGCCATAGAGTCGCAGGGGTTATCACAACTCAGGCTCTCAAAACAGTTCCCCGTGAAGAGTGGCACCATCTTAGAGTTGGCGAATTGATGCAGCCGCAGAGTCCGGATAATTCGATTGGTCCGGACACTCCTGTCAATGAGGCCCTGGGCAAAATGAGCGGGAACGGACTCAGCCGGTTGCTGGTACTGGAACACGGAAAGATGGTTGGTATCGTTACGCTCAAAGACCTGCTCGAATTTTTGGCGTTAAAGATGGAGTTGGAGACGTAAAGATATTATTGGAGGTTTTCAGATAATTATCAAGTTTTCAGAATTCCGGTAGTATTATTAAATAATGTTCCACAAACTGGTTTTCAGTAATTAAAAGGAGAAAAAGTTATGGCAGTTTTAAACAATATTATCGCAGCGATAGACACATCCGCAATGGCAGAAGAGGTTTTAAAAAGAGCGATCTCTCTGGCTCAAGAGGAAAATGCCCTGATAACGGTACTGCACTGCATCAATAGTCCGCTCTTTGACAAACTTTTCGGCGATGTTGACGGCGAAGAGACGATCAGGAAAAAAATAGCCGCTAAAATGGATGCCTTAAATGTCGAAGCAGAGGTAGAGTATCTTGTAACAATAACAAGAGGAAAGCCCTCCAATGATATCGTCTATGAATCCGAAAAACTGCAGAGTGATCTGATCGTCATCGGAGCCCACGGCAAAAAGAGTATCAAAGATGTCTTTTTCGGCTCGACTGCCCATCATGTTGCGCAAAAAAGCCATCTACCGGTACTGATCATTAAAAACCCTGTCACAGATGGTTATAAAGATATTCTAGCACTTACCGACCTCTCTGAAGCCTCTAAAAAAAGCATTCTCTTTGCAAAAGAGCATTTTAAAGATGCCGATATCAACATCTCTTATGCTTTTTCCCAGATCAGCGATTACAGTATAGATTTTTATAACCTTGAGACCGACAGAGAGGAGTACAAAGAGACAGTCAGAGCTAAGGTGGAGCAGGATGTCGAAGCATTTCAAAAAAGTCTCGGAATGGACAATGCCGAGGTCATTGAAGGCTTCTCACCTATCGGTGAGATGCTGCTTGAAACAGCTGTAGATCATAAAAATGATCTGGTCATACTGGGTACGCACGGTGTCAAAGTCTCCGACACTGTTCTGTATGGTTCAACAGCCTCTTATTTGATGAAAAAAGCACCTTCGGACGTATTGATCTATGTACCGTTAGAAAAATAGAGGTACCCTTAAGGCCTGTTCTGCCTCAATTGGTACATTATATTGTCTGCCTTTAATACATATAATGTACTTATAGGGAATCCAGACGCACGAATAGCATCTGCACTCCAGTCATTACAGTTATTAAACAGATAGAACGTCCCTTCTGCTCGATAGAACCAGCTTGCACCATAAAGGCCCCTGCCCAGTTTAATGACCTCTCCATTCTCGTCAAGCGCAAAACTGTTATCGATAAACTCGACCAACCTGATAAACCCTTTTTTTGAAAGTTCCAAGGCGACTACATTACTGCTCGGATAATGCACTAAAGGATCTTTCTGAAGCCCGACAACATGCATAACAGCGTCAGTAGGCCAAAGTGCTGCTTTCATACTCAACCAAAACGTTACCTTCTGCGCCGGATAAAAGCTTTCATCTCCCCATCCGACCTCCAAGTAACGGGCACTTTTAAACGCATCAAGAGTGTGCATATAAGGTTCTGCATCTTTTTTAGGTATCACTATACCGGAGTGATTTCCATAGGCGTTGACAACGTATACCGTTTTAGTGTCATTTTGATCCGGACTTGGCGGATACAGACCACTGACAGGTTTTGAACAACCGGCCAACAGGAAAATAGCAAAGGCACTCAAACTTGTCAATATGCTTTGCAGGCAACGTTTACATTCCATAAGAGACCTCTTGACAAATATTATACCTTGACTTTGCGTTTGCTTCTAAGCTATCATGATTTATAACTATGTTTAAATACCAACATATAGGTCGATACGATGAAACGGTTACTGTTTCTGTTTCTACTGACACTTTTACCGCTTTTCGCAGAGTCTGTAATCTTGAAAGTAGAGATAAAAGGGGCGATTGGTCCTGCCACTTCTGCTATACTCGAAGACGCTCTGACTTCTGCACAGCAGCAACATGCTGAAGCTTTATTAATAGAGCTCGATACACCCGGCGGCTTATCGTCCTCCATGCGTGAGATGATCCAGGCCATTACCAACAGCTCCATCCCCGTTATCACCTATGTCGCGCCAAGAGGGGCACGTGCCGCCAGTGCGGGAACCTACCTGCTATATGCCTCACATGTGGCGGCAATGTCCCCCGGAACCAACCTGGGCGCCGCAACACCCATCAGTCTGATGCAGCCGCCAAAACAGTTAGATACAAATGCGAGTACTAAAACAACAGCTGAGAAAAAAGCGGTCAACGATGCCGTTGCGTACATCACCAGTCTTGCACAGATGAACGATCGCAACGTCACCTGGGCCGTCAATGCCGTAGAGTCTGCTGAAAGTCTCTCTGCCGAAGATGCCCTTAGACTGGGTGTGATTGACCTGATCGCGGGCAACACGGCATCACTGCTTGAAAAAGTTGACGGGCGAAGTGTAAAGCTCTTGGGAGCAACGGCTGAACTGCAGACCAAAGAGAGCACTATTGTAAGCTTTGAAGCCGACTGGAAGAGCCGTTTCCTCGCTATCATCACCGACCCTAACATCGCTTATATACTGCTGCTCATTGCGATGTACGGTATCTTCTTCGAACTGATGAATCCCGGGGCCATTATCCCGGGGGTTATCGGCGTCATCTCCGGTATCATCGCCCTCTACGCCTTGAACATGATCCCTTTTAATTATGCAGGACTGCTGCTGATCATTTTGGGTATCGCCTTTATGGTCGCCGAGGTCTTCGTCTCAGGATTCGGTATTTTGGGCATAGGCGGGGTTGTCGCCTTTGCCTTTGGCTCCTTGCTGCTCTTTGATGCCGACACCCTTGGCAGCAGTGTCTCTCTTCCGCTGGTCATTGCATTCAGTCTGGTCAGCCTTGCCTTTTTCATCTTGGTAATGCGGCTCTTTATCCGTTCACGATCGGCCAAAGTGGTCACAGGTGCAGAGGAGATGGTCGGCGCTGTCGCTGAAGTACTCGAAGCAGATGAGAACGGCTACCGTGTTCTCTGCCATGGCGAAACATGGCTTGCAGAGAGTGACAGCACGTTGACCGTCGGTCAGAAAGTTCAGGTTGTCGAACTCGATGGCCTTGTATTACATATAAAGGAGTAAACAATGTTTTTAGATCTACCTATGATCATGGTCTATGTGACCGTCTTAGTCATCCTTTTACTAGCGATGGCGATCCGTATTTTGCGCGAATATGAGCGCGGCGTTATCTTCACCCTGGGACGTTTCAGCGGTGTTAAAGGGCCGGGGCTTATCATACTGATCCCTTTTATTCAACAGATGGTCAGAGTTGACCTGCGTATCATCGTTCTCGATGTTCCGACACAGGATGTCATCTCCCATGACAATGTCTCGGTACATGTCAATGCCGTCGTCTACTTCCGCGTACTTGACCCGGAAAAAGCGATCATTCAGGTGGAGAATTTTCATGCCGCGACCAGTCAGCTCGCACAGACGACACTGCGTTCGGTACTGGGCGGGCATGAGCTCGATGAGATGCTGGCGGAACGCGAGCGGCTCAATTTCGATATTCAAAGCATCCTCGATAAACAGACCGATGCCTGGGGCATTAAGATCTCCAATGTCGAGATCAAACATATCGATCTTGATGAGAGCATGGTCCGTGCCATTGCAAAACAGGCTGAAGCAGAGCGCGAACGCCGTGCCAAAGTGATCAACGCCAAGGGTGAGCTTGAAGCGAGTGAGAACATTCTCGCTGCGGCTAAGAACCTAAGTCAAAACGACCTTGGCATTCAGCTACGCTACCTTCAGACCATGAGCGACATCTCCAACGACAAGACCAACACACTGATCTTTCCCTTCCCGACAGAACTGAGCAAGTTTTTCCAAGGGAGCTCGAAAGAGTAAGCGAGCATGGCACAACCGCAGCAGCTTCTCCGTAAGATCACCATGCCGATGCTGCTCTTTTACGGGCTGGGCAACATCTTGGGCGCAGGTATTTACGTCCTCATTGCCGAGGTGGCCAACACCTCCGGCATGTACGCACCCTTCTCCTTTTTGGTAGCACTTATTATTGTCTCGTTCACTGCACTGAGCTACGGTGAACTGGCGTCACGTTACCCCGATGCGGCAGGCGTGGCACTGTATGTCAAAAAAGGGCTGGGTTCGACCAACCTGTCGGTCATTATCGGTTTGACGATCGCCTTGGCCGGTCTGATCTCTGCAGCGACTATTGCAAGAGGCTTTACCGGCTATCTTGCAGAACTGATACCGCTGCCGGAGTGGGCCGCCCTGCTGGGGCTGATCGGGGTCTTGAGCCTGATCGCTATCTGGGGCATCGGCGAGTCGGTTGCCATTGCCGTCACCATCACCTTTATCGAGATCGGCGGACTGCTTCTTATCTTGTGGATCGGCCTGCCGGTCTTGCCGACCTTGGCAGAGAGAGTACCGGAGCTTATACCGCCGTTTGAGTGGGATGTCTGGTATACCATCTCCTTGGGAGGTTTTTTAGCCTTTTATGCCTTTTTGGGCTTTGAAGACATGGTCAACATCGCCGAAGAGGTCAAAACGCCTTCCAAGGCATACCCAAAGGCAATACTTCTCTCTTTAATCATCGCCACGCTGCTATACCTGAGTGTATCGCTCGTCAGTGTACTGCTTCTCACCCCTCAGCAGCTTGCAACGACCAATGCGCCCTTTGCCACTATCTATGAACACGCCACCGGAAAAGAGGCGACTGTCATTACGGTTATCGGCATATTCGCCATCATCAACGGGGCACTGATACAGATCATTATGGCATCACGCATGGTCTACGGCATCAGCAAAAAAGGGTGGCTCCCATCACCGCTCTCATATGTCAATGCCAAGACAAAAACACCTGTTATCGCAACACTTCTTGTCAGCATAGTCACCTTGGGATTTGCCTTGTGGCTGCCGCTGGTCACGCTGGCTAAATTGACAAGCTTTCTTATCTTGATTGTCTTCACCGTGGTCAATGCAGCCTTGATACGTATAAAACGCCGACATCCAGATCCGGAAGGGGCCTATCTTATCCCCTACTGGGTCCCGGTTGCAGGTTTAGTGGTCAACCTGACATTTTTAACTCTACAGCTCTTTTCAATATAAGAGGCTGAAAGCTTTAACGCCCCGCAGCAAGCAGTGCATCTTCATAGTGGTGGGTGATGCGGCAGAGGTGCCAGTTGACCCGTTTAAGCCAGCGCACCCCTTCAAGGTAAGCAGTACCTTTTGGCACATCGATCTCGCCGCGGGCGATCTCTGCCATCACCTTCTCTCTGTAGGGACGGACATGTTTATATAGTTTTGATTTGGTCTTAAGCGCACACTTGCTTGTCTCATGCCATTTCTTATCTTTCAATGCAGTGATCATCTTACTGATCGCATCCGTCATCAAGATCCGCTCATTCGTAAACTGCTCACTGTCTCTAACGGTGATGGCACGCTCCTCCTCCTCTTCACACCGTTCATGCAGCCGCTGCAGATGGTCAAGGGTATGGATCATGGCGACCAGCCGTTTCCACTGTGCTCCGGAACCGGCATCAAGGTGAATACGGTCGATGTAGGCATGGGTCATGTCCAGCGCACGCTGAAGTTCTGCCAGGTTGGCACGTCCTCCACTCTTATTGTCACCCAAGATCGCATTGACGTGTGCGAAGAGGGCCAGCATCTGCGTGTAGATACTGTTTTGAACCGCCGTTAACGCTACTGAAGGTTGTTCAAGAAAGATCTCGTCGAGCTTACGTGTATAACGCGGCATTTTGTCCGGGATCAGCCGCATTATGAGGTGTGCGAACTGATGCGTAAACGGCAATACAATAATGACCCCGATAATATTGAATGTACTGTGAAACGCCACAAGAGAGATCTCGGCATTTTGTACCAGCTCTCCCGGGAACAGAGCATCCGCCACTGCCATATACGGCGTAATAAGAAGCAGCGCCCCGATCCCCGTAAAGATATTATAGATGACATGCGAAAAACCGGTGCGACGGGCATTGACAGAGCCGCCGACCGTTGCCAGGGCTGCCGTAACAGTCGTCCCTACGTCCATGCCGATCACCAGTGCAGCCGCCTGCTCAAAATTGATCGCCCCGCCGTAAAGCGCCGTCAGTGCCATGGCCACCCCGGCGCTCGATGACTGGGCCATAAGGGTAAACAAAATACCGAATGCCACCAGCTGCAGACGTCCTATAAAGGTATCGGAAGGGAGTTGATCGGGGGTTATCAGCCCTTGAAATCCGCTCATCCCCTCCTGCATAAAAGAGATACCCACAAAGACCAGTGCGAACCCGGCAATGGCGTAGCCCACATGTGAAAGACGACCTTTTCCAAAAAGCCGCATGATCGCACCGATAAGGACAAAGGGGAGCATCATAGAACCCACCTGCAGTTTAAAGCCCAGCAGTGCGACGATCCAGCCGGTGATCGTGGTTCCGATGTTTGCCCCGAAGATGATCCCAAGTGATTGGGAAAATGTCAGCAGTCCTGCCCCGACAAAACCGACTGCCGCAACTGTCGTTGCACTTGACGAGCGGAGCATCGCCGTTGTTATAGCCCCTGTGACAGCGCCGCTGAGCGGGCTTCTGGTAAAACGCATCAAGGCGGCACGCATGCTCTTTGCACCTAAGGCGCGCAGACCGTCAGTCATAACAGCAATACCGAACAGGAACAGGCCCAGCCCTCCGACAGCCTGCAACAACGCCTCAGAATGTTCAAACACGCCTACCGCCTTTTGCTAATATAAAGCTGTTTTAAAGCTCTACATTTATTGTAGCACAAAGCACTTATCCGGAGAGCTAATATGTTAAAATAGTAGTGGGTCAAGGTATCAAAAGAAGAAGCTGATTTGCCAGTCATCAAAGATAAAGATACACGGTTTCTTGACAGCGTGTTCCAGGCATAAAGGGCTATGTTCTAGCTATCGCTCTTTTTCGGCCTGACCTTTTTTGTCTCATCCTTTTTAGGATGGCTAAACTGCCGAGCCGTTTCAGAGAGTGCCTGCAGACGCGCAACAACTCTGCCATTGACGGAATCCTTCGCAAAGTTTCCTTTTTTATCCGCTTCACCGGCTTCAACCCCTGTCAGTATCGAGATGCCCTCATCGATCGTTTTAACGGCATGGATGGCAAAAGTCCCCTTCTCTACCGCTTTGATGACTTCCGATTTGAGCATAAGATGTTTGACATTGGTATGCGGAATAATGACGCCGAAAGAGCCATCAGTATCTTTACGCATGCAGATGTCAAAAAAGCCCTCTATCTTCTCATTGACACCGCCGATGGGCTGAACCTCGCCAAACTGGTTGACCGAACCTGTCACGGCAATGTTCTGCTTGATCGCCAATCCCGAAAGAGAGGAGAGAAGTGCATAGAGCTCCGTCGACGAGGCGCTGTCGCCTTCGATCATCCCATAGGTCTGCTCAAACACCAGCGATGCAGAGAGGCTCAGCGGCAGGTCAGGGGCATAGGTCGACCCAAGATAAGCAGTTAGGATCATAACCCCCTTGGAGTGGATCGGACCGCCAAGTTCCGCTTTACGCTCAATGTCAATGATCTCACCTTTACCGATGCGGGTCCTGGCGGTAATGCGCGAAGGAAGACCGAAGTTGTGACCGCCGAGAGAGATATAGCTCAAGGCATTGATCTGGCCGACAGCGCTGCCGCTGACGTTGATCATGATCGTCCCCTCATCGATCTGTTCATAAAGCTTCATCTGAATACGGTTAAGGCGCTCTGTCTGCGCCGTGAGCGCTTTTTCAATATCACTTTTTTCGATGGCTTTATGATCGCCTTTTTTCGACCAGTAGTCTGCCTCTTTCAACAGGTCTGCCAATGTACCGAGATGGGTAGAAAACTTTGAACTATGCGAAACATCGCGCGAACTCTGTTCGATCACCCTTTCAACAGCTTCAGACGTTAGCGCAAGCAGGTTCTGCTGCTTCGCAATGGTTCCGATCATGCGGGCGTAAAGCAGAAGGTTCTCATCACTTCGCGGCATCTCATCTTCAAAATCGACACTCACTTTAAAGAGCTCCTTAAAGTCCGGGTCATAGTGGTGCAGAAGATAGTAGAGCATCCGTTCGCCGATCAGTACGACTTTGACATTAAGCGGGATCGGTTCCGGTTCCAGTGAGGTCGTACTGACTAAAGAGTACTGCTGCGCCAATGATTCGATACGGATCTCTTTGGAGCGCAGCACACGTTTGAGCCCTTCATAGGCAAAGGGCTGCATCAGCAGTTTTCTGGCGTCAAGTACCAGGTAGCCGCCATTGGCCCGGTGCAGTGCACCGGGTTTGATCATATTGAAATCCGTTACCAGCGTACCGACCTGCGATGCGTGTTCAATTCGGCCTATCAGGTTCTGATGGATCGGGTTGTCTTCATAGACGACCGGCGCGGCACTCTTCTCTTCATGCGAAATAAAGAGGTTGACTCTGTAACGGGCAAAAGGAGAGGTATAAAACTCCTGCATAAACGACGGCATCCCCATATCGTCCGGTTTGACGATAAAATCCTGAACATGCTTGACAATATCTTCTTGCAGAGCATTCAGATAGTCAATGATCTTCTCTGCACCACTATACTTGCTGCGCACGTCGTCGATAAGTGATTCAACTGCCTCTTCTGTTATCTTTCGGTTGAGCGCTTTAAACTCTTTTTGCTGTGCCTTGTTAAGATCGCCGACCTTGCGAAGCCCCTCTTTGACAATAAGCTCAAACTCACCCATTTTGCGGTTAAGTTCCTCTTTTTGCTTCCCTTTTAACGCCTTGAACTCTTCAGAAGTAAGTATTTTTCCTTCGATAACCGGCACAAAGGTAACACGGCTGGCAGACGAGGTGTTCATGGAGACATCATGCTTAAGCGCCTCTTTTTGCAGCTGCATAAAGATCTCTGCCTGTGCATCGATATATTTCTGGTTGATCATCTCCCGTTCATTGAGATAGGTACTGCTTTCAAAAACAGCAGGAAGGATCGCTTTTAACAGCTCTACCAGCTCATCAATATCGTCTCTGAAAAGTGCTGCTTTACCCGCTGACAGTTCGATGGCGATGGGCGTACGCTGCTCTTTGAAGTTGTTGACATAACACCAGTCACTCACAACGGCTTCACCTTCTGTCTTCTTCTTTAAAAAAGCCATAACGGCAGAGTGCTTACCGCCTCCCGAAGGGCCCATGGCAAAAAGGTTGTACCCCTCTTGTTCGATGTTGGTGCCAAACTCAATCGCTTCGAGCGCGTTGCCCTGACCCAGGGGCTGTTCCAGCAGTTCCAGCTCTTCAGTCGTTGAAAAGGACAAGAGTGAACTGTCGCATTTGTGATAGAGGGCTGAGACGTCAAGCAGTGTATGCATGTTCTACCTTTGCAAAAGATCGATTGTAATAAAGTATAGCGTAAAGATAAATAGATTTTATTGTATTCGAGGCAGGGTTTTAACTAATAGCCTAGATGGTCTAACACCATCCAGGCATATATGCTATTTTGAGGCTGTAAAACGTCATTATCTCTTATTTAATACGTTAAAAGATCATCAAAGATCTCATTAACCGTTTTGACTTCGGTAATGCCTTTAACGCTCTTTCCCGCCTGCCAGAACTCCTGTTCGCCTTTTTTGGCGTACATACCGTTTTTCAGGTTTTTCAGTGATCTTAAGGCGTAGATCATCCGAATAAGATACTTAAGTTGAGGGTGGGTCAGCATCCATCTTGCAAACCTTCCGGGAAGAAGACCGAGCTTTCTTATGTAGCCTGTATTGATGACCGAGACAGGTATGCCGGTGATGTTCTGTGTAAGAACGATGTCCTCTTCATCTGCCTCTACGATAGCCTGTTTATAATCGTCTGAGGCCTTGCATTCGCGCGAAGCGATAAAACGTGTCCCCATCTGTACGGCGCTGTAGCCTAAAGAGAGCGCCTCCTCGTACCCTGCTCTGTCACTGACCCCGCCCGCACAGACAACCGGCAAGTTATGAACCTGCAGCTCCTTAAGCAGTTGAGACAGCTCTTTCAGCCCGACATGACCCCCTGCTCTGTTGTTAACAGCAATAAAACCGTCAACCCCTGAATTGAGTGCGATCTCTGCCCATGCAGCGTCCGTCACATCATGGTAGACTTTGCCGCCGTAAGCGTGTACTTTTTGCACCACCCAGTCGGGCTTGCCCAAAGAGGTGATAAAAAACC
Organism: Campylobacterota bacterium; assembly: GCA_039714575.1. Classification (GTDB taxonomy): domain Bacteria; phylum Campylobacterota; class Campylobacteria; order Campylobacterales; family Sulfurimonadaceae; genus Sulfonitrofixus. Next base: position 12,113 of record JBDLJE010000013.1, on the reverse strand, counting down.
GCACCCCCTCTTCCAAGGCGATATCGATCCATGCGTTCATCTTCTCTTCATACTTTTTTGAACTTTTTTCGATCAAAGCGTTCATCCCGATCGGCCGCTCTGTCAATGACCGGATATACTGCAGGCCTTCACGAAGATCATACCCTTCGACATAGGTCAGGGTCAAAGGCTGGACTATACCGATACCGCCGGCGTTTGACACAGCCGCTACGAGTTCAGGATTAGAGCATGGATACATCGGTCCGCCGATAATAGGATATAGTGCACCGCTGTCGTTTAAGAACTGCGCCTTCATCATGACACCTTTTAACTAAAGAAAGGGTTGCTCTCCACCGCTTTGAAAGCAACATCATAAATCCATTATAACAGCTCTCACAAATACAATTTAAAAACCAAAAAGTTAACATCGATTTGTTATGATAGTTTAAACATCAAGAGACTTTTGTCTGCATAGTTATACATTCGCCACTACCGGCATTCTCACCTACAACACAATGCACAAGGGCGTTTTAAGACAATAAAGCTACTGTTTTAAAACACCTTTTGTGTTGAAAAAAGTCCTAAATGCCACCAAATTATAGAAACTTTACATATAATATATATTTATTAATAAAAACCGAAAAAATATTATGATAGTATCGAGAATAACAGTTAATTTAACAAAGGCAATTAAGTGAATAAGTTAATTTTAGGTCTATCAATTACAACGACGCTTTTTCTTACTAGCGCCGCCGCTGAAAACACAACAGGCAAAAGTATTTTTGAGGCCAAAGGGTGTGTCATGTGCCATAAACCGGATGTTGACACGATCGGCCCTTCTCTTAAGACGATAGGCAAGAGTTATATGGGCAAGATCAGTGGACTCATCACCTATCTGCAAGGACAGGGGACACCTATTGTTGACCCTGCACGAGCCCCGGTGATGAACCCGCAGCTTGTCAAAATACGAACTCTGAGTGAAGAAGATATGCGCGCACTCGCTGAACATCTTCTGTCATTATCTGAGCGTCCATTATAAACATTAGAGCGGTTCAACGTCTCTATTAAAGATCTATTTTACACAAAAGGCAAACACTTGAAAAACAGACATTTTTATGCAACCGGCATTCTGGCCGGACTACTGCTGCTAAGCTCAACTCTCTTAGCCGCTGAAACGGCTGAAACAAATGCATCAACAGCACAAGAGAGCACATTGACAAGCGATGAAAAGCTCTATGGAACAGCATTGCGCTCATCAAAAAAAGTTGTTCACCCTCCATACGAATGGGGAGACTGTACCGTATGTCATACGGATGCAAAAGGTGAAGACGGTCTTGTTATGGATCCGCCTGAGCTGTGTGCCATGTGTCACGAGCCAAAAGATGACAAAAAGTTCATCCACGGTCCGGTAGCGGCAGGTGCTTGTACCGCTTGTCATAATCCGCATGAATCGGACAACGCAAAACTCCTGGTCGCCTCAAGTATTAATGAACTGTGCACCTCATGTCACCAGGCAAAGGGTGATTTCCTGAAAAGCACATCAAACATCCACCCGCCGGTCCAAGACCAGTGTACGAACTGTCACGACCCGCATACGGAAGATCACCTGTACCAGCTGAAAGCCGACGGTAAAAAGGATCTCTGCGTTATGTGTCACACCGATAAAGAGGTATGGACAAGTACTGTTTCTGCCAAACACGGAGCACTTGATCGTCCGCGCAAGTGTCTTGAGTGTCATGATCCGCACGGTTCTGAACACCCTAAGTTCCTGATCAAAGACACGTCTAAAGAGCTCTGCCTTAGCTGCCACAACCAGACCCTTGTAACTGATGAAGATGGGTTCAAACTTAGCAATATGCAAAAGCACCTTGATAAAAACCCAGACTGGCACGGTCCTATTCTCTGGGGAGACTGTGCGGCCTGTCATAATCCGCATGGTTCAAACAACTTGCGAATGCTGAAAAAACCATTTCCAAAAAAATTCTATGCAAAATTTGACCAAAAGAACTATATCTGTTTTGAGTGCCACGAACCGGAAAAGATCAACGATGAATTGACATCAACGTCGACCAACTTCAGAAACGGTGACAAGAACATGCACTTCGTTCATGTTAATAAAGAGAAGGGACGTACATGTCGTGCATGTCACGATTTCCACGGTACAAAAGAGTATCCACACCACCTGCGCAAGAAAACACAATTCGGAAAGATCAACTTCCCGATCCGCTTCATCGAAACGGAGAACGGTGGTTCATGTGCACCGGCATGTCATGCACGTCGCCACTATGACAGAGAGACGCCGAAGGTAAACCTGAAATAATATGGGCCGCATCTACTTAAGACTCCTGTTCCTCCTGCTTCTTTTTGCCGTCGGCAGCGAGGCAAGTGAGCCTTTAGCCCCTGTCAAACTCCTGGAACCTAAAGATAACACCCTCTATATCGGTGAACTCGCAACAGTGGTCATTAAAGCGTCTGCCAACGAAATAGACACTGTTACGATCACTCTCGACAATAACAAGAGCTATAAGACAGCTGTAACTACAGAAAAAGAGACCTATTGTAAAAGTGTCAGGCTCCAGGTAGGTGAGAACACACTTACTCTGAGCACCTATCTCAAAGGCAACAAACTGCAAGAGAGCAAGCTCAAACTTTTCTATCTCCCTGAATTGTATGAAGGTCTCGAGGACGAACCGGAGGACTTTGATACACGCTTTTTTCATACTGATGAAAACGAAAAGGTGTGTGCTTCATGCCATAACATGACATCAAATATTCCTGAAGACAATGAAGTATTCGAAGATGTCACACAGACAACCTGTTACGATTGCCATAAAACACTCGTCTCCAAGAAAAACAGCCATGCCCCGGCATCGAACTGGCTCTGTACAGAGTGTCATGACGGTGAATTTGGCGAATACAACATGCAACATGAGGGTGCTTCAAAATATCTGGTGCGCGATCCGGTCAAACGCAGTTGTGAAGGTTGCCATGAACCCGCTAAAGCGTGGGACCATAGCAAGTATACTCATGGACCTGTCAATGACGGCCGATGCGAGCGCTGCCATAATCCGCATGGATCGGACAATGAGTTTTTCCTGCGCAAACCGATCTGGGAACTCTGCACGACATGTCATGCCGAAAAAGCAGAAGGAAAGCATGTCATCAGCAGTTTTGTCTTTGGCAGTTCACACCCTACACAGGGTAAACCCGACCCATCCAGACCAGGTCGTGAACTCGTCTGCAGCGGCTGTCATAACCCACATGGTTCAACCGGTATTCATCTGCTGAGAATGAAAGGCAGTGTGCCTTTTGGTGTGTGTCAACGGTGTCATGATAAACGTTAGGCTATTAACATAGCAGCTGCTCTAGATATCTTCTCTCTTCTGAAGAAGCTCTTTGTCATGGTTTAGGCTTGAGTCCTCGCCACATTATAATATACGATCCTGTTGCGTCCCAGTCTTTTAGCCTCGTAAAGAGCCTCATCCGCTTGTGTAAAGAGCGTTTGACGATCTTTATGCTCCGTTCGCAGGTTGTTTATACCGATACTTGTCGTAACCTTGATAACAGACTCTTCGAACAAGACAGGCTCTGTGCCGATGATTTGAAGGATCTTGTTTGCGATTATATCCGCTATTTCATGCTCTGTTTCCGGCAAGATAACCACTATCTCTTCTCCGCCGTAACGTCCGACAAAATCCGTCTCGCGCAGACAACTCTTGATACGATCACTGACTTGACGCAGTACTTCATCACCGGCCAAGTGACCAAACGTATCATTAATATGTTTAAAGTGGTCAAGATCAATAAGCAAGATCGAAATGTCATGTATATAACGCCGTGCCCGCTTGAATTCCATCTCAAGCATCTCTTCTAGATAGCCCCGGTTCCAGAGTCCTGTCAACGGATCGATCTTGCTGAGTATCTCGATCTCGCACGTACGCTCTTTCACCTGCCGCTCAAGACGCTCCTTCTCACCACGAGACTGTTCCAGTGCAGTGTAGTAGATCGCCCTGGCAATAAAAAAGACGAAAAAGAGAGCAATGGCGCTGGTGATCAAAGCCGTTCGCAACAGTTGGCGCTCGTTTTCCGTATATGCCATGGCATCGATCAAAAGCATAAGCTTGGTACCCTTATGTTCGCCCAATGTACCGTTTTTTACTATAGTCCTGTAAGTTGGTTGTCCGTCAATAGTAATAAGCTCCTGCGTAATAAGATCGTCTACATTCAATGTCCTCCCGATCAACCCTTTGTTGCTGCTGTAAAGAACCTTCTTATCCGCATTGATCAGCGAAGCCTGGAAAATATTGAGTGCTGACTCTACATAAGCATGTAAAAAGCTGTTCATATCACTGGTCTCATAGACTTCCAGACTGTTCTCAATAGAACCTTCGATCGATTTAAGCAGGTTTAAGATGTCAACCTTGCGGCGCATCAATGCAAAGTCCGTCTTGCTGCCTGTGATCACCTCATATTCAGAGACATCGACCGACAGGTCGATAATGCCGATCAACTTTCCACTTCGATAGATCGGATAGTAAATAGCCATTACTTTCACATAGTCGCGCACCTCGAAGAAAAACACCTTCAATTCACGCTCTTCTTGCAAGAGCTCTTTAAAACTGGCAGCACTGTATATCTTCCCGATCTCATCTTTAAACATCGAGTTCTTAATAATGCCGTTGGGTTCTATGTAACGAAATTCAAAGATCTCCAGTCCCAAAGAGACATCGCTGACCAGTTTTTGGAGGTTCATCGTCGACTTAATAGCCTGAAAACGTTTCATCGCTGACGCAATAGAGTTGACAATAGCTCCCGAATCACTCTTCATCTGAACTAAAAAAATATTTTTCTGAGTGTTGTAGTTGTAAGCTGAGAGGGCGGATATACTGAGGAAGAGCACAAAGAGGAGGATGGGGATATTATACTTTTTTAAAGCTCTGCTCAGTGTTTGCATCTTTATCTCTTTGGATCGGCAGATTTGTAGCTGTCGTAAGCTTTTTGCAGATCGTGGTATGACTTGTCCCAACGTTGAGTATGACAGCTTTTGCAGATGTTTTTCAACCGTTCAGGATGGTCCACACCGGCAAGGAATCCCCCCTTTTTTTTCGCTTTGATCAACCTTACGTGTTCATTACCCGGGCCATGACACCCTTCGCACTGGACATTGGCAAGGCGCGGTGTACTTTTCATACTGACAAAACCTGTATCTGTCCCATAACCGGTAGAATGACAGATCAGACAACGAGGGCTCTCTTCATGACCGCTTTTGGCAAGCTTCTCCATCGCATAGTCATGTGCATCTCTTTTACGACCGATAAAAAACTTTCGATGACACAGACGGCATTTCGAATTGCCTATATAACGGTACCGTCCGGATCCTATAGCATCATCATAGGCCTCTTTACCCATAGCCTGCTTCAATGGGATCTCAGTCATAGGCGATGCCAACTCTTCGTTAATACGAGACTCCTGCGCAAACAGCGACACTGTCAAAGCCGCAGCCAAGATATAAAGAGTGATAAAAGTTTTTACAATGCTTCGGTTTTGGCCCACTTATACCTCGTTTGTTTTCTAAAGATCAAACTGACCTTCTAAAATTAAATATTCCTTATAAATATAATCTACCTAATTATTCCATGATTCAACTTAGAATCATATTGGATATAAATTTAAGCAGACAAAATCAATCGATGATACTTTTATACCGGGCTATTTGCAGCCGTTCTCTACTTTTGTAAAGCCCCGGCTTTTGATGGGAAGTCACTAAACATCTCGTCCAGCACTTTTTGAATATACGCGCTCTTGGCCTCTTGTGTCGGGAGGTCTGAAAGTTCGTCTTCTGCGACACCCTGCCAAACAACGGCATTTTGCTTAACATCCAAAAGCTCTATGACCAAGCGCCCCTCTTCATACTCATAAGTACGCGTTGTGGCAACTGTTCTGCTGTCCTCCATAGGGTATGGATAAGGATCGGCATACATTCTTGGCGTGCCTATCGGTCTGTAAGGCCGGCGGTTATAATAGTCAGTTCTTGGGTACACCTGCATCGTCTCATAATTCGTCTCTATCTCACTTTTCGTTTTGATATCGAGGTGAACGATCAGGTAAAAGTCAGCTTCTTTTTCCGTACTGGGGAGATAGCCTTTCTTTTCAAAATACTCTGTCAGTATCTTACTGATCCGACTACGTGCGAAGTCTCTCTTATCATTCTTTTTTGTGTACATAACATCAAACGTTGAAAGTGCGGCAAAATCAAAGCCCGGATCACTGTCTACCTGTACCTGAAGCGTAGAACACCCGCTCACTAAAAAAGCCACAACCGCTGCTATTAACCATCGTTTCATCTGTTCTCCTTGTATGGTCTCTCTACTTCTTTATATGCATCAACTTGTCACGGTTGAAAGATGCAGCAAAAATAGCGGCTGCAATAACTGCCACGACATAATATATCCATACCGGAACTGGTATAGGATCGCCCGCCGCATACGAATGCAGTCCGGACAGATAGTAGTTAACACCGAAATAAGTCATTATAACAGAACTGTAAGCTATTACTGAAACCGCGCTAAAGATAAAGTTCGAACGCAGCATAGGTACGAAACGCATATGCAGTACAAATGCATAGACCAAAATGGTGACCAGTGCCCATGTCTCTTTCGGGTCCCATCCCCAGTAGCGTCCCCATGACTCATTCGCCCAGACACCGCCTAAAAAGTTCCCTATCGTCAGCAGCGACAGTCCTACGATCATCGACATCTCACTGATACGTGTTGCTTCAAGAATATTAACGCTGATACGCTCTCGCTTCTCTTCGTTGTTAAGCATCATATAAAAGATCAACGATACAAAACCAAGAAGTGTGCTTAAGCCGAGAAAACCGTAACTTGCCGTAATGATCGAAACGTGGATCGTCAGCCAGTAAGACTTGAGTACCGGGACCATTGTCGTGATCTGCGGGTCAAGCCAGCTAAGGTGTGCCACAAACAGGGTGATTCCGGAGAAGACACCTGTTGTTGCGAGGGCGAGTTCAGATGTACGTGCAAAGAGAATACCTGCCAGGATAATAGTCCAGGAGATATAGAGCATCGCTTCGTAGCCGTTACTCCACGGTGCATGACCGGCAATATACCATCGCAGACCCAGACTCAGCGTATGCGCGATAAACCCGAGAACCAAAACAGCAAGAATAACACGCATGGTCGTTTTCAGGTTCAGACTCGGCTTTGCCAAACGTACAAAGATCAGTACCAGCAGGATAAGCCCGGCGATAAGATAGATAGGGAAGAGCCGCTCAAAGATCCTCAGTTCATTGTATAGAAGCTCCGCCTTGACCAGTGTCTCATCCGGGATAATAGCTGCACCGTACTTGTTCTGATAGGACTTGATAGCGTCTATCGCACTGTTCGCCATTTTCCAGTCGCCTTCAGCCAGCCCTTTTGAGAAACCGACACTGTTTCCTTTAAGCAGCTCATACACCTCTGCAGAGGCCTTTTGCGGAAAGTTCTTCATCGCATGGTCAGGAAAGTACCACTTGTTGTTATGATCTCCTTCAAGCGGGAAAACCACCATAAAACGGCCGGAATAGACCAGGTAAGCAATATTGATCCGCTCGTCTACTTTAATAAGGTCTTTTTCGTACTTGCCTCGTTCAGCCGCACGTTTTCGAAGTGCCTCTTCTGCCGCACTGCCAAGTTTATACTGCCCATATCTGTCAAAAGCATCTGCATAAGAGAAGATCTTTTGAGACTCTTTGAGTCCAAGCATCTCTTTGACTTTCGGATGAGAGACCTTGATCATCTCGATCTGTTTCCAGGCATCCGGCTTGGTCGCCATACCCAAGACAACCTGATTATAATTGAGACCGTAGAGACTGTTTTTTCCTGCGATCTTATTGAGCAGGTCTATCGCAAGCGTGTCCAACGGTTTGATCCGCCCGTCACGGCCTTGTACTAATAACGTTGCGAAATGGTTGGCATGGCCCTTGTCGATCTTTTTCACCTCTGAAACAAGCGCCTCCATATTGACCGGTGGTGCCTGTGGTGTCGAAGAGGCCGACAGCGGTTCAGTATAGAACAGTGCCGCAAGCATGGCCATGACGATCAACCCGTTCGCACGATACTCATACTTTGTACGCGCCAGTTTTCCAAAACGGCTGTGTGGGTTCAGAAGATTAAAGAACATCCCGACAGTAAGAAGAAAATATCCAAAATAGGTCGGCCATTTGCCCGGGTCATGGTTGACAGAAAGAATTGTTCCGCGTTCATCCTTGTCGTAAGAGGACTGGAAAAAGAGGTAACCGCCATAGTCAAGTATATGGTTCATATAGATCTTATATCCTTCTTGCACACCGTTCTCTTTGTCGATCAACGTTACATGGCTCTCATAAGATGAAGGGCTCATTGAACCCGGATACTTCACCAAGATAAAATCACGCAGATAGAGCGAGAACGGCAGCTCCATTATCTTGGAACCCCACTCAAGAGAGAGCTCTACATCGCCCATGTTCAAGTTCTCCGTAAAGCCTTTATAACGCTTTCCGTTACCCATCAGCGCCACTTCGCGGTGCTTGCCGTCATACGTCACATCTACGATCAATGCAGATAGAGATTGCTCTCCCTTCATCTGCATCTTCATGGATTCCTTATAGTCTTCTTGGCTTACGATCTTGACTGAACCCTTGTTAAACACTGACTTTGCTACAAACTGAACACCGTTAATGTTATACATCTGACCTGCGTTGAATGTATAGCTCGTATTTGCACTGTAGAGACCTTTCGAGTTATCTGCCATCTTCAGCCACTCAATAGAGACATTGGATACAAAACGGATCGGCTCTGCATCACTGTAAAGACGTATAAACGGTTTGTTCACGGACGGCTCTTTGTCAAAGTAGACAGCCAATGGCCCTACATCAACCGACTCACCGCTGCTAAGAAAATATTTTTCCGGCCCTTGCGGTGTCGCGATCACAAATTCGACGATCGGTTTGCCGGCTGGGTCTTCAGCAACAGTTTTTACGGCTTTACCGATAAAGTCTTTATACTCTACGACAACCTCTTTGCCATCAACATCTAAACTATTGTTAAACTTTCTGCCACCAAGTTCAGATATATAGACGATCTCTTCATCATAATACTCTTTGCCGTTTTTCTTTGCACTGATCTGTAAAAATGCATCAGAGGACAACATGCGGTGTTCACTCGCACCTTCACGAATATGCATAACACCTTCATGCCCGTAATAACGGGTGATACCTGAACCGAGCAGAACAACCAGAAAACCTACGTGGAAGATAAAGACAGGCCACTTTTTCATCTTATACATCTTGTATTTGAAGATATTACCTATGATACTGATACCCAGAAGTACCTGTATCGCTTCGAACCATCGTGAACTGTAGACCAGTGCCCAAGAGGTGTTGATGCCGTGGTCATTTTCTATGAACGTTGCCACGCCGCTTGCAATGGCAAATAACAGTATGAGAAGCATCATAAGCTTCATCGAGATCAAAAATGACCAAATTTTTTTAACAATCATGTCTATATATTTCCTTTATTTAATTACACAAAATATCCGTTTACAAAGCCCGAAAAAAGCTTACCGTTTACGTTAGATCGTGTATACCTCTATAGGCTGCGTCAAAACTATGCTTTCATAGCTTTGACGCAATCCACAGTGACTTGTTTGATAGTCCAAAAACAGTAGATCAAGCAGTTTTGTAAAAACTTTCAAGAGGCGGAGATTATATCATCACTATTACTAATACAAATACAATCCGCCCCTAAAATTGCTCAATTTTGCTGACAAGGCCGCACCTCTTTTTCATAGCGTCTATCCTCACCTTGATGTATTGGCAAAACGATCGATCGACATGAAGTCCTTACGGCTCATCTGATGCTCTTGCAGATAGATATGGAAGGCAAAACTGAGAAAATACTCATTAGTGCCCGTGCTGTTGCTGTAGCCTGCTCCCGTCATCATTTGGGCACTGTCACCCAACGCCAGACCAAGGAAAACAGCAGTCTCTGCACTGATGAACTTTGAAGAGTCCGCTGCATACGTCTCTATTCCCGCCTCAAACGGGTATTTTTCGACCGCCTCGTTTTTATAACTTGTATAACCGACACTGGCTCTGGCATCGAACAGTATACTGTCTGAAAACTGCTGTGTCATGTCAAACAGCAACTCACCCCTCATGTACGACTGCGGGCTGAAATAACCGCCATGGCCGTAAGTGTAATGTTCGCTGTCAAACTCATAATCATCGTAGGCCAGAAGGAGACCGGCATCAAAACGGTCTATACTGGCAATAGCGACAGACTTCACGGCACTAACAGTCGTGGTTATCTCACTGTTCTCAAGCGTGTTCTTCCCTTTGATCACCGGGTAATATCCAAGATTCCACGCGAATTTGTACTCCTCACCTAAACGAACACCTGCTTCTACACCCTGCTTGACGACCCGTCCCCATACCTGTTGCGTATAAAGATCACTGTTTCCGACAGAAGAGAGCAGCGAATCCACAACCGCACGCTGAACAAAACGTCCATATGTTTTCAAAATATCAAAATTTCCTTCGACTGCGACATCCCACAGTGGTACCGGAGAGATATCGTTACCCGCACTCGGCGTCATTCCGATCATACCTGAGACGGCAAAGTTTTTCTGTTCGTAACGGTAATCAAGACTAAGAGCCAGACCACTCGCACTCTTTGCCGGCGTCTCCACTGCAACTGTACCGTCTGTCCCGTACAACGGCTGGTCTGTAATTTTTAATTTACCGGACTCCAACTGCACCATCTCCAGGCTTACACCATACATGCTTTGCTCTGACTCAGCACCAAGAGTAATTAACATCTTTGTCTCTTGTAGACGGCCAAGCCCGTCTACACCGTCTCTGTCTCTTATAAAATAACCTATTCGCTGATGTAACAGCATCTCTTCTTCTTCTGCTTCAGGCGTCACAACTGCTGCTTTGTTTCCATAGTTCTTATAGGTCTTCTGCGCTTTTTTTTCATCCTCTTGTGTTCGCGGTTTTGGTTTTTCTTCCCTGCTGTCATCTATAGGTTTTACAACAGGGAGATTCTTTTCAGGCTCCTGTTCAATAACAGCTTCGACTGTTTTTGGTTCCTTCTCTTCTTCTATTGTCTCAGGTTTCTCAATCTCTGCTGTTTCTTGAACCACTGCAGCAGATGCAAGAACAGAAGATTCAGCTATAACGGTCTCTTCAGCCTCGACAACGACAGGCACAACATCAGCTTCGAGCTCTTCAACGACTTCTGTTTTCTCCTGCGCTTCGAGCTTTTCCTCTTTCATAACAGGCAGGCTCTCCTCAACGGTAACTACCTGTTCAGCCGCAGACACTGTCACCGCTACAACTGCTTCCGGTTCCTTCTCTTGCTCTGTTTTCTCACTCTTGTCAGTAACTTCTGCTTCTTCAGTGGCCACAAGTGCTAAAGTTGTTTCAACTGCCGCTGCAGCTTCAACATCTTCTTTCGTCTCAACAGGAATGAGTTCTTCTGTCTCACTCCTCTGTTGCTCAAGTACACTTGTATCAACCTTCTCCTCTACAACGACAGGAAGGCTCTCCTCCATACTGACAACCTTTGCAGTTTCAATGATCGGTGTTGCAACGGCAGGGGTGGTGTTTTCGGCCGCAGGTACTGTAGCAACCGCAACACTCTCTGTAGTGACTGCAAGTACTGCAGCTGTTTCAACCACCGGCACCACAGTAACCGCTTCTGCTTCAAGGTCTTTTTCAGCTTCCGGTTCAACAACCGTTACAACTATTTCCGGCTCTGCTTCATGTTTGAGCGCCTCTGTCTCTTGGACTGGCACTGTTTTTGGAGTGACTATGGCAGATGTAGCAACCGTCTCTTCTGTCAATACATCTGCCGCCTTTTTTGAGACTTCAGCCTGCACTGCGACAGCGGCTAAAGCTACAGGAAGACTCTCCTCAATACTGACAACCTCTTCTATTTCAGTGGTCGGTGCTGCCGCAGCGAGACTGACCGTTTCAGCCACAGGTTCTGCAACAGCTTCGACTGCTTGCGGTTCTTCTTCTTTTATTTCCTCTGTCTCATCCGCAACTTCTACTTCTGGAGTAACCGCAAGTACCGCAGTGGTTTCAACCA
>JBDLJE010000012.1:0-42219 GCA_039714575.1 Campylobacterota bacterium | reverse complement strand
TACATGTTTTTCAGTTGTTGCAACAAACCCGGAACAAGCGATCTATATCTACTCTGAATATGCTTACAACAAGAGTGACAAATCTTTTAGTTTTGCAGATACATCAGTCAGTGAAGATTGGAAAAAAGAGGGTAAAGCAAATGGCAACTCAGTCTATAAATGGGCTGATGCTCTCTACACGGATATGTTCAGTTAATAAAAAGAGTTATCCCTTAAAAACTATAGTTTAGTATGCAGTAGCTCAACTCTGCTGCAACAGTTTCCAGAACAACAAACCAAACTCACCAGGTTTCCCATCCTATCTTGCCAATAAAGCCCTTCAGATAGCTCCTAGATAGTCTATAGTCTGATTTATGACGACCAACAACATGTATAATCGCTGCTCTGCATAAACATCCTATGTTTCTTCTCTTTTTGATACTCTGTATGTTGTCTATAATGACATTACTACTGTACGCTGCAGGCACTCTTTTACTTTTAGCAATGATCTTTATCAGTAATAGTGCTTATCGCAGCGTAGAGAGAGACATGCGATAGATATCTTAGATATGTTTGGTGATGTCGGTAATAAAGGTGTTTAGATCGTTTGTAAGTAATTTGATTTATAGAAATTTTGTAAGCTTAGTTACTTAATAAGTTAGAAGGATTCCCACCAAAGAGTGGTGGGAAAAAAGAATAAGGTTATTCTTCGATAACAGGCATTCTTTCGTTGGTAAAGCCATTGTCTGTGTAATATTTGATCATTGCTTTATCAGCTTCTAGTTGATCATCATAACCAGCTGCCTTCATAGGAATCTCTTCCATTGCAACCATAACATCTTTCATTTTATCCATTAGCTCAGGAGCAATTGGTTTTGCATCAGTTCCGCCATAAAGAGCAAGGGTCATATCCATTGATACTAGGTATCTTCTGCCATCACCATACTCAACATAAATTACACGACATGGCATAAACCCACCGTAAAAACGAGAGTGATTCATCATCTCTTTAGCGATACTTAATGAACAGAACTCAGCGATTCTAGCATGTACAACTTTTTCAGGTGTAGGATTTTCTGCTTCTATTAGTCTGAACATATCTTTCTCACCAACATATCTCATGTTATACTCACCAGCAAGATCTTTCATCTCATCGAAGACATCTTCTTCAGTTAACTCTGGATCAGTGATTAACCACTCTCTCATCATTGCTTGAGCTGGATCACCTGTTTCACTAACAGTATCCATCATCCCTGCATATGCATTTTGTGTGTCTTCATCAAAGCCCATAAAAGTTGTACCCAATTGCATCGCTGTACAGCCACTCATCATAAATGCAGCTATTAAAGCTGCAATACCCATTTTAATATTGTGTTTCATTCAATCTCCTTAGATTTGTCAAAATTTTATCACAATTTTACTTATAAATTTATCTTCTATATGCAACTCAGTAAAAGCTAATTTTTCTATAATAAATAGATATAATATACACACACAAGAAAAAATGTATTCCCAAGATTTTAATCCAAGTGAAGTTTTCGGAAAACATAAATAGAGAAAATATATTAAGATTTGAAGTGCTCAGATGATATCATCTTCTCTTCTTTAAACTGACCAAAGCAAAAGGAAAAAAACTAAAGCTTCAAGAGGTAAAACTGTAACCGCTTATCCAATAGTTACTTCTAAGGTGTTATATCACTTTAATGCTTTTATGTGTAAAATATTGTATGAAAAAATTCTTATTACCTCTTCTTTTTATGTCATCGCTTTTAGCAAGTGAGATAAACTGGATACATGACTACGATGATGCTTTAGAAATAGCAAAACAGCAAAATAAAGACATATACATATTTATAGGTGCTGATGAGTGCAGGTTCTGCGATCTATTTAAGAAGAAGGCACTTTCAAAAAAATCTGTTATTGAAAGATTAAACAGAGAGTACATACCTGTATATCTATCAAGAGATCAACATATAATACCCTTTGAATTTGAGACTCAAGGGGTGCCAAGACACTACTTCGTAAGCAGTGACGGCAAAGTTTTCCATAAAGACAGAGGTTCGAGGGAAGAGAGCGGATTTCTTTCTATTCTTGATGAAGCAGAACTTCAAAAAGAGTAGAGTACTGAGTCAACACTACTGCGCAAGATCTTCAAATATTTTGAAGAGCATGATAACCTGACTTAATACGCTTGATTCTCGTCCCTAAGTTTGTATATACAAGCCTTAGGGACTAGGAAAAGAGAAGCCATATGCCGAAGAGTTCAGCATATATACTTAAATTATTGTAAGCCGCTTATATATTTAGCAAGAGCACCAATGTGTCTATCGGAAAGGTTGACAGTTGCATCCTTCATCATCTGACTACTTTTGTGCATAGTGTAAGCTCCAATTTCATTGCTCTGATCTCTATATGCTCTTATCGTCAGAGCCAATATAGTTGCATCTCTGCCAGCTAATGGTGCTGATCCCTCAGGACTTTTTTCACCTCTGTCGCCATGACATTTTGAACAATGCTGTTTATAAAATGCGGCACCGTTTATGCTTTCTGAAAATCCACCTGTAGCGTTTGTCTGTGCTTTATCTGCCGCCATTAAACTACCACTTAGAAGCAATGTAGCAATAATAATATTTCTCATTCTGAATCTCCGTTATAATTAAAATTGTCGTTCGTAATTATTATACATCTCCAAAACTTAATCAACAAGACAATCCGTGAATCTGTAAATATCAGAGAGATGGTTTTAAAAAAGGCTTGGCTGGTTGATTTTAGGTGAAGAAGGAAGTGGTCTCCTGGCCGGTTTTGACCAGAGACTTAGCGGGTTTTTCAGGGGTGACTACTGAGAAAACTATTCAGTTAGTTCTTCAAGTATCCCAGAGATCATGCCTTGAGTTTTTTTAACCTCTTTAATCGCCTCTTCGTCAGTGATACCAAGATCACCAATCCAATTATCTATTGAAGGGTATGCTATATGTACTGTATCCTCACCCTTTTTCTTGTAAATTGCTAGTGAAAAAGGTGCATATGAACCGGCATCCGGATGGTTCTTGGATACAGGAAAGATGACATTAAATCTAATAATAGAGTAGGTATCGAAAAAATCGTAATCACCAGCTTCAAGCGTATAGGACTTTGGTACTAAAAATCCAACAGAAGCTATTTCACTCTCAAACTCCTCTTTAAATCCATTTTTCAGATCGATATATGTCTCACCGTCTTCAGGTTCAAACTCAGCAGTAAACGAAGTCACCAGCTGTTTGTCTGAAGCTTTAGCACTCTTTTTTGGGGCTGCGTAGCTGCCATTTGGCAGTGCCATATGAAGCGCCGCATCAAGCATGTTGGCATATTTGACTAAGTCTGGATCTGTCTCAGGAATCTTAGTGATTCTGGCCATCCCTTTTAAAGATAGAGTAGAAACATTGATCCTGTTTTTTTCATCTGAAAAAATCGACATAGAGAGTGGTGTGATCAAGCCTATGCTTGGATGTTTTTTCATCAACTTAGTAACTAACTCATTGTTAGTAAAGATTGCCAGGTTATAAGATTTATGGTGAACTTTTTTGTACCTTTTTTCGAAAATAGAGTTCATGTCATTGTTTACATCAACATACATTCCGCTTGCATTAAAAGCTTTTTCTATGCTTTTGGCATCAATCTTTCCATCAGCGTTATCCGTGCTAAACACTTGGTTATATGAACTACTTGCGAAACCTTCTGCCATACCTATTACTAAAAACAGGGCTGCAAAAACTATTGAGATTTTTTTCATCGTCATTCTTTATATTGATATGTCTGAATTATAGCACTATTTTTAAATTTTGATACTTTTTTAATGTCTCATGGATAAAGTTTCTATCATCAAATGACCCCATAATGTGACCACTGTGCAGACTTAAAACGTAATTTTGAGGGATGTTTACTTTAGCAAAAGAGCAGTAGAAAGTTCTCTACTTTTTCTCAATTTTGTCTTTGGCCGTCTTAATGGCGTTGTCCAGGGCTGTCTTAGCGGCACCAAAGGCTTGAATACCCATTCGCTTAGCCTCTCTTGCTTTCTCGGACTGGAGTGCACGGGAACCACGAACCAAGGCATCTTTGGTCGCTATGTTAAAGCGGTCTTTGACCACATCGACTGCCTCTTTTGAGATAAGAATAAGGTCATCCATGTCTAGGTGGATGTCTTTACTTACTTTTTGCAAGAGAGCCTCTGTCTCTTTGTCTGTTGTACTTGAGAGTGACTGGATAGTCTGTGTAAAGACCAGGTTAGTCTGTTTAAGCTCATTCAGGTCCCCGTAATCTGCCAAAACACTTGACTTCAGCTCTTCTGGAACGTACTGAAGCTGCTGTTTGAAGTCGCGGATAGCATGTACCAATCCGATTCTGATCCCTTTGAGCGTACCGCGTAAGATATCTTCTGCAGCATTTGGAGTCGCCTCTGCAACGCCAATGGCACTCTGTAGGATAGTGTAGACGATCTTTCTGATACGAACGGTTCCCATAGTCCCCTCATTAAGGGTCTCGTAGGTGATATCTTTGGCGATCTCTTTGAGTGTCTCTTCGATGTCATGCCCTTTTTCAAGGGTGGTCAGGATCGCAGATTCGACCATCTCCTGAAGCATGTCAAAGAGGTCGATGGACTGAAGTTTGACCTGATGCAGGTCGCGCTGAATAGATGGTATGTCAGCAGCGATATCCTCTTCAATCGTGTTGAAAACTGTGTATTTGGCGTTTTGCAGTTCCAGAGACTTGCGTTCTAATTGACGTTCGACCTGCTCTTTTTGTGCCAAAAGGTCTTGAACCTCGTCGTGAAGGCTCTGTGTCTCGACCTCCAAGATAGTCTCAGCGATGGTCTTCAGCTCTTGAAATCGGAGGTCCTCTTTGGCAATATGCCACTCTTGCTCAACATGTTCTGTTAAAGAGAGTACTTTTTTGTCAAGAGATTTGGCTTTGCGTTTTTTATAAAAACTACGTATGTCTCGTTCAAATTTTTCCATATCCATCATATTTCCTTCATGTGTATGCGTCTATATGTACAGGTGACTTTATAATACCATCTTAATATCTTGATGTGCTTTAAGTGCCTCAAAGATAAATGTACGATCATCTTCATTATGAACGATCATGTCCAGGTTTAAACTGATGTATTTTCCTGTCTTGCTTGTGTTAGAGTGGTTGAGAGTGTGGGCACGTTCTAAAATAACCGAGTGTATCGCGGCCTCAAGTTTTTTTCGTTCGGCGCCGACGATCTTGTATTTCCAGTTGCATGGATATTCAAGTTCAAGTTTTCTCTCGTCACCTTCACCGATCACTTTGAGTAGGGGTTTGTCTGTTGCCACTGCTTATCCTTTACGGGAGAAATCGCCGCTTTTACCGCCTGATTTTTCTTCAAGCTGCACGTGACGGATGACCATCCCTTTGTCAATTGCTTTTACCATGTCATAGATCGTCAGAAGTCCGACAGACGTCCCTGTCAACGCTTCCATCTCAACACCGGTCTGTCCTGTCAGTTTTGCCGTAACGGTCAGTTTGAAGCCGGGCAGTTCAGGCAGTTCGTCTACATCACAGTTGATACCGCTGAGGTTAAGCGGATGACACATCGGGATCAGATCAGATGTCTTTTTAGTTCCCATGATCGCTGCAATGACGGCTGTCTGAAGAACAGGCCCCTTTTTGGTCCTTTCTGAGACGATAGCATCGTAAGCATCCTGGCTCATCTCAATAATACCGCTGGCTACTGCGACACGCGTTGTCTGCTCTTTGTCGGAGACGTCGACCATTTTCGGTCTGTCTTTTTCATCCAAATGGGTTAGGTTCATGTTGTTCACTTTTATAGTTGTAATAGTCAGATTATAACAAAGTGTTGGTGAACAGGAGACAGGCCTCTAAAGATTTTTTAAAGCGGCTTCATATTCATGGGGATGGTTGAGGTTGGCAAAGGGCTCCTCTTTTTCGAAGGGGACAAAGAGAGTCTTTGATTTTTTTAGCAGCTGTCCCAAACGATGGTTGTCCTCTTTCAGCATGGCTTTAAACGCCGGCAAGAGAGAACGGTGGTAGATACCGCACATCGGGTGACTTCCAGAGGCGGTTTTTGCGATGACGGCATCAAATTCTATATTGTCATTATTCAAGAGCTCTCGGATCTCATCTTCTCCGACAAAAGGGGTGTCTACACTCAAGACAAAGATACGTTCATCTTTTAGCGCTTTGAACATTGCCACAAATCCCGCGGTTGGTGCGAACACATTATCACTCTGTGCGTCTTCGATAACAGGGGCTTTAAAATCAAACTTGTTCTCTTTGGCAGAGATGTAGACATTGGAAAAGAGTTTAGAGAGACGTCGGTACTGGTACTCCGCAAGTGAGTTGGCGCTGCCAAAAGGAAGCAGAGACTTGTCTTGCCCCATACGTGAACTTTTTCCACCGGCAAAGATAACACATGGAATATCAAATAATTTTTGATTTTTGATTTTTGATTTTTGATGATCCGACATTGATGGCCTTGTGTAAATACTCTTACTTTAAGGAAGTATAGTATTTGTTGTGTGAAACTTCTGTTATTTACTTGAAAAGTTTGACTTCGCAAGTTTTAAAAAGAGCAGTACGGAGAGTCCTGAAGCACCGAAGATCATCGCCATCACCATGATCTGATAACGTGCGGCAATAAGCGGTGAGACACCGGAGAGGATCTGTCCGGTCATCATTCCCGGCAACGAGACCAGCCCGACGGCAAAAAGACCGTTGATAACAGGGATAAGGGCTGCATTGTATGCCTGTGTTGATGCTTGGTGGTATGGAATATCGTTAGAAAGGTCATGTGACAACCGTTCTGCGGCAATAGAGATCGCGGTCATGGTGTTTGCAAAGATCATTCCGGCAAGCGGGATCATGTAGCTTGGCTGATACCAGGGGTCAAGACCGATGACCACTTGAGTGACAAGTATCAGTGTCAGGCCACCGCCAACGCCGATACTGATGATGGACTTTATAAAAAGGGCGTTGCGTTTCTGTTCGACAGTGCGCAGTGATATCCAGCCTGCTGCTATTAACATGACACCCAAGGTCAACAAGATGACAGCACTTGTCTCGGCTTCGAAGAGGTAGATGAGAAAATAACCGATAAGAAGCAGTTGCAGGACCATTCTTGCCATCGCGTAGAGGGCTGTTTTATACTGCAGGGACTGGTAGATCATTACGGCTATGACGATGGCGGCAGGGATAAATGCGAAAAGAAGTTCATAGAGTGTAAGTGTATGCATAATGATGATTGTAGCACAGGGAGTAAAAAAGAGGAGAAAGAACCTCTCTTTTCCTCACTTGAAAAGGAGAGACGCGTTATGACTGTTTTTGTCTTTGATAGCTCTGTAAGGTCTGCATATTGAAAAGGTATGGTTTTAAGATCAGGGTGGTGTCAAAAAAGGACTTGACGACGCTGTTGGTCTTTTGGGTGCTGTTTAGCAGCTCTTTACCCAAGGCGATCTCCAGCTCTGCTAATGCTTTAGCATGTTCAAGATAACTCTCAATGATCTTCATGGACATACCTTGTTCCTCCCCCTCGCACAGTATCTCCAAAATTTGGACTTCACGCTGTGTAAAGTGTCCATCGCGAATATAGAGATACTCTTTTTCAATATAGGTCTTCAGTCTCTCAGGTGTGATATTAAAACGTTCGCACAGTTGCGACGCAGTGTAGGTCTCTTGGTGTGCAGCCCCCATAATGACGTTAATGGTCTGTAACAGTGTCTCAAACCCTTTTGAAAAGTCAAAACCGTCGTGGGCGACAATAGCTTTGATCTCTTGAATGGATGAATCAAAATGCTTCTGCAGGTATTTGATAAATTGGATCATATCCACACAGCGCTCATCATAGAGATGCTGGTTGGGTTTTGGTTTTTGCGGTTGGGGCAGCAGACCCTCTTTGACGTAGTAGAGAATGGTTGACTTTGGGGTCTCCGTCAATTTTGTCAGCTGACTCATCTTTAAGCTCATCGGTAACTCCTTGTAGAAGGTATTTTATAGAAAATAAGCTTATAATAATATAAAGTGTAAAGTGACACTTGACATATTTACTTTTATAGTGCTAGTATTTTGAACTGATAATCATATTTTCAAACAAAGGAGAGAAGATGATAACGATCTACGATCTAAAACCGAAATTCCAGAACCTGCTTAGACCGATGGTAGACACCTTGGCAAAACGGGGCGTGAGTGCAAACCAGGTGACATATGCCGCAGTTGTGCTCTCAGCATTTGTCGGTGCGGCTATTATGGTGACGGATGGCGCGTTATGGAGTCTGTTGCTGCTGCCAGTAAGTCTCTTGATACGTATGGGGCTGAACGCTATGGATGGTATGTTGGCTAAAGAGCACCATATGCAGAGTGACTTGGGCGCCATACTCAATGAGATGGGGGATGTGGTCTCGGACGTTGTGATGTATCTTCCTTTGGCTTTACTTGCGAATGTTCCGGCAGTGTGGCTGGTGCTTTTTGTGATCGTGGGCATCTTTACAGAGATGGCGGGTGTTTTGGCTGCTGTTGTCGGTACTGAACGCCGTTACGATGGACCGATGGGAAAAAGTGACAGAGCTTTTGTGATCGGACTGATCGCTCTCTTGCTGGGTCTGGGTGTTGAAACGGGTTTTTGGTTAGAGACGTTGTTGATCATAGCTACATTGTCAGGGGTCTGGACGACCTTTAGACGTGTAAAGGGGGGACTGTCATGATGGATGCACTTCTTACGCTCTTTAGCGGAACGATAGCCCCTGTCTTTGTCGCGATACTGCTCTTGCTTGCTATTGCAACCTTGGCGGTCTCATTTGTCTGGAAAAAAGAGAGTTCACAAGAGTTAAAAGATCGTATCTGGTCGTGGTGGATCATTGTGGGGGTCTTTATGGTTGGTGCAATGCTGCATAGCACTGTTGCAATGGTCTTTTTCGGACTGATCAGTTACTTAGCACTTAAAGAGTACTTCTCCCTGATCCCGACGCGCAGAACCGATAGGCGGATCATCTTTTATGCCTACCTCTCCATCATCGTGCAGTACTGGTTTGCGGGAGTAGGCTGGTACGGGATGTTTATTATCTGGATCCCGGTCTATCTCTTTTTGCTTCTGCCTTTTAGACAGGTGCTGACGGGGGAGACAAAGGGCTTTTTAGAGAACACCGCCCGGGTTCAGTGGGGTTTGATGATGTTTGTCTTTGGACTGAGCCATCTTGCCTACATGATCACCCTGACACCTGCTGCAGACAGTGATGTCGGCGGCAGGGAGCTGGTGTTGTACTTGGTGCTGTTGACAGAGCTTAATGATGTTTTACAGTACCTCTGGGGCAAAAAGATAGGTCAGCGCAAGATCATTCCCAAAGTAAGCCCCAACAAAACAGTTGAGGGCTTCCTTGGAGCCTTTGTTTCAGTGAGCGTTTTGGCGATGTTTTTCTCTTATCTAACCCCTTTTACGTGGTATGAGGCACTTTTTGCAGGCATGCTGATCAGCGGGGGCGGTTTTGTAGGCGATGTGGTGGTCTCAATGGTCAAACGTGATATCGGGGTCAAAGACACGGGAACACTGCTGCCGGGACATGGTGGAATCTTAGACCGTATTGACAGTCTGGTCTATACGGCACCGCTCTTTTTTCACTACGTCTATTATCTGTATTACTAGGAGGATCTTATGTTGAAGTCACTCTTTTTTATATTGTTTGTGAAGCCTCTGGTTCTTTTTATTGCCGGGGTGCATGTAAAAGGGCGTAAAAACCTGCCTAAAAAAGGGCCGTGCATTATTGCGGCTAACCATAATAGTCATCTGGATACCTTGGTATTGATGAGTCTCTTTCCCTCGGCCATGGTCTCTGAGGTGCGACCGGTGGCGGCGGCAGACTATTTTATGAAAAACTGGCTTGTTGCATGGCTCTCAAAAGCCTTGATCGGCATTATCCCTTTACAGAGAAAGCCTACCAAGGCCGAAGGTCACCCTTTAGCCGAAGTACATAAGGCGCTCGAAGCAGGGGAGATCGTGATTATCTTTCCCGAGGGGAGTCGAGGGGAGCCTGAAAAGCTTGCCCCTTTTAAAAACGGTATTACACATCTGGTGAAGGCGTTTACAGAGGTGCCGGTTGTACCGGTCTGTTTATACGGTGCGGGCAAAAGCCTTCCTAAAGACGAGGTACTTTTTGTCCCATTTGTTATTGATGTCAATATCGGTGTAGCGTTACGCTATGAAAATGAGCATGACCAAACCTTTGCAGAGACCCTGCAAAAAGAGGTCACAAAACTGCAGCAGTCCATGCACACATGCAGTCCAACAATCTAAAGGAGACGGTATGAGAACCGCAACATTTACAAGTTTTGACAAGAGTGAGCTATTTTATAGAAGATGGGCGCCAACAGGCCGAACCAACGGTAAAGTTATCTGTCTTTTGCAGGGTGAAGATGAACCCCTCGCAGCGATGATAACCGATCCTCTCTTTGCCGAGTATACATTTTATACGTATGTTGAACGTGGATATGGGCAGACGACAGTGCCCGCAACTGATCAGTTTATGGATCTTGTACGCGACCTGGACGCTTTCGTCCATTTTGTATGTGAGAGAGAAGAAAAAAAGTGTGACGATATTTTTGTGGCGGCACATCTGTTCTCAGGCGTTGTTGCAGCGACCTGGGTACATGATTTTGCACCCAATATCTTTGGGATGACCCTGGTAACACCGGCTTTTAGGCTTAAAAAACCGCTAGCGTTTGACATATCGTCACGCCAGCTGAGTACACTTACAGAGACTGCAGCGCGGATTGTAGCCGACAGTAGTGCCATAACGGTGCCGACACAGCTGTTATGTGCTGAAGAGGATGCCTTTGTGGAGGCAAAGGTACAGGGCGATTTTTATGCCAATCTCTCCTCTTTGCAAAAACAGTTTCTTCCATTAGAGGGTGACCAGTACGATAGACTAAAGGCGCAAGAGATGCAGACGGTCAGTACATTTATACAAGCCTGTTCTGCCGGGAGTGAGACCCAGACAGTGGCACAGATGGTGCATGTGATGCAGCGAGAGAGTGACAAGATCGCTTACGGCTCTCTGCCGTGGCGGCAATCATTAGGCTATAAGATACAGCGGGCTATGATGAATACAGTCGGTCGTATGAGTGATGGGATACGTGTGGGGTTAAAGTATGGATTTGATTCGGGAGTGACGCTGGACTATGTGTATGAAAATGAGCCAAAGGGCAGTAATGCCTTAGGTAAGCTGATCGATGCCAACTATCTAAACAGTATTGGATGGAAGGGGATCCGCCAGCGTAAGGTGAATGCCATCGCCTTGATCAAAGAGAAGATCGAATCACTTTTAGAAGCGGGTCAAGCGGTGCGTATTCTTGATATTGCGGGAGGTCCGGCGCGCTATCTGATCGAACTGGCAGAAGCTTACCCTCAGATCGAAGTCCGTGTACGTGATTATCAAGAGCAAAATGTCGCAGAAGGGAGAATGTTGGCAAAAGAGAGGGGTCTGTACAACATCTCATATGAACAGGTAGACGCCTTTGATCCGACCAGCTATGAGGCGCAGGATTACAGACCCAACATAGCGGTCATCTCCGGTGTCTTTGAACTTTTTAGTGATAATGCGCTTATCTCCAAGGCGATCAAAGGGGTGACAAAGCTTATTGCCGACAGTGGTTATCTGCTCTATACCGGGCAGCCGTGGCATCCACAGTTGGCTTTTATCGCCCATGTTTTAGGAAATCATCAGCAGGGACAATGGGTGATGCGAAGACGTTCGCAATATGAGCTTGACACGCTTTTTAGCAGTTTTGGGTTTAATAAAGAGCAGATGAAGGTGGATGATTGGGGTATTTTTACCGTTTCTATGGCACAGTTCAGTAGAAAAGAGTGATGTACGGGTCTGACCTCAAAGAAGAAGGAACATTATGAAAACTATCGATATCCATACTCATCTCTTAAGCAGTGATGTCTCTTTTAACCGTTTTTACGACAAGATCGCTATCCGTTTTTTTGGTAAAAAACTGGGGTTGGATCCCGATGCACTCCTTAAGAATCCTTACAACGCTTACATTGAGGCAGTCACCAGTTCCGTACGTGCTTCAGAGCATGTGGAGAAGATCGTTTTGTTTGGGGTTGACGCCCGAGTTGATGAGGCAGGAGAGGTCTTACACAAAGATATAACCGTTTGTGCGACAAATGATGAACTGTTGGCAGTGTATGAAGCCAACCCGGATGTGATCGTGCCGTTTTTTTCGATCAATCCTAAACGTCCGGATGCACTTGAGTTGGTCGACCACTATGTGAAAAAAGGGTTTAAGGGTGCAAAGTTCTTACAAAACTACTGGGGTGTTGATACCCGTGAAGAGAGATACCGGCCCTATTTTGAGAAGCTCGCTGAATATGATCTTCCTCTGATCGTACATGTGGGCAGTGAAAGCAGCATCCACTCCTATAAAGAGTGTGAAAGTATCGAGATGCTTAACCATCCTCTGGCGGTTGGAGTGAAGGTGATCTGTGCGCATATGGCGCTGAGTTATTCACCATGGCATCCTTTAGAAACATTCTCTAAAAACCCTAAACATTTCAGTGAAGAGTATTTTATATTACTGGAGATGTTGAAGCGTCATGAAAATCTTTATGGCGATATATCAGCGCTGTTGACGCCGGTTCGGGCAAAGGTATTGCGTCATTTGAGTGAACAGCACGACGTGCATGAAAAGCTGCTGTTTGGAACGGACTACCCTGTACCGTTTTCGATGCTGCTTAACAGTTATGATCTGCCATGGAAAAAGCGATTTGAATTAAATAAGATAGAGAATGTATTTGATCGTTACAGCGGAGGGATCTTAGAATATTTTGAGGAGGGAAACCCCATCTACACCAATTATAAAAAGGTGTTAGAAGGAGTTTAGTTGTTAAAGACTCGCAGGGTCCGTAATATAACCAGTAATCGCAGAAGCTGCAGCAACTGCAGAATTGGCAAGGTAGATCTTGGATGTTCTTGCACCCATACGACCGACAAAGTTACGGTTTGTCGTAGCAATTGCTACTTCATCATCACCGAGGATTCCCATGTAGCCGCCAAGACAAGCACCACACGTTGGGTTAGAGATAACGGCACCGGCATCGATAAGGATATCCATGTAGCCCGCTTTTTCAGCCTGCTTTAGGATCTTCTGTGTCGCAGGAGTGACAATAAGACGGGTACGGCGTGCAACACGTTTTCCATCTAGGATCTCAGCTGCCATCTTAAGGTCGGAAAGACGGCCGTTGGTACATGAACCGATAAAGACCTGATCTACAGCGATCTTGTCAGAGACAGCCTGGCTTAGAGGTTTGCCGTTTGACGGAAGTGACGGGTAAGCGATCACCGGCTCGAGCTTAGTGACATCGATCTCGATGACCTGAACATACGTTGCATCGTCGTCAGAGTAGTGCATTTTAGGTTCACGTGCAAGGTCGCGCTCTGCAAGGAAAGCTTTTGTGATGTCGTCAACGGCGATGATACCGTTTTTGGCACCCGCTTCGATGGCCATATTACAGAGGCTGAAACGGTCATCCATACTCAGTGTATCGATCGTGCTGCCTGTAAACTCCAATGCCTGGTAAAGGGCACCGTCAACACCGATCTGGCGGATGACTTCAAGGATAAGATCTTTACCGTAGACATTCGGACGAAGCTCACCGCTGAAGATGACCTTGATGCTCTCAGGTACCTTGAACCAGTTACCGCCGGTGATCATTCCAAACGCAAGGTCCGTTGAACCCATACCCGTTGAGAACGCTCCCAGTGCACCGTGTGTACAGGTATGAGAGTCTGCACCGATGATAACGTCACCGGGAACTACAAGACCCTTTTCAGGAAGAAGGGCATGCTCGATCCCCATATCTTTTTCGTCAAAATAGTTTTTAAGATCGTGTTTGTAAGCGAACTCACGGGAGATCTTTGCCTGGTTGGCAGAAGCGATATCTTTTGCCGGGATGAAGTGGTCAAGTACTAAAGCAAAACCGTCCGGATTGGCAAGTTTCTCCGCACCGCTCTCTTCGAATGCTTTGATCGAGATAGGTGTTGTGATGTCATTACCGATGATCATGTCGATGTCACAGCGGATGATCTCGCCTGCATAGACCTCTTTGCCAACGTGTTCTGAGAATATTTTTTCAGTTATGGTCTGTCCCATAGTAGCCCTTGATTATGTAATATTGATGTCTGTTTTGTCATCTGCCTTTTTAAAGGCAAGCTTTAGTGGCATAGCGCCTAGCGTAGCTTCTTGGACGTGTTCAAGAAGTGTTCAAACAAATGGTGGCGCGATTATACCATCTTGGTGCTGTGGAGTTTTTGAGTTGAAAACGTTAGGTTCTTTCAGCACCTTAGTGAATACAATAAGGTCTACTGTTTGTCTCTGATTTCCAAAGTTAATGGCGGCTGTTTCTGTTTACGACGCAGCCAGTTTATAAACTGCAGGAGTTTTGGACGGCTGACGATTTTTCGCTCAAACCGGAATTTTCCCGGATAATCCATCAGAACAAGCCCCATCAAAATACTCAACAGGCCTTGTCCCGGCAAGAGCAGCATAGCGATCCCTGCAAGCAGAAGTGTAAAGCCCAAGATGTTTTTTACCACTAAGACTGCAAAGCGGAATATGGGGTGGAGTTCTTTCCATTTAGAGGGTTCGCGTCTGTCGTGGGCAAAATAGTCGTAGGGTATCTGTGCTACAAGCCAGGGAAGTAGAATGAGGCTGGCGACAGAAAGTATCAGTGAGCTGATACCTATACCAGTCAGCAGCATCTGGTTCTGATCTATCCATTGGTTTAGAATGCTAAACATACTCTGCCTCCTGGCTCTTTATACTAAGGATTGAAGTTAAATGTACGTGTTAGGCTTTTGCAAGACCTTCCAGAAGTATTTTATAGTTGACTTCATAGATCTCTTCGATGTTGTTGCAGACGCTGAGATGGCCGTCAATGGCCAGGCTTGAGAGGCCGTGCAACAGTGACCAGATAGCGGTTGCGATCAAGACGGGATTACCCTCTTTAAAGATCTTCCGCTCCTGTGCTTCGACGATGATCGCCACGAGTTTTCGAAAGCCGTCATCGGGGTCACTCTCTATGAGCTCTTTTGAGGTGTCACCATGCATCATTTTGTGCAGATCAGGACGCTCCTCTTCACAGACCTCTTCGCGTTCATCAGACATATCGGCACCAAAGAGCAGACGATAGAGGTTTGGGTTGGTCGTGGCAAAAGAGACATAAGCAATGCCCATAGCATGAAAACGCTCAAGCAGAGGACGCTCTTTATCATTAAAGTTAGGTTCTATCGCTTCGTTTAAGAGCTCAAAACCGGCAAGGATAACTGCTTTCATCAGTTCATCTTTGCCTTTGAAGTGACGGTAGATGGCTGAACGTGACGTTCCTAACCGCTGTGACAGTTCACGCAGCGTAATGGCGGCAAGACCCTCTTCGCCGAGCATTTCAAGTGCTGTCTGTACAAGACTCTCTTTGAGGTTTCCGTGATGATAGGTGTCGCTTTTCTTTTTAATCATAGTACTATTTTATCAAATTTTTACTGAAAATGTTGACATTGATCACATTACTATGTTAACATTGTCAACATCAAATGTGAACAGCGTTTACATCAAGGAGTGAAAATGTGTAAATTAAAACTTGACCCGCTGAATAGACAGTGGTTCCTCGGTCCGGCATTGATGTTATGGTTTGGTATCTACTTTACGGGCTTTGATGTGGTACACTGGTTAATATATATTCCGGCAACGATGGCAGTTTTTGCCTTTGTGACAGGAGTCTGTCCGGGGCAGATCATGATCTGTAAACGTCGAGAGTGGTTTAAAAAGTTAAAGGCAAAACAGTGAAGAAATTATTATTAAGTGCAGCAATGGTTGCCAATGTCTGGGCGATCAGTAACTTTGAACTGGCACAAAAGAGTGATGCGGTGATGAGCGGCTACGGTGATGCCAAGTCGGAGATGGTGATGACTCTGGTCAACGCCAACGGCCAGGAGCGTCAGCGTACCATGAAGTCTCTGGTGCTTGAAAAAGATGGCGGCGACAAGTCGTTGATGGAGTTTTTGACACCTGCTGATGTTAAAGGCACAAAGTTCTTGAGTTATGAACACGCTGACAAAGACGATGACCAGTGGCTCTACCTGCCGGCACTTAAACGTGTTAAGCGCATCGCTTCTAAAAACAAGTCGGGTTCGTTTATGGGAAGTGAGTTTGCATATGAGGACTTGACAGCCTTTAACATCGACAAGTATAACTACAGCGGTGATGCCGAAGAGGTTACTGTAGATGGCAAAAAAATGTTCAAAAGTGAACGTATTCCCAACAGTAAAAATTCAGGGTACACGAAGCAGGTCTCTTGGACAACGGCAGATACATTTCTTACGATGAAAGTGGAGTACTATGACCGTAAAAGAGAGCTTCTAAAGACAGCAGTTTTCGAAGACTATAAAAAGATCGGCGGGGTATGGCGCATTGGTAAGATCACCATGACGAACCATCAAAACGACAAAAAGACGACCCTGGTCTGGAAAGATGAGAGCATTAAAAACGGCCTGAAAGAGAGAGATTTCCATAAGCGAGTGCTCAAAAAATGAGACCGCTCCTAGGCCTGCTTCTGCTTGCAAACCTGCTTTATGCAGAGTTTGAGTACAAAGGGTATGTCGGTGTCGATGCTCAGGGCTACATCACCAAACCTGACGGCAAACACCCGGCCAATTTTACCCTCCAGCAGCAGCTGGAGCTGGCTTATAGCGTAGGTGACTTTGAAAGTGCCGCGACCATCTACACACAAGAGGACAGTTATGACCTGAGTGATGAGAAAAACGAGCGGTCATTTGTTCGTCTGGATGAGTTCTACGGCAGGTACAACTTTGACAACGACATGATCTTCGCAGGACGCAACATCCGTTTTTGGGGCGCTTTGGAAGCCAACAATGTTGTTGACACCTTTAACACCAAAGATTTTCGAACCGATGGACTTGACACACAGAAACAGGGTGCCTGGAATGTTGCCTATACCCACTATACCGAGAGCGGCGAGATCTCTCTGATCGTTAAACTTTATGAAGAGAAACAGCCCATGGCCGCATATCCGTATGTCTATTATTTCTTTCCTGAAAACACACAGGTCGGTAAATTGGAATATGACAAAGATATTCAGAGTGTTGAAAGCCTTTATCGTCCTACTGTGTATCTGAACTGGTCGGGTTCAACAGAGAGTGACTATCCTGTTGATTATGCCTTTATCTTGCAACACGGCTTTGACGGGCAGCGTGCGTTCGCATCCAAGACCGATCCCCTGACGTTCACAACGACATTGAATGAAGAGGCCTATCTGGTAAATAAGGCGATGACCTACAACACGATGGTCGTGGGTTCGACACTGCTGAAGTTGGAAGCACAAGCAACAGATGTCATTGATACAACGTATACAGCGGCAAGTAACGTTCAACTGAGAGTCGAAGACTACTATCAATTCGGACTCGGACTTGAACATACTTTGAGCGGTGTTATCGGAGATGCTGACCTGGGGCTGATCGGTGAGTACTATTACTACAATACGTTCAAACAAGAGAGCGGTATTGCTGATGACCTGACACTTTTTCAGATCTTTCAGAACGATCTCTTTGTCGGCCTTCGTTACACCTTTAACGATGCCTCGGACTCCTCGATCATAGCCGGTGCTATTGTTGACCTGGAGTATGAAGAGCAGAGTTACTCTATTGAGTACCAGACCCGTTTTTTCGATGTGTTGAGCATGAAAGCAGACTATGCCTATATCAACCCTTCAACAACAGAACCGACAGCATACGCATTAATGGGGTCAGATCCAAACGATCCTACTGCAACACCGACCGCACATCAACGTGTAGGCATTAACCTAGCCTACCATTTCTAGGAGTGAAAATGAACAAATTTGTAGAGAGTATTATTAAGTTCAGATGGGTCATCGCGATCCTGATCCCTCTGATGACTTTTGTTTTTGCCTCACAGCTTAAACACCTGGAGTTTGAAGGTTCGTACCGTATCTGGTTCGCGGAAGACTCAAAGATCTTAAAAGATTATGACAACTTCCGTGCCGTTTTTGGCAATGACGATGCCGTTACTATCATCTTTCGTGATGAAAACGGGGTGATGAACCCCAAAGCACTGCATGTCATCGACAACATCACGCAAAAGCTCTGGACGACAAAGTACATCGCCCGTGCGGACTCTTTGACCAACTACCAATACGTTCATGCAGACCCGGAGTACCCCGATGAGATCCTGGTCGAGGACTTTATTGACGATATTGATGCCATGAGTGCCGGGGATTTTGCAGAGAAAGCACGTATTATCCAAACGGAAGACACTGCTGTCCATCGACTTATCAGTGAAGACGGCAAAACGACCATGATCGTCGGCCGTATGACACCAAAGGCGGGAAACGACCCGGAGGTCTCTGCCAAGTTGAAGGCTTCGGTCGAAGCGATCGTCGCAGCCGAAGAGGCTAGCGGCTATAAGTTCTACCTTGGCGGCGGACCTGTCTTGAATATGGCGTTTATTGACTTGGGACAACACGATGCAGCTACGTTTACACCGCTTGTTCTACTTATTTCGATGATACTGTTATGGATCATCTTTAGACGCCCTTCGGGAATGCTGTTAAGTATCTCGGTCGTTATCTTCACCTTTCTTATTGTTCTCGCCGTTCAAGTGATGCTGGGCTACAAGATGAACAACTTTACGGCGAACATGCCGGTCTTTGTCGTGGCCATCGGTATCGCGGATGCCATGCACCTCTTTTGGATCTACCTGATCGGACGGCGCAAGGGGATGGGCAACCACGACGCCATCCACTACAGCGTCGGTAAGAACTTTCTGCCGATCCTACTGACCTCATTGACAACCGCGGTCGGTTTTGCCTCACTGGGTATTTCGCATGTCATTCCCATCAAGACACTGGGCATAGCAACAGCGAATGCGGCACTGCTGGCCTTTGTGCTGACCATTCTTTTTGTACCGGCTGTTTTGGCGATAATCAATCCAAAGGTCAAACCAAAAGAGGTCGAAGAAGAGAGTCAAAGCCATCACCCGCTCGCCCATCGGTATGCACAGTTCATTATGAAAAACGATGTGAAGATCCTGATCTTCTCTACGCTCTTCTTTGGCGCTATAGGCTGGGGGATCACGCAGGTCAAAGTTGACTCAAACACGGTGCGTTACTTTAAAGAGGATGTACCGTTCCGTACCACGGTTGAGTTTATGCAAGATAACCTGACCGGTCCGATGGCGTATGAGATCGTTGTCGACTCCGGCGAGAAAGACGGCATTAAGTCGCCGGAGTTTATGAAGACCGTTGAACGCTTTTATGGCGAGTTTCATGCTGCGTACCCTGATGTCCGTCATACCGCCTCTTTAGTCGATGTGGTCAAGACCTTTAATGAGGTGATGAACGGCTCCAAAACGATTCCCGACGATAAAAACCTCATAGCCCAGTATCTGCTTCTCTACTCGCTTTCGCTTCCGCAGGGAATGGAGATCAATGACCGTATGGATGTTGATGAACAGCTGCTTCGTGTCACGGCTCTGCTCAATGTGGTCGACACCTCGCTTGACCTGGAGATGATAGCGTGGGCCGAGAACTGGTGGACAGAGACCCCTTACAGTGCGGTCATCAACGGTCAGACCGTTATGTTTGCCCATATGCAAAGTGATGTGACCGATACTTTGATAGAGTCGATCGCATTGGCGATCACCGTGGTCTCGATCATGATGATGCTGATCTTTAGAAACCTCAGAATGATCCCGCTCTTTATCATTCCAAATATCCTGCCGATCACGCTGGTGGTCGGTGTGATGGGCTGGCTTGGTATGACGATTGACATCGGCGTCGCTATCTCCGGTGCCATCATCATCGGGGTGGCAGTGGATGACACCATCCACTTCCTGGTCAAATACCGTGAAGCACGTCGAAGAGGCGAGAATATCGAAGAGTCTCTGGCCTATGTCATGCAGTATGCCGGAAGCGCCATCATCTTTACGACGCTGATCCTGAGTACCGCTTTCTTGATCTTTGTCTTCAGCCAGTTCCTGCCGAATGTGAACTTCGGTATTGTGACAGCGATCGCCTTGATCATTGCGGTCCTGGTGGACCTGCTGATGCTGCCTGCGGTTCTAAGCCGTTTTGACAGAGGGGAGAAGAGTCTTCTGATAAACTAACGATGTTAGCTATAGTTATCGCCTGGTTCAGGTGATTTGTCCGTGCTATCGTTAGCAAAATGTTTTGAGGGTTTTATGTTAAAACAAGAAGTTATTGACTCTTTAGTACATGCCAAAGTGACTTCACATTGGCACGCGGTCTATCCAAGACAAAAGTGATGATCATACTCTCTACCGCTTCGAGGATGAGCAGGTAAACAGCGATGTGAAACGCAAGATTGTATTTGGTAAAGAGGAGGATGATAAGTCCAGCACTCATGGTGACTGCGGTGACTTTGGTGATCCAGGTGTGGTAGGCCACCATCTGACCGAACTTGATGCGGCCGAGAATCCCCGGAACTAAAAAAAGAGTGAATGCAACACCAATATAGAGTGCCTCTTCATGGATGATCTCAGGCCAGAGCCACCATGTCGCGAACGGCACGCTGATGTAGGTGACATAGTCGCCGATGCTGTCAAGTTTGGAGCCGATCTTGCTGCATTGGTGCAGCTTTCTGGCGATGTAGCCGTCGAGCACATCAGAGATCAGCATCAGGCTGAAAAAGGTAAAAAAGAGCATCTCGCTGCCGTAGTAGCTGGCCACAAGCAAAAAAGGCGCCATTGCTATTCGAGAGAGGCTGAGAATATTCGGGATCGTCATCTTTATCTTCATCTCTCTATTCTACTGCAACTTTTCTCGCTATCTCATAAAGTATATCTTGACTCTGTCTTCTGAGAGG
This sequence comes from Campylobacterota bacterium, assembly GCA_039714575.1. Classification (GTDB taxonomy): domain Bacteria; phylum Campylobacterota; class Campylobacteria; order Campylobacterales; family Sulfurimonadaceae; genus Sulfonitrofixus. The sequence goes on along the minus strand of JBDLJE010000012.1, from coordinate 21,316 downwards.
TATATAATAAAAAGAGAGGGTATAGAGATGAAACATATATATTTGGAAATTGCAAAAGAGGCTATAGAAGATAGACTTTATGACAGAGAGACTATCGACAGAGAGAAGATCTTGAGTGCTTATCCGGAGTTGGCTGAGGATGGGGCGGTCTTTGTCACTCTGAATCTCTATGGAGGACTGCGTGGCTGTATCGGCTCTTTGGTCGCGCATCGGCCGCTTATCGACGACCTTATCGGCAATGCCCGGTCAGCTGCGTTTGGAGACCCGAGGTTTCTGCCTTTGAGCCTGACGGAGTTTGACGAGGTGGAGATCGAGGTCTCGCTCTTGAGTGTGCCAAAGCGTTTGGAGTACAGCTCGACAGCCGATCTTAAAGCAAAAGTGCAACCTGGTGTTGACGGAGTGGTCTTGAGCCTGAATGGACGAAGGGCGACCTTCTTGCCGCAGGTGTGGGATGAGCTTTCCACTTTTGAGCTCTTTTTCAGCCACCTCTGCCAGAAGGCAGGCCTTGGTATCGACTGTCTGGAGGAGCATCCGCAGATCGAACTCTACCAGGTAGAGAAAGTAAAGGAGGTGTCCGATGGGCAGTAGAGAAAATGCTGTCGCCGGGACATTTTACCCCGCATCGTGCAGTGAGATAGAGACGTACGTTACCCGTTTTAACACAGCTCTTGATGAGAATGACTTTGCGAGCGAAGCCCTGCGCATCACACCCCGCGCCGTTATCGTCCCGCATGCAGGGTATGTGTACAGCGGCTTTACGGCCAATGCTGCTTATAGAAGTGCGGCAGAAAAGAGAGACAGTATCAAGCGTATTGTCGTTATTGGACCAAGCCATCGTGTCTATATCAACGGTGCTTCCATTGCGCTTTACAGCCACTATGATTCGCCATGCGGTGAGATGAAGATCGACCTTGCTCTCAGCAACAGGCTAAACGAGCAGTTCGACTTTCTGCACTTTGCACCCGAAGCCCACAATGAACACTCAACAGAGGTGCAGGTTCCCTTTATGCAGCACTACTTTCCAACTGCCGAGATCGTTGAGATCGTCTATGGCGACCTGGACCCTCAACTGCTTTCAGAGTTGATCGACACGGTTTTGGAAGATAGAGAGACTTTGGTTGTCATCAGTACCGACCTGAGCCATTTTCATACGCAGCAAGAGGCGAAAGGGCTGGACAGCCTCTGTATTCAAGCGATGGCAGACCTGAACATTGCGGAACTGGAGAGCGGCTGCGAGGCCTGCGGTATGATCGGTGTCAAGGCGGTGATCGCTTCGGCCAACAGAACAGGTCTTAAAAGCCAGGTGCTTGATTATAGGACAAGTGCCGATGTGACAGGCGACAAGCAGAGCGTTGTCGGTTATGTCTCTTGTCTTATAGGCTGAAAGAGAACGAAAGCCTCTACAGACGTTTATCGAAATAGTCCGTCATGTGCTCCAGTGTATCTACCTTGCCGTAGTCAGCCTCCGGGACCTCGACCCCCAACGCTGCTTTCAAGGCGGTAAGTATTTTTAAAAAGTCAAACGAGTCGATCTCCAGAGAGCGTTGTATATTTTCATTTGGCTCGATCTCATCTTCTTCGACATCCGGGGCGACCTCCAGGATCTGTTCGATGATGGTGTGTCTGATCTCTTCTGTTGTCATAGCAGCTCCTGCGGTTGTTGTAAAAAGTCGTTCAGTTTCTCTAAAAACAGTGCGCCGATACGGCCGTCGGTGGCGCGGTGGTCACCGGAGAGGGTCGCCTGCATGACCTTGCGAACCGACAACGAGTCACCTTCGGCCCAAGGGGCATCAGTGATGCGGCCTAGTCCCACGATCGCAACCTGCGGAGGGTAGATAACGCCGTAGACGCGCTCCACACCAAGGTCACCCAGGTTGGTGATGCTGATGGTCTGCTGCGTCATCTCCGAACTGCGCAATTTTCCGGAACGGCTGCGGGTGATCAGGTCGCTTAGCGCCTGCATGGTCTTGTTCAAGTCCATCTCTTGTGCATTCAGCAGTGCCGGAGTGATCAGCCCTCTTTTGCGGAGTGCAATGGCGATACCGGGATTGATCGCCTTGCTTATCTGGTGGTTGTCATCTTGCCAGAAGCCATTGAGCTGAGGCACCTCCTCCAGTGCCCGCACAACGGCACGGATCAGCAGGGAAGCGGGCAGAACACGCTCCTGGATACTGCGTTCGGCGTTGAGAGCTGTAAGCCACTCAAGAGCCGGTGTCATGTTGATCGAAGTGGAGAGATAGTAGTGGGGGATCTCGGCATTGGAGCGGCTCATAGCCTTGGCAATGGCCTGACGCATACCATCTGAAGCAGGGACTTTGTCTCTGGCTGCCGCAGCCTCTACCTCACTGAGCTGTATCGCTGCACCTGTTTCTGACGCAAGTGCAGCCAGATCCACGTCCAGCTCTTTAGCCCTTCTTCGTGCCGCAGGCGAGGCTTTGATGCGTTCTCCGGTGTCTGTGTCATCAGTTAGGGGAACCTCCTCGGACTTTTTTGAAGGTTCGGGCTCGGAAGGTGCCGTTTCGGGTTCAGGTAGAGTTTCGGCAGCTGCCTCTTCTACGCCTTCGTTTTCAGATCGGATCATAGCCAACGGTCTGCCCACAGCACATTCGGTCTCCTCTTCGACAAGGATCTTCTCCACGATGCCATCTTCGAAGATCTCGATCTCGATGACCCCTTTGCTGGTTTCGACTTCTGCGATCACCTGTCCCTTGGTCACATGATCGCCCTCTTTGACCAGCCACTCCATCAAGACGGCCGACTCCATATCAGCGCCCAGACTGGGCATTTTAAATTCGCTCATGTTCCCTCCATCAGTTGCTTCGCCATAGTGATGATCTTGTCGGGTTGCGGTATGGCGGCGTCCTCAAGATGTTTGGCGTAGGGCAGTGGTACTTCGGCACTGCAGACCCTGCCTATCGGGGCGTCAAGTTCGTAAAAGGCCTGCTCGTTGATGCGTGCGATGATCTCGGCGGAGATACTGCCCGACCTCCACCCCTCGTCAACGATCATCACCCTGTGGGTCTTCTTGACGGAGGCCATAATGGCTTCGTCATCAAGTGGCCGCAGGGAGCGCAGGTCGATCACTTCGGCGTCAATGCCCTCTGCTGAAAGGGTTTCAGCTGCTTCCAGTGCCTTGAAGAGGTTGATCCCGTAGGCGAGGATGCTCAGGTCTTTGCCTGAACGCTCTATCTTGGCCTGTCCGATAGGCAGCGGTGCAGCTGTCATATCGAGTGCTCCTTTGGTGTTATAGAGAAGTGAATTCTCAAAGATCAGTACAGGATCAGGATCGGCCAGTGCCAGACCCACCATGTCATAGGCATCCTGTACAGTTGCAGGGGTAAGGACCTTGAGTCCAGGAATATGAGCGTACCACCCTTCAAGGGAGTGGGAGTGCTGGGCGGCCAGCTGCTTGCCGCCGCCGGTTGCCATGCGTATGACGAGAGGGACATTGAACTGTCCGCCGGACATATGCAGCAAGGTGGCGGCATTGTTCATGATCTGGTCCAGCGCGAGCAGGCTGAAGTTGACGGTCATGATCTCGACGATAGGGCGCATACCGTTCATGGCGGCACCGATGCCTGCGCCGGTAAAGGCCGATTCGCTAAGCGGCGTATCGATGATGCGTTCGGCTCCGAATACCTCCTGCAGCCCCATAGTGACGGCAAAACAGCCGCCGTATCGGCCGACATCCTCACCCATCAAAAAGACCCGTTCATCCTGCTCCATCGCCTTGCGAATCGCCTCTTTTACCGCTTCTCTGTATGTTGTGTTCTCACTCATTGTGCCACCTCCGGGGAGTAGACGAATTTTTCCAGATCGTCGAGAGGCTCGAGTGTGCCGTTCTCTGCAAACACCACAGCCTCCTCAACGATCGCTGCGATCTCCTCTTCGAGCTCATTGACCTTGATCTCTTCCCATAAGCCCATCTCTTCAAGTCTATTTTTGAACACTACGAGCGGCCCTTTTTTCTTCCACTCTTGGACCTCCTCTTTTTCACGGTAGAGTTCGGCATCGAACATAGAGTGGGCGCGGAAACGGTAGGTGAGGCATTCGAGAAAAACAGGACCTTTGCCTGCACGGATCTCTGCGACCGCTTTTTCGGTCGCTTCTGCCATCTTGAGAACATCCATACCGTCTACTTGTCGGGAGGTGAGGCGGTAGGCAGCGGCCTTGTCGGCTAGGTTCGTCTCCGATTCGGCGATCTCCAAGGCGGTACCCATACCGTAACGGTTGTTTTCACAGATGAAGAGCACAGGCAGCTGCCACAGTGCGGCGAGGTTCAACGATTCGTGGAACTCCCCTTCGGCTACGGCGCCGTCGCCAAAGAGACAGACCGTGACACGGTTGCGGTTCATCATCTTGTCCGCGAGCGCCATTCCGACGGCGAGAGGCAGACCGCCGCCGACAATGGCACTGCCGCCGTAAAAGCGTGTCTCGGCATCAAAAAGGTGCATGGAACCGCCCCGACCGCGTGAGCATCCCTCCGTCTTGCCGTACATCTCGGCCATAATGCTTTTTGCGGAGACGCCCCGTGCGAGAGCCTGCCCGTGCTCGCGGTAGGTGGCAAGTACAGCATCTTCCGGCGTGAGTGCATGCATCACCCCTACAGCGATAGCCTCTTCGCCGATATAGAGATGCAAAAAACCGCGGATCTTCTCACTGCTGTAGAGCTCCACACACTTCTCTTCAAACCGCCGGATCAAAAGCATCTGACGGTAAAACTTCCGGGCCAAGGTTATATTCATATCCATTACTGCTCCTTCTAATCTTCGAGTGTCGAGGTGTCGCCCTCGGGTAGTCCCATCTCCCGTGCCTTAAGCAGCCTGCGCATGATCTTGCCGCTTCGGGTCTTTGGAAGGTTCTCCTGGAACTCTATCTCTTTGGGAGCCACTGCTGCTCCCATTTTTTTACGCCCAAAGCCGATCAGTTCGCGCTTGAGCTCTTCGGTTGCCTCAATGCCGGTTTTGAGTGAGACAAAGGCTTTGACCAGCTGCCCGATCAGCGGGTCGGGTTTACCGATAACGCCGGCTTCTGCCACTGCAGGGTGTTCCATCAGTGTGCTTTCGACTTCGAAGGGGCCTACCATATGGCCAGAGGTCTTGATGATATCATCGGCGCGTCCGACAAACCAGAAGTACCCCTCCTCGTCCTTGTAGGCCAAATCGCCCGAGAGATACCAACCATCGATAAAACATTTATTGTACTTCTCTTCATTATGGAGGTAGGCGCGGAACATGGCGGGCCAGCCGGTTTTAAGGGCCAACTCTCCCTCTCTTCCGGGCTCAGTGATCTCGGTGAGTGTCCCGTCTTCGTTCAGTTGTACGATCCCGGCTTCGATCCCGGGAAGGGGCCGGCCCATGGAACCGGGACGTATGGTCTGTGAGAGATAGTTGGCGATCATGATCCCGCCGGTCTCTGTCTGCCACCAGTTGTCGTGGATCGGCATGTTGAGTCTCTCTGCGCCCCAGACCACCGCTTCGGGGTTGAGCGGTTCACCGACGCTCTGGATGAGGCGAAGTTTGGATAGGTCATACTCCTGCGTCGGTTCGTTGTCGATGCGCATCAGGCGGCGTATGGCTGTTGGAGCTGTATACCAGACACTGACCTTCTCATCTTGCAAGATACTGTACCACCGCTCGGCATTGAACTCTGTTTCATCCACAATGTTGGTAACGCCGTGGATCCAGGGTGTGATGATACCGTAGGAGGTGCCGGTTACCCAGCCGGGATCGGCCGTACACCAGTAGTGATCGTCCGGATGGAGATCGAGAATGTACCGGCCGCTTGTGTAGTGTGTGTAGACGGCTTTGTGTACATGTACCACCCCTTTTGGCATGCCGGTAGTTCCGCTGGTGAAGTGGAGAATGGACATATCTTCGGGATCGGTGGGCGGGATCTCAAAGGTGTCAGAGGCCTGCTCCATCAGGCGGGGCAGGGAGAGCACCTGTTCGCTCTCATCTTCTTCGGCATCGATCAGCAGGATGTATTGAAGCTCCGGCAGCCGCTTCAGCAGGGGAGAGACCTTCTTCTTAAAGAGTCTTTTGGTCGTCAGCAGTACCTTGGCGTCGCCGCGCTGCATGCGCTGCTGTATAGGTTCGGGACCGAACTGTGAAAAGAGCGGGCAGAGGACGCTGCGGTTTTTGAGGATGCCTATGGCGGCAATATAGAGTTCGGGCAGACGTGTAGAGAGGGTGAAGATGCGGTCGCCCTTTGAGAGGCCAAGTGACTTCAGCACATTGGCGAATCTGGCGCTCTCTTCTTTCATATCGCTAAAGGTGTAGGTCTTTCTTTCACCCTTCTCTCCCAGCCAGAGCAGGGCGGTTTTATCTGCGAGAGGGCCGTTGGCATGGCGGTCGATCGCTTCGTGGGCGATGTTGAGCCCGCCTGAGAGGAGCCCCTCAAACTGCTTGGCCACATCTTCCCACCTAAAGGTTTTATACTCTTGATCGTAGTCTGTAAGGTTTGGCTTGACCGCAAAGTCATCAAGTTTTTTTTCGATCCACTTCTCTTCCATCTTGCATCCTTCAAAAAGTCTGTTTCAGGTGGGGGTACGTATATAACTCAATCATAATATAAAGTGTATTTTAGATTCCTTATGAAACAATGACTAAAGAGGTAATTATGATCAGAACAAAAACGTGGCGACTCATCGAGAGCGGAATTGGATCTGCTCAGTGGAATATGGCACTGGATGAAGCATTGCTGGAGGGTTTCAGAGAGGATGACCTCCCGATCCTTAGACTCTATGGATGGGAGCCGGCGCTTAGTCTTGGACGGTTTTCGAGCATTCTCAAAAGTGTGGATCTGGAGAGGCTGGAGCAGCAGAAACTTGCTTGTGTACGCCGTATGACAGGAGGCGGTGTGCTGGTGCATGGCGACGATCTCTCCTATACACTTATCCTGCCACGAAAACAGCTGAAAAACAGAGGGGTGAAAGAGAGTTACCGCTACCTCTGCAGGTTTCTTATCTCTCTTTATGAAAAGCTGGGTCAGAGTGCCCACTTTGCCCATGAGCTGCAGCTCGAAGGCGAAAGGTCCGACATCTGCCTGGCAGACAATGAGGCCTATGACATTGTGATAGAGGGCAGAAAAATGGGCGGCAATGCCCAGCGTCATACCCGCCACGCTCTGTTTCAGCACGGGACTATCCCTATAAGTGTGGATGAATCGCGTTTCGCACCGCTCTTTTTTGGGGAGTCCGGTTTGGCGCGTGCGGCAACACTTGAGCGGCTGGGCAGTACGGTGGCCTATGAAGAGCTTGCCCTCTTGGTTAAAGAGGCGTTCAGTGAAACATTTGACGTGAGTGTTATGCCGGACACCCTGTGTCTCTCGGAAAAACAGCGTGCCGAGGAGCTTCTGGCGCGCAAATACAGTCAGCAAAGGTGGAATCTCGATGCAGAACAAAATCGTGCATAAACCGGAGTGGCTGCGTAAAAAGATCACACCGAGCACCCATAAAGAGATGGAGGCACTGTTTGCAGAAGGCCATCTTCATACGGTCTGCGAAGAGGCGATGTGTCCCAATATCAGCGAATGTTTTCGCCAGAAGCAGGCCACCTTCATGATCCTTGGCAACATCTGTACACGCGCCTGTACCTTCTGTGCGGTCACCAGAGGAAGACCGATGGGACTTGATAAAGATGAACCCGAAAATGTGGCTAAAACAGTTCAGCAGCTTGGACTTCGGCATGTGGTCATTACCAGCTCCACCCGTGATGACCTGAGTGACGGCGGTGCATCACACTTTTGCGAAACAGTACGCGCTATCAAAGCGGTCGACGATACCATTACCGTGGAGCTGTTGATCCCTGATCTGCAGGAGAACGAGGCGGCACTGACAGAGGTGGCCAAGAGCGGCGCCGAGATCATCGGGCACAATCTGGAGACGGTGCCGCGCCTCTATCATGTACGAAAGGGGGCCGTGTATGAACGCTCTCTTGGGGTACTCAAGATGCTCTCCTCTCTGAACCCCTCTGTCAGAACCAAAAGCGGCATTATGCTCGGTTTTGGCGAGTGTGATGAAGAGGTGATAAGTCTGATGCAGGAGCTTCTGGATGTCGGCTGCCGGTATCTCAGTATCGGTCAGTACCTGGCCCCTTCGAACCATCATGAGACCGTTGTGGAGTATGTCAGGCCGGAGCGGTTCGAACTCTTTCGAGAGCTTGGGATGCAGATGGGATTTGACTACATCAAAAGTTCGCCCTATACCCGCAGCAGCTATATGGCGCATGAATATCTGGAGGCGACATGAAAAAGTACGAAACAGTGGTGATCGGAGCAGGTCCAGGAGGGTATGAAGCGGCACTGAAGCTGGCCGAAGCAGGTGTGAAAACCCTGCTGATCGACAGAGACAAAGAGCGCATCGGCGGGACCTGTCTGAACGAGGGGTGCATCTCTGCCAAAGCCTATCTTCAGAGCGCCGAATATGTTGCCCGGGCCTCCCATTTCAGTGACTGCGGTGTGGCGTTGGAGTTCAAGGGGCTGGACATGACACGGCTTGGGAAGAAGACCGTGTCGCTGAAAGATGAGATCCGTTCGGGTGTCGTATGGCTGCTGGAACAGGCAGGGGTTGAGACTTTTTATGGCTCTGCGCAGTTTATAGATGCCAACAGCCTTGAGGTCTCAGGCGAGACGATCAGCTTTCACAACTGCATTATCGCGACGGGTTCACAGGTGAGAGAGGTACCGCAGCTGCCGCTCGACGGCAAGCGCATTATCTCCAGCAGAGAGGTGTTTGAACTGACATCTCTGCCGGCATCGATCACCATTGTCGGCGGCGGGCCTATCGGCTGCGAATTTGCGACCTTCTTCAGCGCTTTCGGTGTGGAGGTGACATTGATAGCACGCGGCTCTCAGCTGCTCTCTGCAGAAGATGAAGATGTTGCCAAGGCGCTGCTCAGAGCCTTTAAAAAACGCAACATCAGGGTTGTCACCTCTGCAGCTGTTAAAAAGGCAGAGGTGAATGAAGAGGGAGTAGAACTGCTCATTGAGGCAGAGGCAGAAGAGTCTATCCAGAGCGAACTGCTGCTCTGTGCAGCCGGTCGTCTCCCCTACAGTGATGGGCTTCATCCTGAAAATGCCGGAGTTGAGAAAGATGAGAAGGGTTTTATCTTGGTCAATGGCTCGTTTCAGACAACACAGAAGCAGATCTATGCCGTCGGGGATTGCATCGATACACCGGCCTTTGCCCATACGGCTTATGCCGAAGCCAGGATCGCCGCGCAAAACATCATCAGCGCCAAAGCGGCCGTCAATACGCATGTCACGCCCTCAACTATCTTTACCGATCCTGCAGTTGCCAGCTGCGGCCTGAGAGAGAAAGAGGCTGAAGAGCAGGGGCGTGCCGTTGAGATCAAAAAAGCCTTTTTCAAGACCAATGCCAAGGCGAAGATCGAAGGCGATGACGCCGGGTTTGCGAAGCTGATCGTCTGTGCTGAGAGCGGAGTGGTACTCGGTGCTTCCATCATCGGTGTCGAAGCAACGGAGATCATTCATGAGATGGTGCTGGCGGTGGAGAAAAAACTTACGGCGTATGAGCTAAAGAGTGTGATCCATGCCCATCCGAGTGTCTCGGAGATCGTAACGTATCTATAGCAGTGTCTTGAGCGCTTTGAACTCCAGGTTGAGTGTTTCGGCAACGGCGGGATTGGTCACTGCTCCATTAAAGAGGTTGACGCCAAGCGAGAGAGCAGTATCATATTTAACGGCATCTCTGCTTCCCTGCTTGGCCAGCTTTCTGATGTAAGGAAGGGTGGCATTGGTCAGAGCGACCGTAGCAGTCTTCGGATATGCTCCGGGCATATTGGCCACACAGTAGTGCAGCACCCCCTCTTCGACAAAGATAGGGTCTGTGTGGGTCGTTGGCCGTGAACTCTCGGCAATGCCGCCCTGATCGATCGTAATATCGACCAGAATACTTCCTTTTTTCATTGTCCTCAGCATATCACGCGTTATCAATTTTGGCGTCGTGGCACCGCCGTGGATCAACACGGTGCTGATAATAACGTCCGAATCCGGCAGCAGTTCACGAAGTGCCGCCGGAGAGTAGATGGCAGTCTTAGCGCTGGGAAGTACCTTCTGCAGCAGTACCAGTTTGGGTGCGGAACGGTTCAGCACCGTCACATCCGCACCCATACCGACGGCTATTTTAGCCGCGTTAAACCCGGCATTGCCGGCACCGATGATCAGGACATTTGCCGGTGCCACCCCGACAGCACCGCCCATCAAGACACCTTCGCCGCCCTGGTAGCGGCTGAGGTGGTGCGATGCAACAGAGGGTGCCATCTTCCCGGCGATCTCGCTCATCGGCTTAAGCAGCGGAAGCTCTCTTCCCAGGGTTACGGTCTCATAGGCGATTGCACAGACTTTTTTTTCGGCGAGCAGGGAGACCAGCTCCGGCATCGGTGCGAGGTGGAGGTAGCAAAAGAGGGTGTGGCGTTCGTTCAGCAGATCGTACTCGGAGGGCTGCGGCTCTTTTACCTTGACGATCAGCGTCGCTCTGGCATAGAGCTCTTCGGCACTCTCCGCTATTTCGGCACCGGCGTCACGGTAGAGTGTATCGTCGAAACCGCTCCCCTCTCCGGCACCGCTCTGCACTAAAACAGTGTGTCCGTCATCTATAAGAGTCGCTACATTAAACGGTGTCGCACCAACACGAAACTCATCTGTTTTCACCTCTTTGGGAATACCAACCGTCATTTTCCGCTCCTTGTGCCGCATATATCTCATTAATAATACACCACAAAGGCTTGCATTAGGCAAACCCAATCGGGCATAATAGTTAGATGAAGATCCCAAAAAGTGACAAAGATATGGTTTCAGTAGTAGCGGTATTGATCATCGCCTATTCGGCGGTCTGTTTTTCATTTTTTACCTTTCAGCGTCAGATGATCTACTATCCGACCTCTGAGGTGAAGGTCCCGGGTGTGGCTCAGGCTACGCTCGACAGGGGTGACGTACGCATCAAGGTCTGGATACTCAACCCGGGCAAGAGGGAGGCGCTTATCTACTTCGGCGGCAATGCCGAGAATGTTGCCTACAACATCGACGACTTCAGGGTGATGTTTCCTGAGCGTACGGCCTACCTTGTCAACTACCGCGGTTACGGCGGCAGCAGCGGTTCGCCAAGTGAAGAGGGGTTCCAGAGTGACGCTCTGCTGACCTACGACCACTTCGGCAAACAGCACAGCTCGGTCTCGGTGATGGGTCGCAGCATCGGCGGGGCGGTCGCCACCCATCTTGCCACCAAACGCGACATCGATAAACTTCTTCTCGTCACCCCTTTTGACAGTGCTGTGAACGTCGGTAAAAAGTTCTACCCGATCTTTCCGATAGACCTTATCTTGCAGGAGCGGCTGGACGCTGCCGGCATGGCACCTGAGATCACCATACCGACACTGATCGTGGCCGCAGCCGATGATGAGATCATCCCTTCTGAGAGCACCGAGAACCTTGTCAAAGCGTTTACCAAAACAGAGGTGGCCTTCGTCTCGCTCAGCGGCGGGCACAACAGTGTCCACCTGGATCCTGAGTATAAGAGCACTATAACAGCCTTTATAACAAGCGGTGAGTAGATGTGTTAGTATCGTTACGCCACCGCATATGGAGTTAGATCATGTCCGAAAGACACCGCGGAGCCAATCCGCAAGATGCCAAATGTTTTGCCGCAGAGCAGCTCGGCAGACTCACAACAGCTGTCAATGAACTCTCATGGCTTCTGAGCCGCGGGTATGCGATGAGCGCGTCGTGCGACCTTGTCGGCGACCGCTATCAGCTCACCTCCCGTCAGCGGATGGCTATTGCGCGTGTTGTCTGTGCCGATGAACAGATTGTAAAGCGGCAGGAAAAACGGCTTGCTCTTACTGCCCTGAAAGAGAGAACCCTTCTTATCGACGGCTTCAACCTGCTTATCACGATAGAGACAGCCCTCGGCGGCGGTGTGATCTTTAAGGGGCTGGACGGCTGCTGTCGGGACCTCTCCAGCGTATACGGTTCGTACAAGATCGTGGCAGAGACGAGGCCGGCTATCGAGCTTATCGGTAAAACCCTTGAACAGGTGTCGCCTGAAAAGGTACTCTGGCTCTTTGACCGGCCGGTCTCCAACAGCGGCAGAGTGGCGGGCCTGGTACGTGACATTGCCCAAGAGCATGACTGGCCTTTTGAAGCAGAACTCACCGACCAGACTGATGCCCTGATCAGCAAGAGTGAGCAGATCGTCGTGAGCTGTGACTCGGCTATTTTGGAGCGGACAAGGAGCTGGTGCAATCTGGCCTGCGAAACTATTGCCCGGCAGATACCTGATGCCTGGGTTGTCGATCTGACTGCATCATAAAGTAGTCTGTTTTTTTGTTGTCGATGTAAGATAGTCTGAGGTATTATTAATAGAGAGGGAGTTCAAAAAGGAGAATAAGATGTCAGAATTAGCATGGTTAAGTAAAAAACTCGGCAGCGGGAAGGTGTTATGTCAGGCCTGTGCACAGTCGTGTAAACTTGACGAAGGTGAGTACGGTATCTGTGGAGTTAGAAAGGTCGAAGAGGGTGAACTCAGACTGCTGGTCTATGGACTGGCCGCCGCGGTCAACGTCGACCCGGTCGAGAAGAAACCGATGTTCCATTTTCTGCCCCAAAGTCGTGCCTTCTCAGTCGGAACGGTAGGATGCAACTTCTCCTGTACCTTCTGCCAGAATGCCGACATCTCCCAATACCCAAAAGAGCATGGCCACGAGATCATCGGGCAGGAGCTCCCGCCGGAGCGCATCGTCGAGCTTGCTTTAGAGTACGAATGTGACTCCATCGCCTACACCTACAACGAACCCATCGTCTTTTTTGAGTACACCTACGACACGGCCAAACTGGCCCACGAAAAAGGGCTCAAAAACATCTATGTCACCAGCGGCTATGAGACCAAGAAAGCCATCGACCTGCTGGCTCCCTACATCGACGGCATGAACATCGACATCAAGGGCTTTACCGACGAGTTCTACAAAGAGATCTGCGGCGCCAGGCTCAAGCCGGTACTCGAAGCGGTCAAGCACGCCCATGAAAAAGGGATCTGGATCGAGATAACGACCCTGCTCATCCCCGGAAAGAACGACTCTAACGAAGAGATCAGAAACATCGCCAAATTCATTGCAGACCTGGACCCTGCCATCCCATGGCATCTTTCAGCCTTCCACCCGATGTACAAGATGCAGGACGTCCCAAGAACACCAAGCTCGACTCTGCTCAGAGCGTACAAGATAGCCCAGGAAGAGGGGCTGAAATATGTCTATGTCGGCAACATCGACGACGAAGACCACGAGTCCACGTACTGTCCCGGCTGTAAAGAGCGGGTCATTGACCGCCGCGGACACATCGGCCAGTACGTCACCAACAGACTCGACGAAAACGGCAGCTGCCCGCACTGCGGCTACCGGCTGGAAGGGGTTTGGCACTAACCCGTTCACCCTGCGACCTTTTGCTATAATAGCGCACTTTATTTTCCAAGGTCTTTTTGTGTTCAAATATGCTTTTTTCGCTCTCTTTTTAACGATCCCTTTTTTAAGCAGCACGCCGCTTTTCGCTATCCCGCTCTGGGTCTACGGCTCGCTTGGAGCGACGGTGCTTTTGGCGCTCATCATCATCGTTGTCATCGAAAAAGAGTGGGAGACGCTTAAATGAGCGGCACTTTTTTAACAACGGGCGGTATGATCTTTATCGGGCTCTACCTGCTTTCGCTCATCCTTGTCGGTGTGGCGGGCAAGATCGCCTCAAAAGAGTCGAGCATGAAGGACTTCTACCTCGGCGGCAGCGGCTTCGGTGTGGGGATCCTCTTTTTGACCATGTACGCCACACAGTACAGCGGCAACTCGCTTATCGGTTTTGCCGGCAGCGCCTACAGGCAGGGGTGGTTCTTTCTCGTCGCCGTCACCTTTATGATCGCCATTGTCGCGGGCTATCTGCTCTATGCGCCCAAGCTCTACCCGCTGGCCAAGAGAGAGGGGTTTATCACGGTCGGCGACTACATCCATTTTCGCTACAACTCCAACGTCTTGACCTACCTTGTCGTCGGTATCGGCATCTTCGCCCTCTCCAACTACATGCTCACCAACCTCAAAGCCATCGGCTACATCATCAACGTGGTCACGGACGGCAGTGTAGGTTTTGCCGAGGGGATCATCGCCATGGCGATCATCATGGTGATCTACGAGACCCTTGGCGGCATGCGCTCGGTGGCGTGGACCGACGCTATTCAGGGTGTGCTGCTCTTTGTCGGGGTCATCATCATCTTCGCGGTCATCTGGGTGCAGTACGGCTCGCTGGTCGACAACGAGACCCTGCTTAAAGCGGCAGGAAGCGACCTGTTCCGCGCCATCTCCATTGACGAACAGGTGCGCTGGGTCTCCATACTGATACTGATCTTTTTCGGTATCTCGCTCTACCCGCAGGCGATACAGCGTATCTTTACCGCCAAGAACGAAGCGACGCTGAAACGTTCGTTCCAGCTTATGGTCGTCATGCCGTTTTTGACGACGCTTCCTCTGCTTGTCATCGCCATCGTCGGTTCGGCGCACTTTAGCGGTCTGGACAAGACGGGCAGCGAGCAGATCATCTTGCTGATGCTCTCCAAACTGACCCACATCGAGGGGATGAGCTATGTTCTGACCCTCTTTATCGCCGCGGCCATCGCCGCCATTATGAGTACGGTGGACTCGGCCATGCTCGCCATCGCCTCGCTCTTTACCCAGGACATCTACCACCGCCGCCGCAAAGAGGCGAGTGAAAAAGAGCTGACCTATGTCGGCAAACTCTTTTCGTGGGTGATGATGGCCCTGATGGTCTACCTTGCCATCTATCTGCCCTCAACGATCTGGTGGCTTATACAGATAAAGCTGGAGATCCTCGCCCAGATCGCCCCTGCCGTTATGCTGGGTCTCCATGTCAAAGAGCTGCGCACCAAAGATGTCCTGGCGGGACTTCTGGTCGGTGTCGGCATAACGCTGCTCTTCTTACTGACGCCGCTGCCGTCCAAACCGTTCGGCTTCCATGCCGGGGTGCTCGCGCTTGGCATCAACTTTGCAGTTGTGTGGGGTCTGCATCTCTCCAGAAAGAGAGTGAGTTAACGACTCTGCCCCTCTGCCATTGCCGGTACTGTTTTATGGCAACTAGACATATTTATAACTATTAATTTTAGTTAGCACCTATAATCGTTGTATGAAAACGATAAACGAACTCTACAAACATGACAGACCGAGAGAGAAGTTACTGGCTAAAGGGGCAGGCGCTCTTAAAGAGTATGAGCTGTTAGCTATTCTTTTAGGCAGCGGTACACAGGGCAAAGATGTCATCAAGCTCTCCAAAGAGATCGTCAAGTTGCTGGACGATGACTTTGAGGCGCTTACCTTGAACAGGCTTGTCGAGATCCACGGTCTCGGCAGAGCAAAAGCGATGCAGATCCTCTCCGCACTTGAGCTGAGCCGGCGCTACCTCATAAAACAGAATGTCAAGATCACCTCGGCCGAGGATGTTCACAGTGAACTTCTGGAATATGCTCTCAAGAAGCAGGAGCACTTTTTGGTCATAACGCTTGACGGCGCCTCGCACATCATCGAAAAACGCATCATCTCCATCGGCACACTCAACCAGTCCCTTGTCCACCCCAGGGAGGTCTTCGCCGATGCTGTCAGTGACCGCGCCGCCGGCATCATCATCGCACATAATCACCCCAGTGGTCAACTCGAACCCAGCATCGAAGACAAACGTGTCACCAAGAGGCTTAAAGAGGTGGGAACCATCATGGGCATCGAGCTGCTTGACCATGTCATTTTGAGCAGAGAGGGGTATTTGAGTCTGCGCGAAGAGGGGTTAGTGTGAATTTAAATCAAGTGAATAATGAAATAGAAAGTAAAATCTATAGTCTTCGTGGTGTTCAGGTTATGTTTGATAGAGACTTGGCCGAACTTTATGGAGTAGAGACTAGAGTGCTGAATCAAGCTGTTAAGAGAAATGTAGTGCGATTCCCTGCATCATTTATGTTCCAATTGACTCCACAAGAACTTGAGAATTGGAAGTCACAATTTGTGACTTCCAATAAAGAGATCATGGGTTTAAGAAAGCTACCTAGTGTTTTTACTGAACAAGGGGTCTCTATGCTCTCAGGGGTGCTGAAAAGCGATACTGCAATTCAAACTAGTATTGATATTATCAATACCTTTGTCAAAATGAGGAAGTTTTTATCATTGAATGCTGAACTGTTTCAACGAATTGAACAGGTTGAAAAAAGACAGATCTCTAATGAGATGAAAACAGATAAACGTTTTGAGAAGATATTTAATGCATTGGAAGATAAAAGTTTAAAACCCAAGCAGGGCATCTTCTTCGATGGTCAAGTCTATGATGCATATGTCTTTGCCTCTGATCTAATTAAAAGTGCTAAAACCTCTCTAGTGCTCATAGACAATTATGTCGATGAAAGTGTATTGACACTTCTTTCTAAGAGTGATACTGACTGCAAAGTGACGATCTATACAAAGACACTTTCTAAACAACTGCAACTTGATCTGAAAAAACACAATGAGCAGTACTCTCCCATTGAGATCAAAATATTTAAGGAGGCGCATGACAGGTTCCTCATTATCGATGATAAGAGTGTTTATCACATAGGGGCATCACTAAAAGACTTGGGCAAAAAATGGTTTGCGTTTTCAAAGTTTGACAAAGAAGCTTTAAGACTCTTGGATAAATTAGAGGAGGTTGATCTGTAAGAGAGTGGATGTGCTATTATTGCTGGTAATTAAAGGAGTGCAATGCTAAAGATATCAAACACAGTGACTCTGGATGAAAGCGAAGTGGAGTTCACCGCTATTCGTGCGCAGGGTTCGGGCGGGCAGAAGGTCAACAAAACCTCTGCCGCTATTCACATACGTTTTGACATCGCAGAGTCGTCGCTGCCGGAGTTCTACAAAGAGCGCTTGCTGGAGCTAAAAGAGAAGCGCATTACCAAAGAGGGCATCATCGTCATCAAGGCGCAGCAGCACCGCTCTCAGGAGCAGAACAGAGAGGAGGCGCTTGAACGCCTTGTCGAACTCATAAAAAGTGTCAACGTCGTTCAGAAGAGGCGTGTCGCGACCAAGCCGACCAAGGGTTCGCAGAAGCGGAGGCTGAACTCCAAAAAGCATCATGGTCAGAAGAAGAAGTTACGGGGGAAGGTGGAAGCAGAATAACTACTGTTTAGCTTTCTAATATGTTAAGGGCACCTCAAAGTAGTTTTACCTTGGAAGGTTCTCTCTGTAAAGAGTAAGTATCTCAATCCGTTCATCGGTTTCTCTGTAGACAATAGAGTACCCTTGATAAACTAACTTACGTGTATGTAGGGCTATATCATCAGACGGTCTTCCAGATCTTGGAAATTTTGAGAGCATCTCAACGATGTAGTTTTTCATATCATCCAAATATTTGTCAGACAGCTCTATACTCTGTGTCTGTTCAAAGATATAAAGTGCCTGATCGATAAGGTTTTGCGCTGCTTTTTGAGAAAAAACGATCTTAGTCACGATAGGCTTTCTTCGCTTGCTCAAATGCCTTGTCGATACTCATGAAGTCACCGCGTTCTACCTCTGCAATAGCTTCTTGCACGTCACGTTTTAGTTGCGCATGCGTTTTGTTGTACTCGTCGAGAGACATCATGACGACGGTTTTATCGTTCTTCGTTGTAATGATGACCTCTTCATTGTTGTCACATACATTATCAATAAGTGTTTTGAGGTTGTTTCGTGCTGAAGTATAGTTAACGGCTTGCATGTGTTTTCCCTTTGTACAGAATACTGTCATTATAGCATAAGTGGTTTTTACCCATGTTGGAACAATACGGGTAAAAAATGAGATAATTTACGCATGTTTATGAAAGTTAGTCACGAGCAAGTCGACCATTTAGTCCGTCAGACTCCTGGCTTTTTTTCGTTTCTCAAAGCAGAGAGGTCCTATAATTGGAGAACAGATTAAAGGGTACCTTGGTATGAACAGACGGACATTTTTACACTTCGGCGGAAAACTGACACTGGCCTCTGTTGCGGCCTTTAACTTCGGCTGCAGCCTTCAGCCGACCATCGGGGAGGGGAAGAAGACAGCCCTTATCTACGGTACCCGCTATGGAGCGACCCGCGAGACGGCGGAGTGGATCGCTGCCGGAACCGGCAGAGAGGTTGATCTGCTCAACATCGAGACCCTGGACTTTGGGCAGTCGGTCAAAGAGTACGACGCGTTCATTGTCGGTTCGGGCATCTGGATAGACGGTCCCCACAAACGCCTTATCGAACTGCTGCAGACCCACAAAGAGACGATGCAGGAGAAAGTTATCGCGGCCTTTATTGTCTGCGGTACGACGGGCGAAGACGAGGCCGGGAAAAAACGGATAGCAGGTTACTTTGACCGTTTCTACCGACCGCTGGGTGTCAAGCCGCCGCGCCAGGCATATTTTGGCGGCAGGATGAGCATCGAGAGGCTCAACGAAAAAGACCGTAAACTGCTCAACCACTTCTATAACAATGTTCTGAAAAAACCGTTTGTCAGCTGGGACCGGACAGATCCTGAGAGTGCGAAAAGCTTTGGAGCAGGGATAAGTTCTTAAAACCTCGTTACTCTTGCTCTTAATTCGTGTCCATTCGTGAAATTCGTGGACAGATCTTTTGCTCTTTACAACTTTAATAGTCTTTATACTTCTCAAACTGCGAGACAAAGTCCGCCATCGGTGTGTCCATCGCCTTGATGTGCTGGTCAAGCCACGGCAGGACCTCCTCTGCCAAATACTCTCTCAGTGCGTCTACATCTTTTCTGTTGCGCCACTCCATTCCGGCATAACGGGCTTCATTAAGCACCTTGTCATGGTCTGCCTTGTGCATGCGAAACGAAGGGTACTGTGCCTCCTGCATAAGCTTCTCTTCACTTGCAAAGTGCTCCTGCATGTGCGCAAGAAGCTTTTCCATGCTCTCAGAAAGGCTCTCAAAGTCTGCTTCATTGTCGAGTTGTTCCAGCAAGTCATTGAGTATTGCCACCTCTTCGAAATGGACTTCGTTCATGGTGTTGAGAGAGACTAGCGGTATATCACTCTGTTTGATCATAGAAAGACTCCTTGGCTGCATGCAATTATAAGGTAATTGACAGTGCTTTAGCTTTGAAGGAGCTAGAAAAATGGAAATCGCAAATTGCGACTTCCTATAAACAGATCATGGGGTTAAGAAAATCACCATATGTCAGGCAAAGGCTACCTGACATGAGTTGAAAATTGATTTTTGTTGAGGTGCCCTAATATTGGTTAGAGATCTTAGATCTCAGAATCGATTTGCAAGATCCGGGTTTAAGGTATAATGATCATAAAGAGATGTTAAGAAAGGAGAGCCGATGAGAGAATTGACAATTGAGCAGATCTTGAGTGTGATCCAAGAGCTGAACGAAGAGTATGCGGGCACTGGTTTCAAGCTTGTCGGTGTTTTTGGCTCTTATGCCCGGGGTGAGAATGCACCTACGAGTGACATAGATATAGCATACGAGATCGATCAGCAACGCTTTCATAAAGATAACGCCTTTGCACAGCTTGAGGAGATGGGAAAGATACGTACAGTACTTGAAAAGAGATTTCAACGAAAGGTAGATCTCGTTTCATTCAAAAGTAACAATATTGTTTTTAAAGAGCGCATAAGTAAGGAGATGTTGACCGCATGAGTGAACAAGACAGACTTCGTAGTATGCTGAAAAAGATCGAAGATATTGAGTATTTTATCTCGGGTGTCGATGGACAGATCGTCAGAGCGTTGTCTGATCGTACTTTAAAACCAGCGATTCGCATGCAACTGATCGTACTTTCAGAAGATTTTACACGACTAACACAAGAAGGAGCTTTTGAGATCCTTGCTCATTTCAATCGTGATGATATTAAAGGTCTTAACGCTGTCCGTAATTTTATTGCTCATGATTATGATAGTGTCGATGATGACATTCTTGAGATCGTCATCCGAAAGCATCTTCCTCTTATTAAAAACGATCTACAGGCCGCAATGAAAGCATAACGGGCAACACGAGGAGTGCATTAGCCTATCCCTGTTTTCCGCTTACTTATGGCTCTGTGCGGTTATAAAACCACTGATGCTCTTTGAAAAAGAGGCGATGCTCTCTGCATCTTTTTTACTGAACGCGCCCTCTTTGTTTAACAGCTGCAAGACCCCGATGATCTTGTTCTGTCCATTGAAGATGGGTGCGGTCAGGATGTTCTGGGTGTAGTAGCCTGTCTGCATGTCGACATCGGAGAGAAAGTTTGCATTGCCGTAAGGTTCGTTTTCTATGATGGGCTTCTCAACCCTGATCGTCTGCCCAACGATGCCGATGTCGTAAGGTATGATGATCTTCTCTGTCCCGTCAGCCAAGGTCGTCCAGAGCTTATTCTCTTCCTGGTCATACATAAATATAGAGCAGCGCTCCGCTCCAAATATGCTTTTCGCACTCACAGAGATGTAGTCAAGACCATCAGCGAGTGATGCCTTGTCCAATATGTCTTTATCAAAACCGGTGACTTGTGTGGATCTCTCTTGCACTGTTTAAACCTTTGTTAGGAAATTATATAGCAAGATGTGTTAAACCTATGGTTTTTGGAAGCAGGAGTATAAAAATTACGGTAGTATTTACGAAAGGACAGACAACATGCCAATCTTTGTAGTGCAGAAACATGCTGCAAGAGCAGTTCATTATGATTTCAGGCTGGAGGTCGGCGGCGTACTCAAGTCGTGGGTCATCCCCAAAGGCCCTTCTATGGACTCACACGACAAACGTCTCGCCATCCCGACGGATGACCATGCCTTGGCATATGCTGACTTTGAGGGTGTCATCCCCGAGGGTGAACACGGTGCCGGAAAGGTGCTCATCTGGGACAGAGGTACTTTTGAAAACCTCTCGCACGACGGCGAAAGAGCTGTCTCCCTCGAAGATGCTTACGAAAAAGGGCATATCAGTTTCGAGCTAAAGGGGCAAAAACTCCACGGCAAGTTCACGCTCGTAAAAACACACTACGACCACGATCATAACTGGCTGTTACTCAAACACCACGAGGAGATCACAGAAGAGATGCCCTTGTCAGTTCTTTCCGGTAAGCGTATTGAAGAGCTATAATCCGATTAGTTTTTAAAAAACTCACAGATATCGACTTCTAATGCTTTGGACAATTTATAGAGATGCTCACTAGTTTTGGCAATACAAAGTAGCCTCGTATGTAGTTTTTTTTCTTTAAAAGTTGTCTATACTATAAGTGAAGAGTTCGTTAGAAGTAATGTATCGTTAGTCGCCTAAAGCGGCT
>JBDLJE010000011.1:0-42568 GCA_039714575.1 Campylobacterota bacterium | reverse complement strand
AGAGAGATGCGTGAGTTTGATGTTGTTCTTTTGCACACTCGAAGCATCAAGCGGTACATTAAAACTCACTTCGATCTTGACGTTGTTCCAAACATCTGTTTGTGCAGGTACAGGTGTAAGCGAAACGATTACGTCCTGGTCGGTTCCTTTGGACTTGGAAAGGTCATCACTGGTAACGGTCAAGGCAGCAGCATCACTAAGTGCTGAAGCAGTTGCTGATGCTTGAGTATTCACTACCTTATCAGTTATAACACCATTTGTTGAATCTTCATCACCCGAACCACAACCCATCATCAATGTTAATGTTACGAATAATACAGCAGTTAATAAGCTTTTATATTTATTCATATTATTTCCTGTTTTTATAAAATCGATTGTACATAGTACCTTTAAATATCACTAATACCAAATTAGCAATACTATAACTGTACAATTGAGATCAAGCTGGTATTCCAGTTAAAAGACTTTGATACTCTCATATGTATATTTAAAGCAACACTCTCTTTAAAAACAAGGCAAACTACCATAAGATTAAAGAATAATAAATCATAATGTCAATATAATTATTTTTAATTGAAAGGCAAGCGGTATGAGACTACTAACAATATTGATTTTGATCAGCACTTTTGTGTATGCAGGTCAGCCTGTGGCACTCAACGGCAAGTTTTCAAAAAGCGTTAAATGCATGAAATGTCATTTTCACATCGTCAAAGAGTGGAAAAACTCATGGCACGCCAAGTCACATTATGAAAACGATGAGTACTTTCAAAAGTCTATAGACTATATGGCACGTAAAGTTCGTGGAAAAAGTATAGATACTCTGAAAGTTCAATGTGCTGTCTGCCACAACCCCCGTATCTCCATCACAAGGACTACAGAAGAGGACGAGGTCGCGGCACAGCTGAAACTAAAAACACATAAGCCCATAGAAAATGCTGTCAAAAGCAAAGACCTTAACGAAGGGATCAACTGTGCCGTCTGCCATAATGTAGACAAGATCCATGAGAACGAAGACGACTCGGTTCGCGGTGTACACCTCATCGATTGGCTGCAAGCAGGAAAGATGAGCGGACCTTTTGACGATGCCAAATCACCTTATCATCAAACCTATCAACGTGACTTTATGACTACAGACACCAACAAACTCTGTTTAGTCTGTCATGCCAACCAACGCTCCATCCGCGGATTTGTCTTTTCTGACACGCAAAAAGAGTATGAACAGCAGAAAAACCCAAAGCTCTGTGTTGATTGCCACATGAGCGAAAAGAAGCTGGGGATCGCCTCAACCAATAAAGGACCTGACGGCAAACCTATAAAACGTATGATCCGTAAACACGGATTTGTAGGGGCGCACTCTCCTAAACTGATCAAAGGGGCTTTAGAGCTCTCTTTGAAGAGGGTAAAAAACAAGCTGCACATACAGCTTGACAATCCCAATCC
Organism: Campylobacterota bacterium; assembly: GCA_039714575.1. Taxonomy (GTDB): domain Bacteria; phylum Campylobacterota; class Campylobacteria; order Campylobacterales; family Sulfurimonadaceae; genus Sulfonitrofixus. Next base: position 41,128 of record JBDLJE010000011.1, on the reverse strand, counting down.
GCATAATGTACCAACGGGTTACGGCGGACGTGAGATCATTATTGATATTAAGTTTTATGACGGAAAAAGAGAGATAGACAAGACCATCTCTCTGACATCACATTACCTGAGCAAGCGCAAGAAGAAAACTATTCCGGAATGTGCTACTGAAGCCACTGAAGACATGTCGATCCCGGCAATGGGCAAAAAAGTTTATATGGTAGATATCCCTGTAGGGCTGAAACAAGCAGTGGTAACTGTCTCATACCGTTTGGTCAATGACGAGATCGTTAAAATTTTGGATCTGAAAGAGCCGATCTGGAGTGAGAAGATGTTTGTCGCAAAAGAGAGACTCCTGCTTAAAAAGTTATAGTCGATACCGTTTAGGATAATCAGTGCTTTTAGAGGTGCCCTTAATCTAAGATCGTAACGACCTGACCATCTTTACGTTTGTCAACTTTATAGTTATGTTCCCCGTCTAAGCGCAACACCACCCGGTAACTGTCACTATGTGCACCCATCTCCAGCTTTTTAAACGGTTTTGTTGTCAGCTCCTGACGTTTAGAAGTAAATTTTGAAGTAGATCTAAAATCAATAACGATCCTTGGCGGGTTAGAGACGACAAAATGTTTTATCATCTCATCTTTTGTCTTGATATAAGCGCTGTTCTCTTTAAACACAAAACGCGCTTTCGCGTAAGCATAGAGCTCTTGCTTGTCGCTGCTTTTCTCAGCAGATATACGAGGTTTTGGATCTGCGATCTTTTTTCTGCTAGGCTTTACGACAACCGCTTTAGGCTTTGCAACAGTTACTTCTGGCTCTACAGTAACCGCTTGAGGTGTTTCATATGTTTTTGTTATTTCTACAGGTGTAAACGGGTTCTCGCGGGCAGCAAGGAGCAAGGGTAAAAACATAATAGCTGGCAATAGACGACGCATTAATATCCTTTTATACTATTTTTCAGGTTCAAGCTCTTTTAGCTCAAAGTACTCTTTTTGCAAAGCGGCATTTTCCGACCTGTAACTGTTGATCTCGTGTTTCAGGTAATCTTCATACTCTTCAAGCTGCAAAAATACCTCTAAAGAGTTGTCACCAAACAGCAAGATATTCAGATAGAGAGCCAAAATGACGATGATCAAGAGAAAAAAGAGAAACTTTTTAAGAGAGAGGCCGAGATACCTTTCGGTAATACCTTGTGCAGAAGCACCATAAAGCGCCTCTTTATGTTCTGTGTCTTGAGCAGGGCTAATGTTATCAGACATAAAAAGGTGCTTTTTACCTATTTGAAAAGTACGTTACCTAGGTATTCACCATATGCAACTTCAGTCTCGATCTCCAAGATACGGTTATATTTTGCTGTACGCTCACCACGAGCCGTTGAACCTGTTTTGATCTGACCACAGTTAAGCGCTACCGCAAAATCAGCAATGAAGGCATCTTCACTCTCGCCTGAACGGTGGCTCATAACACAGGTGTAACCGTTACGCTGTGCAAGACGTACCGTCAACATTGTCTCAGAAACTGAACCGATCTGGTTTGGTTTGATAAGAATAGAGTTCGCGATCCCTTTTTGGATACCTTCGTTAAGGATATTGACGTTTGTAACAAACAGGTCATCACCAACGATCTGAACACTGTCACCCAGTTTCTCAGTCATAAGCTTGAATCCATCCCAGTCATCTTCACTAAGACCATCTTCGATAGAGACAATAGGATACTTTGAGCAGAGGTCAGCATAATACTCAACCAGCTCTTCAGATGAAACAGTACGGTTCTCTGATTCAAGACGGTAACCGCCATCTGCTACAAGTTCAGATGCTGCAACATCCAGTGCGATACCGATCTGCTCACCAGGCTTGTAACCCGCTTTTTCAACCGCTTCAATAATGATCTGGATAGGCTCTTCGTTTGAACTGAGGTCTGGTGCAAAACCGCCCTCATCGCCCAGTGCAGTGTTATGGTTTTTAGCTTTTAAAATCGCTTTTAGGTTGTGATACACTTCAGCAGATGCACGCAGGCCCTCTGCAAAGTCTTCAAAACCGACAGGTACGATCATATACTCCTGGAAGTCAACAGAGTTGTCTGCATGTGAACCGCCGTTGATGATGTTCAACATCGGTGTCGGCATGACCATTGCGTTTGCACCGCCAAGGTAGCGGTAAAGCGGTATGTTAAGAGAAGTCGCTGCTGCACGGGCAACCGCCATAGAGACACCAAGAACAGCATTAGCACCCAAGTTGCCATAGTTCTCTGTACCGTCGACCTCTTTCATCGTTGCATCAATGATGGCCTGGTTAAACGGGCTAAAACCGATAAGTGCATCGGCAAGTTCACCGTTGACGTTGTCAACCGCTTTAAGAACACCCTTGCCCATGTAACGACTGCCGCCGTCACGAAGCTCCAGTGCTTCACGTTTACCGGTACTCGCGCCTGAAGGTACGATCGCGCTCTCTGTTGTTCCGTCACTCAATGTGACTGTTGCTTTAACTGTCGGGTTCCCGCGAGAATCCATTACTTCCATTGCACTAACGTTGTCTATAAATATCATATATCTACCTCTTCTACTTCTAATTTATCCATGTCCATCATGGTACTGATGCCCATTGCCTGCTTGATCTTCAATTCGATCTCTGCTGCAAGTGCCGGTTCCTCTTTAAACTTCTCTTTTACCTTCTCACGGCCTTGACCAAGTTTTTGGTCGCCGTACGAGAACCAAGCCCCGCTTTTGTCTATGATGTCTAATTTTACACCATAATCGCAAAGTTCTCCCTCTTTGGAGATACCTTCACCGAACATAATGTCAAATTCCGCCTGTTTGAACGGCGGAGCCACCTTGTTTTTAACGATCTTCGCTTTTGTACGGTTACCGATCGGTGCTTCGGCCTGCTTCAATGTAGCAATACGACGGATGTCAATACGCACTGATGCGTAGAACTTCAATGCGTTTCCGCCCGTCGTCGTCTCCGGTGAACCGTAACCCATCATACCGATCTTCATACGGATCTGGTTGATAAAGATAACCGTACACTCCATCTTATGCAAGACACCGGTCAGTTTACGAAGTGCTTTAGACATCAAACGAGCCTGAACACCGACCTGCTGGTCGGTCATCTCACCTTCAAGCTCTACCTTAGGTGTCAATGCTGCGACCGAATCGATCACGATCAGGTCAACTGCACCCGAACGGGCAATGGTCTCAACAATGTCAAGTGCCTGCTCACCGTAGTCCGGTTGAGAGACCAGAAGGTTGTCAATGTCTACGCCAAGGTTGTTGGCATACTGAACATCCAGTGCGTGCTCTGCATCGATAAAGGCACAGACACCGCCCGTTTTTTGGCACTCTGCAGTGATCTGAAGTGCCAGTGTCGTCTTACCCGAACTCTCCGGACCATAAACCTCGATCACACGACCTTTAGGAACACCGCCTATACCCAAGGCAAGGTCAAGTCCCAATGAACCGGTACTGATCGCTTCGATCGGTTCGATCTCTTTGTCGCCAAGACGCATAAGCGCCCCTTTGCCAAAAGCTTTATCGATCTGTTTCATTGCCAGGTCTAGTGATTTTTGTTTATTTGCATCCATTTTGTAATCCTCTTACGTGACAGCGTCTGCTACCAAAATTATTTATATGTATTTTATGTCAAAATGAAATCGATTTACAATAAAAATTGCATTTTGACATATTTTTGCAACTAAACTGTTAAAACCACAATAGTGCGTAATTTTAGCGTTCTTTGGTTAAAATCCTCATTACTAAACAGACATATTTTGTAGTTTATTTACTAGGATTTTTTTTGAAGAAAATGTTAATTGCCCACTCCCCGGATGCTGATGATATCTTTATGTACTATGCCATCAAGTTTGGTTGGGTAACACAAGAGGGTGTTGAGTTTGACAACATCCCTCTCGACATCGAAACACTCAACGTTGAAGCCCTTAAAGGCACCTACGATATCTCGGCTATAAGCTTCGCGCTCTACCCGCATATCAGAGAAGACTACGCCCTGCTGCGGACCGCCGTCAGTTTCGGCGAGGGGTATGGACCCAAGCTCATCAGACGTAAAGACAAAACACTCAAACGCAACTTCAAAGTGGCATTAAGCGGCAGGTACACGACCAACGCCATGCTCTTTCGCATCGCCTACCCTCTGGCACGCCCTGTCTATATGGACTTTTTAGAGATCGAAGAGGCAGTGCGCAGCGGTAAAGTCGATGCCGGTGTCCTGATCCACGAAAGCATCTTGACCTTTGGTGATGAACTCGAAGTCGAACGTGAGATGTGGGACATCTGGCAGGAACTCGCCGGCAAAGAGCTGCCGCTGCCGCTCGGCGGTATGGCAATACGCCGTTCCCTTCCGCTTACAAAAGCGATCGCATATGAAGAGACACTGACCGAAGCCGTCAAAGCGGCACGCAACCGAAAAGAGGAGCTCTGCGATCGTCTGGTCAAAGAGAACCTCGTCCGTATTGAAGGCAAAACTCTGGATAAATACCTGGAGCTTTACGCCAACGACGACTCCGTCGAACTCAGCCCGCTCCAGCTCAAAGCGATCGATAAACTTTATGAGCTTGGTTTTAAACACGGTTTTTATGACACCCTGATCAAAGCCGAAGAGTACCTTATTCCTCGAGAATATAACGCACTGCGTAACAGTTGATCTGGAAATGATGGAATAGGTGAAGAGTGTAGCGAACCCAAAACTAAGCCATTATAAAACGATCGACTTTGCCAAGTTCAGTTCAATCCGTATTGGTCCCGTTGCCGATGTCTATATGATCGACAGTTTTGAGTATCCGGATGATGCATACCTTATCGGCAGCGCCAACAACCTTTTGGTCGGGCCGGAGCATCCACCCTTGATGAAACTCTCCAAAACCTATGACTACATCAAGATCATCGACAACCACCTCTATGTCGGTGCAGCAACACCCGGCGGTAAGATCGTCACATTTTGCAGAAGAAACAATATCGCCAACCTTGAGTTTATTGCCCACCTCCCCGGGACGATGGGTGGGATGCTGCAGATGAACGCCGGTCTGAAAGATTATGAGATCTTTAACCATCTGCATATGGTCTACTTTAGAGACGGCTACCGTCTTTTAGGCGATATCGAGTACGGTTACCGTCAGACCAATATCACCAAAGTAGCTTTTGAAGGGGTTTTTGAGATTGAAAAAGGGTTTGATGAGAGTAAGATCGCGATGTTTCGAAAGATGCGGAACAATCAGCCCCGTGATCCAAGTGCCGGCAGTTTTTTTAAAAATCCTGCAGGTGATTATGCCGGACGACTTATTGAAGCCGTCGGCTTAAAAGGGCACCGTATCGGCAATATGGCCTTTAGCGACAAACATGCCAATTTCATGGTCAACCTTGGCAAAGGGACCTTCGAAGATGCTATTGAACTGATGCAGCTGGCACAAACACGTGTCTACAGTGAATTCGGTATTTGGCTGGAAAATGAGGTAGCTGTTATCGATACCCGCTATATGGGAGAAAACTCACCCTCGAAACCGCCTAAAACTTTACAGTAATACCGCCGTAAACACCCTCGAAAGTGATCTCAGAGTCTTCACTCTCTACACCGACAACAGGTGTCAAAGAGTTGAACGGCGGTTGCTTGACTTCACCGTAGACCTTTCCACTGCTTTTTATATTGGCATACTCCAATCTAACATCAGGAAGTATGCTTGATGGATGTTTTATGATTAAATTGACATACACATTGTTCATGGAAGTGTGATTATTTTGTGAGAGGGCTATGTGCGTAAAGGGTGGCTATAAATACCACACCGCCTACACTGTCATAGTAAAAAGTAAAAAAGGTCGTTTAAAAACGTACCATTATACCGCCGTAAACACCTGAGAAAGTAGTGTCCAATTCAGCATTTGCACCTAAGGTACCGCCATCTATTGTGATCTGCTGATAGCGATAACCGATCTCCAGCCCCGGTTGAATAACAGGCACAAAGTCCATCGTGTAATCAAGCTTGATCTGTGCATCGACAACAGTGTTGTCAGTATATGAGACACCTCTTGCAACGGCTTCAACACCAATGTTGGTAACAGGAATCTGAACACGGCCGCGCAGGTAAGGCAGCACCATTACAAGATCAAAGTCTTCATTAACGGCCGGTAAAAGACCTGCCGTATCATTTAGTTTGTAGTTTCCATCTATAAACTTGACATCAAGACCCAGGTCAAGGGTTGTCCAAAATGTATTGTCCAGAAGGTTGTAATAGAGCACCGCATCATACTGTTTCAGCGAAAGCTCATTGCTTGCACCCGCTGTAAAGGTATCGCCGCCCCAGACAATGTCTAATGTTGTTGTTGAACTGTAACCTGGGTTGGCATATTCTAGACGAAGGTTTGGTATAACCGGAACAGGATGTTTCAGGTAGACCCATGCATACATTGCAGACTCCGTGTCAAAACCTGCATTTTCAACAACGTCAAACATGTTGTTTTCGTATGTTATTGTTCCCGTAGGATCATTTTGCCATACACCGACAGCACCTTCGATACGCATAAGATCAGCATTGGCTGCAGTCGCTAAAAGTGCAGATGTTGCTGCGATAGAGAGTAATTTCTTCATTTTGTTTCCTTAAATATCCATATCTTAAATTGTGATATAAATTTGATAATAGGAGTGTATCGAAGTAAAATTAAAAAAAAATGAAATGTTTTTAGCAGGAAGGGTAAAGAAGGATTATCCTCAACTAAGAGGATAAAAGTGAAGAAGAACGGGTTCTTCTTCTAAGCAGAATTACTTAACAGCAGCCAGTGCAGCGTCGTAAGCAGGCTCTTCAGTGATCTCAGGAACGATCTCTTTGTACGTTACAACACCTTCTTCGTTTACTGCGAAGATCGCACGACAAGTTACACCAGCAAGAACTGATCCACCAAGAAGTACACCATAAGCGTTAGCGAACTCTTTGTTACGGAAGTCAGAAGCAACAGTTAAGTCGTTGATGCCTTCTGCTGAACAAAAACGTCCTGCAGCAAATGGAAGGTCAAGAGAAACAACAGTTACGTCTACATCTGTAAGTGCAGCAGCTTTTGCGTTGAAGTTACGAGTCTCTGTAGCACATACACCAGTGTCTAGTGAAGGAACAACGATGATAAGTTGTTTTTTACCTGATGCGCCACCAACTGTAACGTCACCAAGACCATCTGAGTTTACCACAGTGATTGCTGGTGCTTTGTCGCCTACGTTTACTTCGTTTCCTAGAAGTTCTACGTCTGTACCTTTGAATTTAGTAGTTGCCATATTGGGCTCCTGTGTTTTAATTTTTATGGGAGAAGTTTACACAGAAATAAATCTATGTTCACTTAACCGCCTTAAGGTTTAATTTAACTAAGCTCTGTTTAAGAATAAGACAAAATAAGTCCTAATTATAGTGGTGCTCGCGGAACGGCCTGAAGTTCAGCCAAAGGTGTATACATCTTCTCTGCATACATCTCAACCGCAACACGGCCTATCATCGCAGCATTGTCAGAGCAGTACTTGAGTTCTGCAAGATGCAGTTTCGCACCGTACGGAGCCAGCATCGCTTCTACTTTCTCGCGCAGATAGAGGTTGGCGCTCGCCCCGCCTACGATGGCAAAGTTTTTGGGAGGATGCTCGACCAGATACTTTTTTATCTTTCTTATAAGATGCTCGCTCGCCACCTCTTGAAACGAAGCCGCAATATTTGCATAGTCTGCTTCGCTTCCATCTTCAACAGCTAAACGTACCGCATTTTTAATACCTGAATACGAAAAGGCAAAGATCTTTTTCTGCTGAAGCGGGATAGTAAAGCCGTAACGTTTAGGGTCACCCTCTTTTGCCAACTTCTCTATTACCGGACCGCCGGGGTAAGGCAGACCCATCATCTTCGCCACCTTGTCAAAGCTCTCGCCGAAACTGTCATCCATTGTACTTGCCACCGTCTTCATCTCATTTAGCGACGTCACCTCGACCACCTGAGTGTGTCCGCCTGAGACCAGCAAGACTGTTTGAGGAAAGATCGCCTCTCTGTCTATAAAGAGTGAATAGATGTGGCCTTTAAGATGGTTCACGGCGATCAGAGGCAGATCAAGCGTAACACTCAAGGCCTTGGCCATTGTGATCCCTTCCATCAAGGTAACGGCCAATCCCGGTGCATTTGTAACGGCGATCGCTTTCAACTGACTAAAGTAAGGTTGGCACTCTTCCAAGATCTTCGGCAGCGCCTCTGCATGCAGACGTGAAGCCAGTTCAGGAACAACCCCGCCATAAACAGCATGTTCCAACTCTTGGGAGATCTTCTTATGATAGACAAGTTTTTTTGTCTCTATATCGGTAATAGCGATGGAGCTGTCATCGCATGAGGATTCGATAGATAAGATCAATTCCATTATGACTTATTTCCTTTAACCCACTCTAAAACCCAAGGCCACTCACCAAAACCGCTATCTGCATTGATATGCCCGGCATCTTCGAGTACTTTCATCTCAATGTTCAATACTTTTTGAAGCGCCGCTGCTTCATTCATTGTCATATAGGGATCGTTATCAGAAACAACCATCATCGCCTCTTTGGCATACAGATCGCTAGACGGTGTCACCGGGAAAAAGGTCTTGATGGTGTCAAGTTCCAGATCAAGACGCGGTGTTGCCACCATCAACAGACGCTTAACTTCATCGATCTCACCCTCGTTACAGAGGTGAAACCAGAGCGTATTTGCCAAAGAGTGGCAGATGACTACATCGGGTTGGAACTCTTTTAAAAGTTTTTTTACCTGTTTAACCCAACGGTTTTTTGTAGGAAAATGCGGATTGTCTAAAAGCGGAAACGCGACGGTGCCGTAATCTTTAGCGACCTCACCGGCCAGCCAAGCCTGCCAGTGCGGATCATCACTGCCGCCCCAGCCGTGGAGTAAAAGAACTTTCTCTCTCATCACATCGCCTTTATGTAGTTTCGTACTTCCGTATCAAGCGTAAATACCTCTTCAATAGACTGCGGTTCATCTCTGAAGTGTTCAAAGGCGTTGATAACACGTTGAGATATCTCTATAAAGCCTATCTTGCCATCGACAAAGAGTTCGATGGCCGCTTCGTTGGCAGCATTGACCACCACACCGCGCTTCGGGTTGGCAAGCAGCTCTTCTCTGATCTGCCAGATCGGGTAACGCTCCGTCGTGATCTCTCTAAACTCCAACGAACCCACTTCGAGCAGGTTGACCGGTTTTAAGATCTCTTCGTCTGCTCTCCCCATCACGGCATACGCTATAGGCAGCTGCATATTGGCCTTGGCAAAGTGTGCCGTGGTCGAGCCGTCTTTGTAGTCGATGAGGGCATGAATAAGCGACTTGGTCTCGATGAGTGCATCATACTCGCCCTCGCCAAAGAGCCAGCGCGCCTCTAAAAGTTCAAACATCTTGTTCATCATCGAAGCACTGTCGATGGTGATCTTCTGTCCCATTTCCCAGTTAGGGTGGTTCAGCGCATCTTGCAAAGTCGCTTCTTGGATCTTCTCTATCGGCCAGTCACGAAAAGCACCGCCGCTCGCCGTAATGAGCATACGTTTGATGAGACGGTCATTGTTGTGAAGATACCAGAGTCCAAAGTGCTCACTGTCGATCGGCTGGATCTTGGTCATGTCGATAAAAGCACCGCCGGCGACCAGAGACTCCTTGTTCGCCAAGGCCACACGCTTGCCGCACTCTATAGCCTTGAGAGTCGGGCGAAGCCCTATAAAACCGACCAAGGCGTTCACCACCAACGTACTTTTCGACGTCTCTATCGCATCCAGGATCGCCCTATCGCCCTGAGTGACATTGGCATGGTTGACTTGGGAGCGGTCGGCCTCTTGCGAGACGACTATGAGAGAGGGTTGGTGATAAGCGATCTGTTCATTTAAAAGTGCAAGGTTATTCCCGGCAACAAGGACTTCGATGTTAAGATCGAACTTCTTTGCTATCTCAAGAGTATTGACCCCGATAGAACCGGTACAACCTAATACGATCACCTTATGCAAGGCCTCTTAAAAGCACAACCATTATGATCGCACCAAACAGGTAACCATCGATGCGGTCGAGCGCCCCGCCGTGACCCGGCAGGAAGTTTCCGCTGTCTTTTACGTCCGCTTGACGTTTCAAGAAGCTCTCGAACAGGTCGCCAAAGACCGAGATGACCGCTACTGCTGCAGAGACAAGCAGTGCACTCCACACCCCAACTTCATACACACCGACAGCAAGGCCGAAAAGTGTCCCGATACCGATACCACCGAGCACCCCTTCCATCGTCTTGTTCGGCGAGGTCGGCGAGAACTTGGTCTTACCCATGCTTTTACCGACAACATACGCACCGATATCTGCGCCCGCAACGATCATGATCATCCAGAAAATACTGTAGATGCCATAGTCGGCGTAGAGCGTCAGCATAAAGAGCATTCCCGCCGTCGGATAGATAAAACCTAACGTATTTTTGATCTCTCTTTTAGGATCATACGCATAGATCGCCGCTATAACAAGTGCCGTGATCAAGAACAGGTCATCCGCCTTAGGGTAGAATGCCGCCACGATCCAGAGTGCCCCCGCGATATAGATATTGGTGTCTTTGTCCACTCCGAAAAGGGCATTCGCCTCACGAAAAGCGACCAGATAGATCACCCCGAGTGTTGCCCAGATAAGAAAGAAGTTGTGAAAGATCCCGATCAGGATAATTGCGGCAAGTAATACAACTGCCGTGTCAATACGCTCTTTGTGTTCGGTATAAATATCTGTCATTGCCATACTTAATCTCTCTATGTTTAATTATCGTGATTATAGCGCAAAACCGTTTCGTGCTTAATACTTAACGATGTCCACTGTCTTATAATCCACATAATGGACATTCGCACCGTCTTGAATACTTACATTTCGACGCTGTGTATAGTCGACCAGATAGGTCCCGTTCTCAAACATCGTAAAGTCCACACAGAGCCCCGCCGCCTCATAAATGACACTATCGGGGATATTCTTTTTGTCGGTCACTACAATGACATGGGCTGAAGGTCTGCCCTGCATATGAAACCAGATATCTTTAGCACGCGAATTTTCAAGCAGGTCGATATTGCCCTTTTCGCTTTTGCCCAGCAGTATCTTGTAGCCCTCCACCCAGAAGACCTCATACGACTCGCTCGGCTTCTCTTTTTTCATCTGCTGCTTGGGCGGGAAAAGCAGGTTTACGGCAGCCACATCTTTTGCATTTTGAATAACGTCTAAAAAGTGCTTGAGGTGCTTTATCTTGCCCGCCAGACTCTCGCGTTCGATATGGAGATTTTTTGCCTTCTGTTTGGACTTCTTTGCCCGTTTGAAAAGATGCTCTGAATAGCGCGAGGGCACACTTATCTTGCTGTCGACCTCAACATGAATGACACTGCCGTCATAGTCCGTCAGCTCCAATACACTTTGGTACGGTTTGATGTTATGAAGATTGCTCAGGACCAGGTTGCCGTAGTGTTGGAGTATGTCCACCTCTTTTTGCAGAACATCTTCATCATCAAGCTTGGCGTAGAGACGTTCAAGTTTCTGCAGTTTTTTGGTGATAAAAGCCGACTTCTGCTTTTTCAAAGCGTTTAGACGCTGCGCCTGTTCTCTGTCACAGGTCTCCAGCAGAAAGGCCTCAACATCCTCAAGCGGGTACTCTTTTGGCGTAAACGGCAGAGCAGGCGGAGCGACAAGTTCTTGTCCCACCTTGATGATGCGGTACGAACTAAAAGCGTCTACATGCCGAAGAGCCTCTTGGATGATCTCATCTTCATCCAGGATGATGACATTGGTCGTCTTGCCCGTAAACTCCAGCTGCAAGATGGCGCTCTGGGCCTTGTATGCACCGCTGATAGAAGCTTTTATACGGATGATCTTGTCACCGCTATAGAGTTCAATGTTCTCTATCTGGGCACGGTTAAACCGCTTGGACAAGATGACATCGAAAGGGGCGTTATAGACCTTGGATCGGCGCACCTCTTTAGAACATTTTGAGATGTAGGCGTTGCCCTTTTGCATGTTGAAGTAGAAGATGTTGTCGCGGTCAAACACGATCTTGATGACACTGTCACCGATACGGTGGATGGCATTAATATGCTTAAGTCCCTGCATATGATCAACGATCTGTCGTAGATGCGAAAGTTTCATGCCGATCCTTGGAGCTGTTTGTTTGCGCAATTATAGCGTAGCCGCAGTGTGATCATTTAGTGGCGCTCTGTTATACTTGCGCTTATAAAATTTGACAAGGACAAACATGAGAAACCTTCTTCTTATCGCACTATCAATGGGGGCGCTTCTTTTTATGGGCTGTACCAAACAAGAGTCAAAAGAGAACTTGAACAACATCAACCAGGGGTTTAAAAATGCTTGGGGCGACACTAAAAAGTCTTTTAGCGAAAGTACTAAAGAGTTTAGTGAAGAGACCAAAAGCGAAGAGTCCAAATAAGCAGACTCTTCTGCTATAATTGCGAAAATTTAAAAGGAATGTGATGCGCGCACCAAAAGGTTTCGGTAAAAACTACTTTACACTCGCTGCTATACAGGCGACCGTAGTACAGCACCACCTCAGCGCCACATCCGTACGTATCCAAACGTCGCACCTCATCCATGCCGACTGGGAACAAGAGGAGAGCGAAGACGAAGAGCTCGAAGAGCTGCTCTGTTCCTCCTCTTTTTCCCTTCCGACCCATGCAGGCCATTGTAACTGCTACTACAACCGCATCACCCGTAACCGTATCCTGCACAACCCAAAACCCAAACAACTTGTAAAACCATACCTCTACGCAAACTCCGTTACATCGCCGCCTAAAGCACCATAACACCTCACTAACAATAAAAACAAACTAGGAAATACAGATGACTAAAACATTACTATCACTTGCTGCAACTGCAGCTGTCGCCTCGTCGCTCTTCGCAGCCAACCAATACACACTTGAAGATATCAGCGTAACCGCTGCACAAGGTACTGAACTTAACAAAAAGGATGTCACTGACAGCGTTACCGTAATCACCAAAGAGGCTATAGAGGAGTCGCGTGTCACCACTATCGAGCAGGCACTGAGTCGTCTTGGCAACCTCAGCGTCTCCAGCAATGGCGGCTTTGGCCAACCGGCATCCGTCTTTGTCCGCGGTATGGACTCTAAACGCACCCTTGTGCTGATCGACGGCGTGCGCTACAACGATGTCACCGGACTTAGCGGCGCACAGTACCCGCAGATCCCGCTTACCAATGTCGAGCAGATCGAGATCATCAAAGGGGCACAGTCAGGTATCTGGGGTGCTGATGCCAGTGCCGGCGTCATTAACATCGTCACATCCAAAGCCAAAAAGGGGCTGCACGCTTCTGCAGACATCGAGTACGGTTCTTTTGATACCAAGAAGACTTCGCTTCAAGCCTCTTACGCTGCCGACACCTTCGATGTGTTGATGGGCGGAAGCTACTTCGGCAGCGACGGCTTTTCTGCTGCTGAACCGATACAAGCATCACCGGACTACGGTAAACGCTACGATGAACTGGGCTGGGAGAAAGATGCCTATCGCAACAAGTCGTTCAACGCAAAGTTTGGATGGAACATCACTGAAGGCGACCGTATCGAAGCGTCTGTCCAGGCCATCAACAGCTACATTGAGTATGATGCTGCTGCAGGTGTGGATGCCGACAATGTTGACGATCCGTTTGGATGGGGTGATTCCAACTACTTCACCAACATCAAAAACCGCTTCTACAGCCTTGCATATAAGCATAAAGACGATCTCAACGATGTCACACTGGCGTACAATCTTTCAACCTTTGATCGTGACCAGTACGGCGGCTATACCGGTTCTGTCAGTGAGATAAAAGCGGATGACAAGATCACCTATATGGAGAACAGTTTCTTCCGTATCGGCGGATCACACCAGACCTTTGAGCAGAAAAAAAGTGCCGGAGCCGATCTTGACAAATCGTACAGTGCTCTCTCGGCTTTTGCATCCAACTACAATAAACTCAACCTTTTTGGCGACCTCAACACCATTATCACCGAGTCTGTCCGCTATGACCGCTACAGTGAGTTTGATGACAAAGTGACCGGAAAGATCGGTCTAAAACAGTATCTTTTCAGTGACATCTTTTTCAGTGCCAATATCGGTACCGGTTACAATGTACCGACACTGTATCAACTTTACGACGGATGGGCAGGCAACCTGGGCCTTAAGCCGGAGTCAACTCTCTCCTACGAAGCGACGCTCGGTAATGAGATGTTTTGGGTCACCGGCTTTTACAACAAGGTCACTGATCTTATCGACTACGATTTTGCCACCTTTGCCTTTAGCAATATTGAAGGCGACTCTATATTAAAAGGACTCGAAGCAGGCTATCAGGATTACTTCTTCGATACAGTTGGTGCTAAAGTACTTTATACTTACCTTGATGCTGAAAATGCCGATGGTCAGACACTGGCACGCCGCCCGCAGTACCAACTCGATGCAGCTGTCACCTACTACGCCACAGAGAGTTTTGATCTTGGTGTCAATGCACTCCATATCGGTACACGCTATGACGGCGTGGACAAAACAGGCGCACAGACCGGCGAGTATGTTATCGTCAACTTCGTCTCCAACGTAAAAGTCAACGACAACATCTCTGTTTACGGAAAAGTCGATAATATTACGGACAAGTACTATCAGATGGTCGATGGCTATGCAACAGCCGGCCGCAGCCTCTATGTAGGTCTGACAGCTACGTATTAATATAGAGGCGGAAAAGAGCATTATGCAGCGTGCAAACAATATCGATGTAAGAGAGTTTACGACCTACAAGTTTTTCAACTCTGTTTTCACAGGGCTCTCCATCGGGAGCATCTTTACCATCTATACACCGCTTCAACCCTCCATCTACTCGGTGGGCGGGATCTTTCTTGCGCTTGCCATGCTCTTTATCGCAAAACTCTACTCCAAGATCATGAACCGTCACTATTTTTACCGTATCTCTTTGGCAGTCGAGATCGTGATGCTCGCCTTGGTGCTCTATTTTCTGCTCTTCTCCTACAGCTATGCAACGGCTCTCATCGTCTATATCAGCTATCAGGCCACCTTCTCTTTCGGCTCCTACCTCGTCAGAGCAGAGACCATACTTTTCAAAAAAAGGAAGATCCTCACCTTTTTGGATGTGGCCAAGCAAAAAGGGTATCTGGGCGGGATGGTCCTCTCTTTTCTCTTTTATAAAGGACTGGAGCACCTCTTCGCCGTCACCGACAACACGGCACAGGTCTATGACCTGCATTTTCTGCTCTTGGCCGTGGAGCTCATTACCATCGTCTATTTAGTGCGTGCTTTCAAGACGACAACAGAAGATGCAGCATGACCTATCTGTCATGGTATGAAGAGCATGCAGCCAAACATAAGGCCATTATGGCAAAGCTGCTTGCCAAGAAGATGAGCAGAGATGAGATCATCGCCTACTTTGATTTTGAGAACATGGTCACACATGAGCCGGACTTCTGCCCGCTCTACAGAGAGAAAAACGACGATGGCGTTGCGGGGAAGAAGTGTCACGACATGGAGCGGCTAAACTGCTACCTCTGCGCCTGTCCCCATTTTCGTTTTAGCGATAAGGGTATAGAAAAAAAAGGTGAAAAAACAGTTTACAGCCTCTGTTCCATCAACTCAAAAGAGGGTGTGCAAGGTATCTACGGTGACGCCATTCATCAAGACTGCTCCAACTGCAGCGTACCGCATCATGTCAGCTACATCAAAAAGCATTACGATGAAGATTGGAAGAAAATCATGAATAAAAGCAAGACTAAGCCCGCTGTAACGAACTCTTAACTATACTTCCGTCCTACTTACCCGGACAGCTGAGAGAGTGGTCGAATCTGCTCGCCTGGAACGCGGGTGTGGAGCAATCCACCGTGGGTTCGAATCCCACGCTGTCCACCATTTTTACACCACTTTTTAATTTTAGTCTTCGTCGCTGCATTTGTCATGTACACTAGGACACTTCCGCACTATGCTTCTTGATAGAATCAAAAATTGATGCAAAAACCAGTTCTCTTATTTACACTTACTGCAAATTACCATTTCTATCGACTTTGAGAAGGTAAAGGTCTTTACCGCGGTTGGTAGGCCCCTGGCTGTAGCCGGTGATGACATAGCCGTCCTTGACCTTGACAATAGCGTGGCCTGCGTCGTTTCCGAACCCGCCATAGCTCTTTGTCCAGAAAACGGCACCGTTGCGGTCTATTTTAAGCAGGTAGAGATCACGGGTCCTGTCCTTGGTGCTTTCAGTATAGCCGACAATGACATAGCCCTCTTCATCTTCAACGATCCCGAAGCCCTCTTCGTCAGACCTGCCGCCGTAGTGATGATGCCACTCTCTCTTACCGTCGGCATCGAGTTTGACAACGTAGACATCCTTGAGCTTATTGTGGTCGCTGTTGGTTGTTCCCACCAAGATGTAGCCGCCCTCACGCGTAGCGATGACCTGCTTGGCCTCTTCGTCATAGTCGTAACCGAAAGCGTTATGCCAGACGCGTTTACCGCTCGCGTCTATCTTGACCGCATACATGTTTTTACCATTATTGCCCCAGGTCTCCGTTGCCCCGGCAAAGACAAAACCGTCTTTGACCTTGATGATGGAGTTGGCTCTGTCAGGGTTGTTCCCGCCGTAACGCTGAACCCATTTCTCCTGCCCGTTGACGTTAATAGCACTCAAGTAACAGAGAACGTCAGAGTTAAAGAACTTGATATGCTCTTCGGAACCCGCGACCATGACATGACTGTCGTTCAACACCGCTAAAGACTTGCCTAGGTAGCGGTCACGTTTTTTAGCGTAATAACCGTTCTCCCACAGCAGTTCACCCTTCTGCGAGATCCGCAGCATATAGAGGCTTTGGCCCTCACCGCCGATACTCCATGTAGACCCCGCCAGCATAAAACCGCCTTTGACAGGAACCACCGCTTCAGCAAAATCGTCGGAGCCGCCGCCATACGTCGCAGACCAGAGCTTGTTTCCAAATGCATCCACTTTAAGTGCATAGGCATCTTTCTGCCCTTTGCCAAAACTCTCCGTATTCCCGACGATCAGGAAACCGTCACTCAGGGCAAGCAGTGCATGACCCTCATCGCTATATCGTCCGCCGAAGCGCTTCTCAAAAGTCGGTTTTGTGTTGGGGCGCGAGGCGATAGCGTCTAACGAACGTTTATCGGACCACCCTTGCAGAATCACACCGTCATGATGGTAACGCACCTTGCACCACTCACTGCCGTCTCTGGTACCGCGGCATCTAAGCTGCTCGATCTTCCCTTTTTCAGTTGAGACCTCGGCAATGACCTTTGACTGAGGGTCATAGTCTTCATAGATCTCCAGGAAAAGACCGTCATTAGTCTCATGGACTCCGGCAAACAGTGCGGACACAAGTAAAGTAGCAAGTAGTACAGATCTCATTGTTAACTCTCCAAAATAGTGATAGCGAATATATCTGCTACAGACTACTGCAAACTAGATATAAAGATATTTAATAAGTGCCATATTGACACCATAAGATAAAGTATATGTTTTACTTATAAACTTAGAGTTATACTATATTCAGCTTCATAATAAACACTTATATGAAAGCAGATCTCTTACAGACTGCTTCTCATGCAAACGCTCCTCTTCAGATAGCAACTTGCCATACTTTCAGGGCGCCAGCATTTATTTATCTATCATTGCACTATGAATAACTTTCTGACTATTATCGCAAAACTCAAGACCATACTTGCACAGATGCATCACACCAAGATCCATGACAAAGATGTCGCTATCGCCCTTGGCATCACACCCTCTACCTTTGCCTCGATGAAGAGACGAAACGCCATACCCTACAAGGCCATACTGGACTTCTGTGCTCTACACCATATCGATGCCAACACCCTTCTCTTTAACAGACCCGTCAACAATCTCATCAAAGAGCCTGTGAGCATTAAGTATTATGATGAGAACGGTACAGGTTCCTATATTTTGCTGACTGACCTCCTTGGCTTTAGCGGGAGCCTTGATTGTAGAAAGAAAAATATAAAAATCATCAAGTCATAATCAAGATTAATGAAAGTAACTATATAATAGTTGATTATTTTAAAATCCACTCAGGAACCGACATATGATAACAATGACCAAAACCTTATTTACCGTAATGATCCTTTCACTTTTCACTAGCCTTTTTGCGAACGAAGCACTGGTTAACGCTGCCAAAAAAGGCGATACCGCTGCATTGAACAAGCTGCTGGACTCTAAAGTAGACATCGATGCCAGATACAAAAATGCAACCGCATTGATGTGGGCAGCCAAAGAGGGCCATAATGATGCCGTTACGATCCTTATCAGCAAGGGAGCTGATGTCAGCGCTAAAGACAATGCCGGTTTCTGTCCGCTGGTCTATGCCTCTATCCAAGGCCATACAGAGATCATCTCATTGATCGTCAAACATGGCGCCGATGCCAACACAAAGACCAAAAACGGCAAATTTGCATTGACATGGGCTGTTGAAAACGGCCACACTGACGCAGTCAAGGAGCTTATGAGACTTGGTGCCGACATCAACGTCAAGTCCCCTTGCGGCGGTTCACTGATCCATACCGCGATCATGGGCGAACATACCGATACTGCCGAGATGCTGATGGGCACCAAGATAGACTTAAATGCTGCAGATGAAGAGGGAATAACCGCGTTAATGCTTGCCGCTGAACTCGGAAATGCCGAATTAGTCAAATCCCTGCTGGACAAAGGTGCAGACTCTGCACTCAAAGACAGTGAGGGTAACAGTGCCAAAGAGTACGCTGACGAGAGCGAAAATGACGCTGTAATAAAGCTTTTACAGTAGTCTTCACACCCGCATACCATCTCTGGATGGTCACATTTTGGCTACAAATTCACGAAATCTAATATTTCATTTGTTTTATCGCAAAAAGATAGCTATAATACGTCCGATGTAAGATGAGGCTCGAGTTCATCTTTAGTGTGTAAACAGTATTTTCTGCCTAGACCTGAAGACTCCTCCCGATTTTGATTCCTCTTCGCAAGAAGTGTAAATTTCCCTATAAAAGGTACTGTCATGGCAGAATTACAAAACGGATCTGTAAAATGGTTCAACGATGAAAAAGGTTATGGATTTATCCAACAAGACAATGGCGGAGCAGATGTATTTGTTCACTTTCGTCAAGTTAACAGCACAGGACACGGTCGTGTTTCTCTAGCTGAAGGTCAAAAAGTGACTTTCGAAATTGGTGAAGGTCAAAAAGGCCCTCAAGCAGAAAACGTTACTCCACTGTAATCTTTCTCTATACAGGCTCCGGCCTGTATCCTCTACAGCGCACTTTTAAACCCACATCCTCTAAATAACCTCCGCTACAACACAAACACCTAAACACTTCACTATAATAGTATAAATATTTCTACGGAGTCAGATCATGCTGAAACGGCTATTCCATATTAACATTGACCTCACTAAAAGCCGAAGAGCTTAAAATACTGCGTAAAAATATACAATAACAGCTGTTCTAGCTCTCTGATCTTCACAAACATACCACCGTTCAATATTGAGACCTCTCAAAGCAGGTTATAATAGTGCAGTAACATGGAGGAAGAAGATATGAACTCTCACTACGAACTCTCTTTATACCTGCAAGAACGCGGTACTCTCTCTTCGCCGCTGCTCATCGAGAGCTTCAATACCATCGACCGTAAAGACTTTGTCCCCTTTGGCTTTCATGACCAGGCATATGAGGACTACCCTCTCTCTATCGGTGAAGGTCAGACCATCTCACAACCCTTTACCGTCGCCTTTATGCTGGAGCTTTTGGAGCTCAAAGAAGAGGACAAGGTCCTCGACATCGGCTGCGGTTCAGGCTGGACGACTGCACTGCTTGCCAATGCCGTCAAGTCAGGTTCGGTCACAGCGCTCGAACGCATCCCACAGCTTCTGACTTTAGCACAGAACAACCTCAACACCTACAATTTCACCAACACCCGTTTGAAACTGGCAGGAAAAGCACTTGGCCTGCCGGGGCAGACCTTCGACAAGATCCTTGTCTCCGCCGCTGCCGAAGAGCTCCCCTTTGAGCTTGTACAGCAGTTAAACCCCGGCGGCATCATGGTCATCCCCATCCAAAACGAGATCGCGGTGATCTACAAAAAAGAGGGGCAGCGCTTTGAACAGAGAGATTTCTACGGCTTTCGTTTTGTGCCGCTTGTCTACTAAAGCCGTCAATAAGCAAAATCATTCTATTATTAAGAGTAGGCAGTAGCCTGTAAACTAAAAAAAGAGGTACAACATGATCGATAAGAAAAAAGTAAACAAGTACGCTAAAAAGCAGATCAAGAAGATTCTCAAAAAAGAGTTGAAACAGGAGATCAAAAAGAATATCAAGGACTACTCAAAAAAAGAGAAGGCGGGAAAGAAGAGCTCTTAACGGAGCTTGAACTCTACCGCGACCTTTATAACCTGCATTCTGGACTGTAAAAAGTCCGTTTTCTTCCGGTATCGCTTAAAGTAGATATCTATTTTTTCCGAACAACGATGACCTGTTTTTGCATACGGTAGCGTTCATGGCTCTCGTTCTCGAATTCATCATAAAAAAGTACGTCGTAGCCCTCATCAAAAAGCATTTTCAGCTCCTCTTTTTTAAGAAGGTTGTTCGCATTTGAGTCTCTCTTCTCATTAATCAGGTCATCCATATAGGTCTCAATTATAAAAAGCCCCTCTCTTTTCAACCCCTCTTGCGCACGCTTTATAAGAGCACGGTCAAGAAAGTTCATCATAATGATGAGTTCATAATGCTCAGGGGACGGCAGATAGCTGTCGAGGTCTAGATGCTGCGTATTGACACTCTCTGAGACCTGCTCGCGTCCAGCCTCCAGACGCAGTGCGTCAAGTGCGATCTCCGCGATGTCTAGCGCATCGACCTCATACCCCTGTTTTGCCAAAAAAACGGTGTTTCGCCCGGCTCCGCAAGCAAGGTCAAGCGCTTTTGCACCTGCAGACCTCTCTACGTATTTTTTAATGTGCACACTCGCCTCACGAGGTCTCAGCAGTTCACTCTTTTTACGGTACTTTTCGTCCCACTTTTTTTGGTCGTGTTGCGACATTACTTTACGATCTCTTCAGGGGTCTCACTCTTAGGCTCCACCCCGACAGTTCTTCCGGCAAAGATCTCTGCAATCACATAGATGACTATCGCAAGCATGATCCACGGTGTCGCGTTAAACCCCTTGGTCACCTTAGCGCCGCAATAAGGGCATACCTCTGCATCAGCTTCCATCTGCTTACCACAGTTTTTGCACGTCGCCATTATAGACCCTTAGTGTCATATGTTCTGCCGAGACTAAGCATGACAGATCTTGTTTCTACCGCTTCTTTTAGCTTCATACATCGCCATATCTGCCCTGTTTATGAGCTTGTCTATCGTGTCGCCTTCACTGTAAGCAGTGACGCCGAAACTGCAGGTCAGACTGCCGATCGCTTCGAATGTGCTCTGTTCAACACTCAGGCGCAGGTTCTCTGACACTTTCAAGGCATTTTCCAATGTTAAGTTCTCAAAGACAAGAACAAACTCCTCGCCTCCCCATCTGGCAAAAACATCATCATCTCTAATGTTGTTTTTAATGACCGAAACCAGCTGTTTCAGGACGATATCACCATTAAGGTGTCCATGCGTATCGTTGATCATTTTAAAGTGGTCAACATCGAACATGACCAAGACCAGAGACGTCTCTTCTGCTTTTTGGGAGAAATACTCCCCCAGAAGGTCATACAGGCTTTGACGGTTGTATATACCCGTCAGTGCGTCATAGGTTGCTTTGTATTTGATCGTTTTGTTCATCAACGTCATGTTGGTGATATTTGAAAAGGTGACGATGTATCGGTTTTTACTGCGGAAATAGTTGACAGAGACTTTAAACGACTCATTCTCACCCGTCACCGCATTTTGCATCAATACGGTAAAGTCTTTTTCCTCATTGTTCAGGATATGTTCTATCCACAAGGTCTCTTTGTCCAAAAGCCCTAAATGAAAATGCTCACTGTCTTCGATAAAGGCATTGCATATACAGGTGTGCGCCTGTTTGAACTCATCCAGACTTTCAAAACCAAAAAAGTCCAGTACCGACTGGTTGGCCGATTTGGTCTCTCTGCCGTCGGTGATGATGATAAAGTTGTCCTGCAGGTCCATCACGCTTTGCAGGAACTCTCTCTCCTCTTTTTCATATTCACGTCGTTCGAGCTCAGCTTTACGGTTTGAGACGACCCGGGTCACACGAAGAAGGGACCTGTTTAGCTGGTTGACCTTTATAGGTTTGTTCAAAAAGCTTGAAACACCAAGGTTGATCAGTTCAAAAAGATATTCCGGTTCACTGTAGGCAGAAAATATCAGGATCATCTGGTCCTGGTTCATCTCCAGTATCGCATCACTCAGCTCTATACCGTTGAGACGCGGCATCTCAATATCACTGATGACAAGATCATAGTAATTCGCATTGTCGGCAAAATAAGCTTTGTACTTTTCAACGCCGTCAAGCCCGTCTTCGGCTATATCAAGCGATGAAAAGTAGACTTCAAGCATCTCTGATGTGCTTTCACGCACCTCTGCATTATCTTCGACATAAAGGACATTCAGGTCTTTAGAGTAATTATAGACTGTTTTAAAATCGACCATCTATGTCCTTCCTTTGTATCACGTATTTTATTCAATACGAGCTTAAAAAGAGTGCTTTTATCGCTATTGACTGCGTCTACGTTCCGCTATGAACATACCGTTTAAATCACAATATAACTCTAAAGACCGCACCTTCACTGCTGTTTAAAGCATGCAGCTCGCCGCCGCAATGCTCTTCAATGATCGTTTTACTCATATAGAGCCCAAGCCCCGTACCGTCTTTCGCTTTTTTGGTTGAGAAGTAAGGATCAAATATACTCTCAATTATCTCTTCGGGTATCCCTCCGGCATTATCACTGACTTCCAGTATATATTGTTCCTCTTGTTTATAGGTCGTTATCTTAACAAAGGGCTCTTCTACCGCTTTTTCAAGCAGGGCATCTTCTGCATTTTTAATAAGATTTAAGATCACCTGCTTGAGTTCGTTTGGATAACTGCTGAATGTTTCGTGGCAGTTGAGCTCCTGGAGCAGTTGTATATTCCGGTTCGCAATAGAGACTTCTATAATACTCAGAGCCGATGCGACAAGAGCATCATACGTCGTCTCATCTTTCTCTCTGTTGGGTTTGAAAAATGACCTGAAGTCCTCTATGGTGTTGCTTAGATGCTGCGAAAACTTTGATATATCACGTGCTTTCTGTTTTGCGGTCTCATTGTCGAGTCTGTTGCCGTTTGCTTTTAGCTCTATCGTTGCGCTGGTTGCGCTGATAGCCGCCAGAGGCTGCCGCCACTGGTGGGCGATCATACTGAGCATCTCTCCCATCAGGGCCAAACGGGACTGCTTGAACAGTATCTCATCTTTATGACGCAGCTTCTCATTCGTCAAGTGCTCGACGGTAATGTCCTGGATCGTCCCCACCGATATCAACGCTTCACCGCTGTCGTCAAAGCTTGTTTCGCACTGCTCCTTGACATATTTTATCCTGCCGTCAGGCATAAGAAGTCTATATTTTAACGCATACGCTTCATGGATATCAAGACTTTTTGTATAGGCGGTGTTTACACGCTCGATATCATCAGGATGAATAGCCGCAAGAAAATCATCATACTCTACGACCTCAGAGGTTTTTTGACGTTCAAAGATCGTATAGGTCTCATCACTCCACGTCAACTGGTTTTTAACCAGATCATGCTTCCATGATCCCAGCTTGGCCTGTGCCTGTGACTTTTTGAGGTCTGCGATCACCGTGTCTATCTTTGTCTTCAGCGTATTGTTCAGCTCGACATTTTCATACTCAAGTTTTTTCCGCTTGGAGATGTCTCTCCAGACAACATGAAGGATCTTTTTTTTGTCTATGATGATCGGTGTCAATACAACCTCTACCCAAAACTCCTCCTCTGTCGCTTTTGTATGCACCCATTCGAAACGGTGACCGCCGTTTTTATAGGCCAACGCCATCATCTCTTCTGTCTTGTCAGCAGACAAGCTGCCGTCAGGCTGGTACTTTGGTGAAAGCTGCGCCGGGTGCAGGCCTAAGAGCTCCTCTTTTTTCTCATATTTCAACATCTTCACTATCGCCTGATTACAGTCCGTAAACCTGCCATGTTCCAATATAAGTACGCCGTCCGTCGCATTGTCAAAAATAAGTTTGTGGAAATTTTGCTGCTCTCTGAGTCTGAGCTGTTGCTGCTGGATCTTCAGATAGGCAGTCTGGAGTTTTTTATGTTCCCTTCTGAGAATATACTGACGATAGCCGAACACCAGCACCACAGCGCCGGCTCCTAACAGTATCTTCCAAATAAGCATATAATCCGTCTCATTTTCATGTTTAACACTGATCCAGCTGTTATAGATCTCCCTCTTTCTTTCAAGCGAAAGGGTATCGATCGCTTTATTTAAAATCGAAGCCAGCATCGGTTCATCACTTCTGATACCAAAGGCTCCATTCAACTCTACCCCCGGAACACGGCTGTTTACTTTTAACCTGTTGGGGTAATAACGGCTGATATAAAAGCTTGTCGGTATTAAAGCATCGATATAAAGGTTCGTTTTACCTGAAATAACATTATCCATCCCCTCTTGCATATTTTCAACATATACGAAAGAGATATTTTCATATCTCGATCGGACAAAGTGTTCAAAACTGCTGCTTCCGTTTCGTATGGAGGCAGTTTTTGGGCTAGCCTTCCCAATGTCCGATATAAAAGGCACTTCAATCTTCGTGATCAGGACGAGATGATCTTTTTCAAACGATTTGGTTGGAGTAAGGTGTTCGTGTTGATTGAGCTCTGTAAACACAGGCACTGCAACATCTATCTTTTTCTCTTTTGTCCGCTCTATACATTCATTCCAACTTGTTGTCCTGACAAATCGTAATGGCAGACCGATCATCTGCTCATACGCTCTTGCATGATCTACGATCATTCCTTCCGGCCGCTCGTTCTTGTACTCCATAAAAGGCAGCCAGTCATAGAACCCGCAAAGGGTGATCTCTTTTTTAGTCTGTAGGTAAGCCTGCTCTTCACTTGTCAATATAAGCTGCTTACTGCGGCCTTCCTCAAATACAAAGTCATCCACATCAAACCCATCTCCGATCTGGGAGATCTTCTGATAGGCATCGTAGATCTCAAGCATCTTGCTGCGATCTATTTTACCGACCTTGTCTGTCCGGTAATAGGCCAGCTTTCTAAGTGCATTGGCCTCATAGACCAAGGCTTCACGGCTCTTATGCTGCGTGTTGTATTTGTTTAAGATCAGCTCGACCGTCTCGTCAATGTGGGTAAAGGCATACTCCCAGCCCCGTAACGAGGCCGACTTAAAACCGGCGGCACGTTTAGGATGGTTTTTAACTTCATTTTCGCTGCTAAAGAGAATATCGCTGTAAAAATCAAACCCGTGATCCCTCGGACGAAACATCCTGTATTTGACCTCTCTCTCTGTCAGCTGATATATTTCGTTCGTACTATAGACCACGATAGCATCGGCATGATCATCAATAAGGCTCTCCAGCCTTGATGTTACATGATCATGATAAGGTCTTTCTACTTTAATGCTTTTCGCATTCAGCAGACCGCGTATGACGACCGAGTCGATCGTACTTCCCAGCGAATCGACATGTTTTCCGGCAAGGTCTTCTACTGTCTGAATATCCGGACGCTCTTTTGTCACGATCACGATCGGGGAGGCTTGCAAGATCGCGGCAAGAGCGACCACTTTTTTTCCATTGGCCCTGTCTATGATCAGCGATGTTCTGCCGGTAGCATAACGGCCCTCTTTTTGCAGGACGTCTGTTACGATATCAGTCGAAACATTCACCTCGTTTATCTCAACATCAAGTCCTGCCTCTGCATAGAAGCCTTTCTCCTTCGCCATGTAGTAGCCCGCAAACTGGAACTGGTGGTACCACTGCAGCTGCAGCGTCACCTTCTCCGGCTCTTGCGCCGAGAAGAGCTGCGTAAGTATCACTGTCAAAAAGAGAAGATGTCTCATCCTGATCCTTCCAGACTTATCTTGAACACGGCTCCATCACCGCTGTTATACACACTCAGCTCTCCGCCGCAGTGCTCTTCAATGATCATTTTACTCATGTAAAGCCCAAGTCCCGTACCGTCTTTGGCTTTTTTGGTCGAGAAGTAAGGGTCAAAGACACTCTCTATTATCTCTTCAGGAATCCCTTCGCCGTTATCACTGACTTCAAGTATATGTCGGCCCTCTTTTGGATAGGTCGTTATTTTAATATAGGGCTCTTTTACCGCTTTTTCATGCAGGGCATCTTCCGCATTTTTGACGAGATTTAAAACCACCTGTTTTAGCTCGTTTGGATAGCTTCTGAACCCTTTATGGCAGTTCAGGTCCAGGTGCAGTTGTATGTTTTGAGTAGTGATAGGAACTTCTATAATGCCGAGAACCGACCTTACAAGCTCGTCATACGTTATCTCTTTTTTTGCTTTATCCGGTTTAAAAAAGTTTCTGAAATCATCGATCGTTGCGCTGAGGTGCTGCGCATAGTTTGAGATGTTCTGTGCTTTTTCCATTGCAACATCGTCAGTGAGTCTGTTAAAACTTGCCTTAAGCTCTATCGTCGCACTGGTCGCGCTGATGGCGGCGAGCGGTTGTCGCCACTGGTGGGCGATCATGCTCATCATCTCTCCCATCTGCGCCAGACGCGACTGGCGCATAAGCTGTTTGTCTTTTTCTCTGTTCTTTTCGACCTCTCGTTTGACTTTTGACGCCAATGTAGCATTTAGCTCTTTGATCTCTTGTTCAACTTTTTTTCTGTCGCTTATATCTCTCCATGTGCCATAGAGGAATTTCTCCTGGTTGATCTCCATCGGGCTTAGTGTTATCTCTACCCAGAACTCATCACCGCTGCTTTTAGTGTGTACCCACTCAAAAGTGATCATTCTCTCTGCCGCTTTTTTTAACATACGTACCATCTCTCTTACAGATGATCTTCCATTGGGTTGAGTGGTCGGCATAAGTCTAAATACATTAATGCCAAGAAATTTGTCTAACTCATAACCGAACATATTTGCTATCGATGCATTACACTCTGTGAATCTATGATCTTTGATTATAGCGATCCCGTCAGACGCTCTGTCAAACATTGTTCTAAACTTTTTCTCCAGCAAGGTGATTTTTTCAATGTTCTCTTTTTTTAACAACCTGTTTACTTGTGTCAATTCACTTGAGCTGATCTCTAGCATGTTGTCTAAAAGAGCATGTTCTTTGTTAAATTCATCATAGCTGGTATCGACATGACGTAAAAGGTCTTGAATATTCTCCGGCAATGTCTCAAGATCAAACTCTTTGCCTAGAGTGCGTTTGATCTGGCGCTGCAATAAACGGTTCATTTTGTCCTCTTAATCTTCATACATGACTGTCAGCGTCATGGTTTGATTGTGCAATCTGCAACTTAAAACATCATTTGAAAACGGCGCCAACTCTCCATAAGAGTAAAAGCCCGTCAGATAGACATTGCTTCCAACGGTCTCTTCGATGGTCTCAAGCTCTTCATCTGTCAGATCTTTCATAACAAGTTTTCGGCCGATGCAGCTTACGACTAGACCCAAAGCACTTTTAGCGTTTTTCTGTACGATCTCTTTTGCCGCGACCGTACTTGCGTCAATGATCCCGTCAATATTTGTTTTCATAAGTCTTGCCAGGCAACCCTCAGGTACGTCACCTGCGAACGTTAGGGATTGTCTCTCTTCATCAACTGCTAATATGGTGCGGATAATACCCTTGTCCTCTTCGTTTTTCCGGATGCTCAGCGGAAAGTGCAGACCGCTCCCCGGCAGATCTTTGGCCTCATCGCCCAGGTAGCGTTTGTAAAGCTCTAGAGCCGGTTCATTGTCGATCTCATAGACGACGTTTGCCTCAGATCTTGTAATGACCCGCTCTGCTCCAAACTCGTTCCAGCCTGCGCTGCACCCGCTGCTGACATGCAGGCTTTCACCGTAAAAGCCCAATGCTGCAATACGTTTCTCTTTCGGCGCTGCGTTCGCCATAACAAAAGTTTTCTCAAATCGTGCGCCATCGCCTGCCAGGCCGCCGGTGATCAAGACATTCGGTTTTGCCGCGTTGACACCTCCAGCTAAAGAGGTGCCGTTCATATATAGACCGTCCGAGATAATAAAGACCGATCTCAGACCTTCATCAGGCAGTGCTGCTACCAGCTCTTGCGCTACAGCCTCCAGATCGTCCCCGGCTTCAAAATCGATCACGTTCAACTTTACGTCAGCGTTTTTAAAACTGATAGCACTCGCGACTATACCGCTTTGGCTCAGTTGTACACCTTGTAGATGTCCTGCCGAAGATGAGCCGACGATCTTTGCCTTGGGGTATTGTAAGCGCAAGTGTTCGTAATGTTTAGCGTCACTGAACAGGTCCGTATCTCCAAAAGCCAACACTAACTGAACATCATCTTTATTAGTAAATATCTCATCATTTATCTGCCAGTTGTCATTGTTATACGATAGCGTTTCGATCTTCATTCTATTACCTTTGTCATTATAATATTTCTGTTTTTGCTGGACATAACACTGTATGTAAGTTTCAGATCATCCATCAGCTGCCCCCAATGTTATTTTAAACACGGCGCCGTCATCACTGTTTGCTACACTCAACGTGCCGCCGCAGTGCTCTTCAATGATCGTTTTACTCATATAGAGTCCAAGACCCGTACCCTCTTTAGCTTTTTTAGTCGAAAAGTAAGGGTCAAAGACATGTTCAATGATCCCCTCTTCTATCCCTTCGCCGTTATCGCTGACTTCCAAGATGTATTGACCCTCTTCTGTGTACGTTTTTATTTTAATATAGGGTGCTTCTATCTCTTTTTCAAGCAGTACATCCTCTGCATTTTTGACTAAGTTCAAGATGACCTGTTTTAACTCGTTCGGATAGCTGCTGAACGACTCACGACAATCCAGTTCCTGGATCAGTTGTATGTTTTGAGTAACCACTGCTGCTTCTATGATCCCAAGCACTGATCGTATAAGTTCATCATACCTCATCACTTTTTTCTCTTTGTCCGGTTTAAAGAAGTTTCTGAAATCATCGATCGTTGCACTGAGATGCTGAGAGTAGTTTGAGATGTTTTGTGCTTTTTCCATTGCGACATCGTCAGTGAGCCTGTTAAAACTTGCCTTGAGCTCTATCGTCGCACTGGTCGCGCTGATGGCGGCGAGCGGCTGTCGCCACTGGTGGGCGATCATGCTCATCATCTCTCCCATCTGCGCCAGACGGGACTGCTGCTGCATCTTTTTGTCCTTCTCCCTGTTTTTATCTACCTCAAGTTTCACTCTTGATTCCAGACTCCGGTTGAGCTCTTCGATCTCTTTTTTTGAGGCTTCTCTCTGCTCTTCGAGTTTTTTTCTGTCGGTTATATCTCTCCAGGTTCCATGGATCAGCTCTTCACCCTCTAAATAGATCCTGGTCAAGACCACTTCTGTCCAGAACAGTTCACCGTCTCTTCTTTTGTAGAGCCATTCAAAACTGTATGTTCCATTCTGAAGTGTGGTTTTTGCCATTTTAAGCATTTTTTTAACTGATAAACTGCCGTCTGCCTGAAATTTTGGCATAAAATTTGAGAGATGCGAGCGCAACAGCTCCTCTTTTGAACTGTACTGGAACATCGTCACGATCGCTTCATTACAATCTTTAAACCTGTTATGCTGTATAAGTGCTATTCCGTCTGATGATTTTTCATAGATCGTTTCGAAGGTCTCTTCCAGAGAGATCGAATTTCTTAATACACTGAACTGTCTGTAGCCTGCTGTCAGGATCGTCACCGTAAAGATAGAGAGCAAAAAGGCAAAAACATTAAACATCTCGCCGCCGTGATACGCGATCGCGCCGATAAGGGGAATCATACTGAAGAGGACATAGAGTACGTAAATATGGAAAACACTCACCAAGGTGGAGATGGCACCTGCCGAAAGCGAGATAATAATGACAGCGACCGTAAAAATACGCAGTTCTGAAACCCCGTCAAGCACACTGACCCAAATCGCCGCACCGTACAACAGGGCGGTTGATGCCGTTAATGCAAAGATCATTTTCAGGTATTTTGTGGACTTATCACTTTTTATGGTTACAAAATAGCGTAACTTTTTAGCTGCAAGTACTCTTCCAAAAAACAGGCCGAAGTGTAAAAACAACCAGCCGTAGATCTGAACATGCGGTACAAAATCAAAAAGGACATATGCCGCGATCAACGGGGCCATGATATTTGCAATAAAAACGCCCGGCAGCGTCAACACGATAAGCATCTCCAGAAGTTTCGGATGATAATTGAGGGACAACCAGTTTTTAGGACCTATCATCTGTTCTCTCCCCCCTAAAGACTGCCGCTATGATGATGACGCTGACAAGCACAATATAGTTAATTATTTTCACAACTACCACTCTTCATATACTCTGTTTTAAACCTCTTTGTTTTGCATTGTAATAGTGAAAACAGCTCCACTGCTGCCGTTTTCCACACTCATCGTACCGCCGCAGTGCTCTTCAACGATGATCTTACTCATATAAAGTCCCAACCCCGTACCGTCTTTGGCCTCTTTCGTTGAAAAATAGGGATCGAAGATCTCACCTATGATCGCCTCGTCAATACCGCCGCCGTTGTCTTCAACACGTAAAACCGCCTCCCCGTTCTCCATAAAAGTACTCAGAGAGATCACCGCATCTTTAACCTTGTTCTCCAGCAGTGCATCTTCCGAATTTTTTACGAGGTTTAGTATCACCTGCTTGAGTTCGCCGGCATAGACCTTCACTCTCTTGTTGTAGGTAAAATCTGTGATGACCTTGATGTTCTTGTTTTCAAGCGAGACCTGGATAATGCCTAACACATCTTCTATGATAGCTTCAAACGTCGTCTCTTTTGTCTCTTTGTCCTTCTTAAAAAAGTTTCTGAAATCGTCTATGGTCATACTGAGGTGCTGAGAGTAACCGGCGATTTTATGAAGCCTGTCATCAAAGAGGTCAACCTCATGTTTGCCGCTTGCGTTTTTAAGGATCAGCGCATTCGTCGTTGCACTGATCGCAGCAAGCGGCTGTCGCCACTGGTGGGCGATCATACTGATCATCTCACCCATCTGTGCCATACGCGTCTGCTGCATCATCATCTGCTCCTGATAGCGGTTCTTCTCTGTCTCCTCTTTTACTCTCTGTTCAAGGCCGGTGTTCAGCTCCTGCAGTTCAAATGTCTTTGCTTTTACTTCATCGGCAAGGATATACTGCACGTTCAACAACCGCTGTGTGGACTCCTCTTTGATCTCTTCATACCGGCTTGCGATAATGACAATAACGAACATGTTAAAGATCCAGGTCAGAAAGTCCTTGATACTGAGACCGAGCAAGGTGCTGTCATAAACATAGAGTGTTATCAAGATCGTGAGAAAGGCGATAAACCATCGCCACCCTTCGCCTTTTTCAAGAAGATAGAACAGCAGGTAAAAGGTCGTACCGAACCAGATAAACTGTGTCACCCTCTCCTCTGAGTAGAGCATCAGAACGAACAGTGTGCCAAACGCACTTAGAAACACCAGCCTGGCGACAAAAAGAAACCTCTTTTCATCGGTATCGTTGAGTTTGACATAACTAAAGGCCAGTACCGCTATCAATGCCAGGTTGTTTAGTACCTGTAGATAGTTTGCCTGGTAGACACGCATCACCGTCATGACCACAACAATAACCCCGATCATCATGATGATGTTCTTTAACAGACTGACCTTGTTCTGCAGAGCGGTTTTGTTCGGTATGCTCAAAGCGTGTTAACCCAGGAACTTTCGCATGGTACTGATAAGCATGTCAAGCTCCAGCGGTTTGCTGAGATAGTCATCCATGCCGGCCTTTATGAAACGCTCTTTGTCCCCTTTGAGCGCATTGGCCGTCAGCGAGATGATCGGTGTGTGCTCCAGACCACCCTCTTTTTCCAAACCCAGGATCTCCCGGGTCGCTGCAATACCGCCGAGTTTCGGCATGTTCTCATCCATCAGGATCAGGTCATACTTCCCGCTCTTGAACTTTTCGATCGCTTCCAGACCGTTTATCGCTGTGTCGTGTGTCAAACCGGCGTTGTCAAGAATAATACTGAGGAACATGCGGTTTGCCTCAATGTCTTCGACGATCAAAACATGCCCTTTCAGAGGCGCTTCTGACACGACCTCTTCCTCAGGCTCCTGTTCTGTACTCTCAGCGATCGGCATACCTATGCTCAAGGTGAAGGTGCTTCCTCTTCCCACTTCGCTTTCAAGGCTCAACGTACCGCCGAGGAGTTTGGCCAGTTTGGAACTGATAGCCAGCCCGAGTCCCGTACCGCCATACTCCCGGCTCGTCGAGTTCTCCGCCTGTATAAACGACTCGAACACATGCTTCTGTTTCTCTTGAGCAATGCCGATACCATGGTCTTCGACCCTGATGTTCAGAGAGCCCTCATCATACGAAACACTGCATTCAATACTTGAACCCTCCGGTGTGAACTTAACCGCGTTGGAAAGAAGGTTTGAAAGGATCTGTTTGATCCTGTGGACATCAGAGAAAAGAAGCTCCGGCATGTTGTTGCTGTACTCAACGTTAAACACAATACCGTTTTGAGCCGCTTTCTCCTGAAAAAGTTCTGCTACGGTGATGAGATCTTTGTAGGGGCAGAAACTGATGGCGTCTATCTCCAGTTTACCGCTCTCTATTTTACTGATGTCCAAAATATCACTGATGATCTGCAGAAGCGAGTCCGTCGAACTTTTGATCACTTCGAGGTACCTGATCTTCTCTTCATCGATCTCTTTTTCATGCAGCAGGGAGATAAAGCCGGCGATCGCATTAAGCGGAGTGCGGATCTCATGCGACATGTTCGCCAGGAACTGGCTCTTCTGGAGTGAAGCCTGCTCCGCCTCCTCTTTTGCCGCCTGCAAAACGCGGTTCATCGTCTTTAGCTCTTCTTGCTGCCGGGAGACCGCTTTTTGGTTCAGTACAGCCTCCATGATTCGAAAAAGTATTTTTTGGAACTGGGTGATCTCGATCGGCTTCAAAATAAAGTTCGATACCCCCATGTTGATCAGTCTCAGAAGGTAGTCGGACTCATTATGCGCGGAGATAATAACGACGTTCTGCTCCCCTTTGATCGCCAGGATCTTCTCGACCATCTCGATACCGTTCATTTTCGGCATGTTGATGTCGCTAAGGACAATGTCATAATAGCGAGCATGGTTCGCATAAAAATCTCTGTATTTTCGAAGACCATCCTCACCATCAACTGCCGTGTCGACATGTTTAAAATACTCATTAAGCATGTCAAGAGTACTCTCACGCACCACTTCGCTGTCTTCCACATACAAAACGGTCAGCTTCTCACCGAGTTCCATTAAAGTCTGAAGTTTATCGCTCATTTGTTTTTCTCTTACAGTAATGATTTTTATTAATCATTATAGTGCACGATAGCTGTATAAATTCTGCACTTTTTATATTGGTTTCTTCGGTTTAGCCAGTTTGTTACAAAAGGTACATACAAGGGTATGTACAGGAAAGTGTTTATCTGTAAAACAGCCTCTGCATCTTTGCCTACATACTGTCCAAAATCTACACTTCTCTGCGTTCTCAAGACCGATCCCACCCTCTCACCGGGTCAAGTCAACCTCATCGTGCATAAAATACAATATAATACTCATCTACTCTATTATTTTAAATAAAATATAATAGTAGGTATTAAAAATAATTATAAAGGGATCTGCATGAACACTCAGCAAAAAACAGTGCCTATCGACAAAAGGTATGTGCATAAAGCGAATGAAGAGAACGTTTTGATCGGTGATGTCGAAAAGCACGGTGATGCGTTTCACACCTCTGTGATCGTCAACACCGAACACCCTTTTTTCTTTGAACATCCGCGTGAACATGTTCCGGGGCTGCTGCTGGTCGAGGCAGGACGGCAGAGCTCAATGGCTATCGTTCACAAATACTACGACGTCGCGTTTGACAAAGCCTTCTTCATTAACGACTTTCAGATGAAATTCACCGGTTTTGCAACGACGTCGGCACCTCTTACCATCAAAAGCAGCGTCCTCAACAGTGCCTCAAAATCAAAGAACTATTTTCAGCTTGACTTCGAGATCGCATTTTACCAAGAGACGAAACCTGTCGCTTCGTTGAGCGTGACCTTCACTATCGCAAGCCCAAAACTGCTTGCCAGACTTGAAAGGAACAGGGGATGAACAGCAATAAAATAGCCGTTATCGGCTCAGGCATCAGCGGGTTGTCGGCAGCGTATGAGCTGCAGAGCCGAGGGTACGATGTCACCGTTTTTGAAAAAGAGCCCTCTGTCGGCGGCAGGCTCAGCACCAGCAAGCTTGGGGAGAAAGATGTCAGTCTCGGCGGGAAGAATATCGGCAAAAAGTACGTAGAGTTCAGAAGGATGTGCAGGGAGCTGCATGTAGACGACTTTGAGAAGTTCGGGTTAAACTCCACCTCGTCCGACTCGTCGTTACGCATCGACAAAGACAGGCCCTTAAAAAGTCTGCTGAGCATCTTGACCAACATCCCCCTCTCCGACATCTTCAAGATGCTGCCGATGATAAGAGCGATCAAGCGAGACCGCGAAAATGCGTACTTATCCGGGCCCTATTTCAGAGACTTGGAGAGTAAGAGCACCCCTCTGACAGATGTTTTTTCCGAGAAGAGCATACTCGGCATCATCAGACCTCTGGTCGTTCGCAACAACGGTGCAGAGGCGGAGGAGCTGACCCTGGAGACCTTCGGCACCAACCTGGCGATGGTACTGGATTCGTATGAGCAGTTCACGAACGGCCCCGCAAAGCTTTTTGAGAAGCTGAGTGAGTTGGTAGCGATAAAGCTCAACACCAGCGTTTCTGCTCTGTGTGTTGAGGACGGTGCCGTCAAAGGTGTTGTTATGGCGGACGGCTCCAAAGAGCTTTTTGAGAGAGTGGTCGTCGCGACCACGGCAGATGCCGCCTCTCACATAGTAAAGTCTACCAACGCCGAACTCTCAGACGCACTTGACAAGGTCCGCTACAACCCTGTCGGCATCCTGGTCGCGGAGTACCCCTCGGATGTCTTTACGACAGAGCAGAGAGCCTTTATCTTCCCCCAAGAGAACAACTTGAGCAACGCCGGAGCCTACGGTATGAACGACCTGAACATTGTCAGGTACACCTTCAGCGGGAAGGTCTCCAGAGACTTTCTTGCCTCGGAGCCGAGCAGCGAAGAGCTGTTGAAAGTTGCAGAGCAAGAGTTTACAGACCATACGGGGATAACGCTGCCGCAGCCGCTGAAGGCCAAGACCGGTCTGCTTTTGAGGTCAGGTCTGTCGGCCTATTCGAGTGACCATACCCAAACACTCAAGGAGATCATGACAGGCGTCTCAAAAACCCCCGGGCTCTATCTTGCCGGAGACTACCTGGAGGGTGTCTCCATCGAAGCGTGCTACCGCTCCGGTCTGAACGCGGCAGAAGCGATCAGCGCCGGTAAATAGATATGCGATGCGGAACAGAGTGTCCTCTTCTGCATAAATATTGGTATCACACTCCTAAATATCTACTTTTATATCAATAATTTGCTATATTAAGGTATACCCAACGTAGACGTTTTGTTAAAAAGTCTATGCGAGAAAAAGGAGAAGAGATGGCAACCTTGGATTATCAGGAATTTCAACTGCGTCTGCAGGAGATGAAAGAGGAGCTAGAGTCCAACATCGCGCGTCTGAGCAGGGAGCTCGAAGCGATCGTCATCGATGACGATATTGATGACACACAGGACATGGCAGTGCAGCAGAGTGACAGCATGCACCATACCGCGCTGCTGAAACAGCAGCGGCATGAGCTCGAAGAGGTCAACCATGCCATGTCGAAACTCTACAACAGAACCTACGGCATCTGCGAAGAGAGCGGTGACACGATCCCTGTCGAACGTCTGCGCGCGGAGCCGCACACGCGCTACTGCATCGCCGATGCAAAAAAGGTCGGGCAGTAGTCTCTACTTTTCCAAAAGCGGCAGAAACAGCTTCATCATCTCCGGCAGCGATCTTGGATCACGGGCGGTAATGGTCTTGTCGTCCTGTTCTACTGCTTTGTCCGTATAGTACGCCCCGGCATTTTTGAGATCATCTTTTACAGAGCGGTAGCCCGTCACCTTCTTGCCCTTGAGTATGCCTGCCGTCGCAAGCAGAGAGGGGCCGTGACAGACAGCACAGACTATCTTTCCTGCTTCATAAAGTGATCTGACAAAAGCAACCATCTGCGGCACCTTTTGCAGCTTTTCAGGTGCATGGCCGCCGGGGACGTAGAGAGCCTCATAATCACTGCTCTCAAGGCCGTGAATGGTCTCTGTCGCTTTTGCGGACGTCCCGTGTTTGCCGCTGTAGGTTCTCTTCTCTTTACCCACAACATCAACGTTTATACCCGCTTCGAGCAGACGGTAGTAGGGGTAGATAAACTCCGAATCTTCAAACCCGTCATCGATCAATATCGCAACGTTTACCATTGTACTACCTCCTCTAACTCAGGGATGGAGTCGGCGGCCCCCTTCTGTGTCACACACAGAGCCGAGGCCTTGACGCCCGTCTTCAGACACTGCTCTATGTCACTCCCCCGTGTCAGCTCTGCCAGAAAGTAGCCGATGAAGGTGTCGCCTGCTCCGGTGGTGTCAACCGCTTCGACCTCCAATGCCGGCACCTTGATGCGCTGCCCGCCGTCGGCGTAGATGACACCCTCTTTCCCCAGCGTCAGGACGGTACGGCTTTTTGGGTAGCGTTTTTGCATGGCATCAAGGATCGCCTCCGGCTCACTCTCTGTGCTCAGGGCTTCGCCTTCCGTCTCATTGACGATAAAGATGTCGACCTTTTCAAGCGGATAGTCTTTGACCTCATCGGTCATCGGTGCAGGGTTGAAGACGACGGTAAGCCCTTCTGCTTTTTCAAGGATTTTGTCTACCGCATTGACCTCGTTTTGCAGCAGCAGACAGTCATATTTATCGGCTCTCTCCAACACACGTTCAATCTTATCTTCGCTAACACACCTGTTTGCACCGCCGTGAATGATGATGGCGTTCTCTCCCTCTCTGTTGACCTGTATGACGGCGTGGCCTGTAGGTTTAGAAACCGTCTCCACAAGACTAACGTCTACCCCGCTATCTCGTAACTTCTCTGTTAGCCAAGCGCCATCATGACCAACAAAGCCCGCGTGCAAAACCTCAGCTCCGGCACGCGCAAGCGCGATGGACTGGTTCGCCCCCTTGCCTCCGGAAAAAACCGCATAGCTCTCACTCTCCAGGGTTTCGCCCGGACATACAAAGTGCTCCACACCATAGACATAATCGATGTTGATCGAGCCGAAATTAATGATCTTCATACCTACTCCTCAAGAGCTTTCATAGGACTATTATACAAATTTGCCGCAACAAAACAAACTGTCGCGTTAAGAAAAAGAGAGTATCATTATTTAAACTAAAACCTAAATGGAGAAGAGCGATGGAACCGAATTTAGACGACATGGACGACTACAAAAAGCCTCTCGACAGAAGCAAGAAAAAGACGCTCATCATTGTCTTTGCTATTGCTATAGCTATTTACGCTCTCTATGCTTTGGTGTTGGGTACACTCTAAAGGTCATCTTTCTGTCATAGGCGTTTTCACATCAGCTGAGACTAACTCTCTTGTAGCTGTGCATGAACAGTATAGCGCCATCCGTACCGGTTGACATGCACAGAAAACCCGTGCTCTTCAAGCATCTCTTTCAACACCTCCGGCCCATAGAAGTTCCCCGGTTCGCCGAGCACTTTCTCCGCCATGCAGATGCCTCTGCCCATAAAGGTACCGGGGTCAAACTCATAGATAAAGAGCCGTCCCTCTTTCATAAGCACCCGTGCGATCTCCTGCAGCGCCGTGTCCGGCTCCTGAAAATGGTGAAGCGCTTCGCCTATGAGCACCACTTCGAAGCTGTCATCATCAAAGGGGAGCGCTTCGGCTCTCGCGGCATGGGTCCGGACATAGTGCGGGGAGAACTTCAGCATCCCTTCGGCAGGATCAAGGGCGACAAACTGAAGGTCGTCTCTGCACGAAAAAGCGAATTCGCTCAAGACCCCTGTTCCTGCGCCGAGGTCAAGAAGCGAGGCATTTTCCGAGACAGGTTGTAAAAAAGCACAAAGCCCTTCGATCGCTGCTTTAGGGTAAGAGGCAGGCCCCATGAACTTAAAAAGCCAGCCAAGATGGTTAAAGGGTATCATCGCCGCACCTCCCTCCTTTTATCTCTGTATAGAACCATTATACAAATTTGCCATAGGAAAACAAACTGTTTTGTCATCTTTGTACTCTTTAGCTACGATCAATAAAAATGAAGAGTCATGGCAAAAAAAGATAGAGAAGAGATCCAGACAAAACTGCAAGCAGTTTCACCAAGGCTTCTTGAGAGCTTTTCAGGATCTGACGAGCAGTTCTTACCGAGTGAGGCATTTAGAAACGGCCTATCTCCATTAGCACAATGTGCCTCTACAAAATTATGTCAGAATGCAAATAACCCTCTTTACTATAAATTAATTTGGTATATTAAAACATAATAGTCAAAGGCTTTGAAATGAAAAAAAACATCGAAGAGGTACATCACCAGACATTCGAAGAGATCAAACAGACCGATGTAGACGGTAACGAATTTTGGTATGCGAGGGCATTAGCAAAAGTACTTGACTATGCGGAGTATAGAAATTTTTTACCTGTTATCGATAAAGCTAAAAAAGCGTGTGAAAATAGCCATCAAGAGGTAGAAGACCATTTCGTGGACGTGCACGAAATGGTTAAGATTGGTTCTAATGCACAGAGAAAATAGACTCATTTGCATTGTCCAGATATGCATGTTATCTAATCGTACAAAATAGCAAAGGAACAAAAAAAGTTAGAAGATAAAAACAACGATTAAGTTGTTGATTATAGTACCAATATCTGCACAAATTCGTCTAATTCACATAATTCGTGGACAGAAAGCTCTTAACGCTCTTAGGCTACAATCTACAAAAACGAAAGAGCCATGGCAAAAAAAGATAGAGAAGAGATCCAAAACACCTTAGAGACCACAGCACCAAAGCTCCTTGAGAGCTTTCAAGGAGTCTATCGGGCTCATCTGATTGAAGCGAATAATTCAATCTTTTAGGCATATTTTTGGCTCGTTTGAGGCGAATAGCCGTAGCTATTCAACGAAAAGGAGCTGAGAATAGGACAAAAGAGTGGATTTTGCAGCCAATTGAGCATGAGTCCGACAGACTCCTATGTTCAGATGAGCCCTTCTTTCCGAGTGAGACATATAAAAATCTGTTTCTCGGCACTACCGAGAACTTCTCTGCCGTGCAGTTCAACAAACCCAAGCCGGGCAGCTGGATCCCTAAACTATCAGAACATTTCACAGTAATCTAATAAAAAAATATTATTATATATGTGTACAATATGATATGAGTAAAAAAGATAATAAATTGATTCTCAGAGAAACAATGCCTGTCTATCTTGGACCTTCACCAAAAGCTACTTCAAAACATGTTAGTAAAGTCATGAAAGCGAATAAAGCAAAAGACACTAAACCAGAACTACGTTTGAGAAAAGCACTTTGGGCTGCTGGAGTAAAAGGGTATCGATTAAACTGGAAAAAAGTTCCAGGAAGACCAGATATAGCCTTTCCTGGAAAAAAGATAGCTGTGTTTGTCAATGGATGCTATTGGCACCGATGCCCAATATGTGATCTACCTCTACCAAAGTCCAATGTAGAGTTTTGGAAAAATAAATTTACTAGAAATGTTGAAAGAGACAAGTTGAAGACCCAACGTCTAGAAGAGTTAGGTTGGACTGTCTTCACTATCTGGGAATGTCAAATAAAGAAAGACTTAGATGCTCAGGTTGCAAAACTAAAAAGGTTTATCTCGGAGTCTTCTTCGACTTGAGGAGATACCTCAGACTGGAGAGCTTTACCCAAAGCTTCCACTACACCGACCAATAAGGCATTCCCCATAAAGAAGGCACGTTTTGCATGAGTGTCTTTATTGCATGCTGTATGACCATCTGGGAACATGTTTAGACGCTCTAATTCTACAGGAGTAAGACGTCTCAGCCCTTTTTTAGTCTTGACCACATGTTTGAAACGTGATGGAGTAGAACCACCTTCTCCAGTAACGATAGTACGAGATGCATTATCAAGGGCATCAGGAAAGACCATCGCACCTTCAGAGTAGTTATAGACAAACCCAGCAGCAGTCTTTCGTTCCTCTTTCTTAGAGCCTTTCATATATTCCCATTTATCCATGTCACCTTTTAAGTAAAACTCTTTTGGGACATCTTTATCATCAACCAAAACATCTGCCAAAAACCTTCTACTAGTATCATGAAGAGCTTTAGCCTCATCAAAACAAGGGATACCTTTTGCTGAATAGACCTTATCGTCAATCATGATACCGACTGTGTTGAACGGACTTTTCTTCGGATTGTAATCAATCATGTTCTCAGAGATATCTACAAGGTCACCTTCGATGACAAATGGTCTCTCGATAGGCTTTTCTAAGCCCATCGGAAAGGCTTTGTTCATCACTCCATCACCGGTCAACCAACTGCTTGGGTCTTTAAGCTTTTTTATTTTTTTGTAGGTGTCTGTACCTTTTTTATAAGCCATGATATAGACACGTCTTCTACGTTGAGGCATCCCAAAATCTGCAGCATTGATGACACGCCATTCAACGATATACCCTTGCTCATTCAGAGATGAGAGCATGATGGCAAAATCACGTCCACGCTGCTTAGCAGGTGACTTTAATAATCTGTCCACATTTTCTAGCATCAAGTAAGAAGGTGCATCTTTGCCTTTTTTATTGATAATATCATAGATTGACCACCAGAGGACACCTTTTTTACCTCTAAGACCATCTGCTTTACTTAGCGTTCTTGCTACAGAATAGTCCTGACACGGGAATCCACCTACTAAAAGATCATGGTCAGGTATCTGTTTAAAGTCTTCTTCTATGACTTTGGCAATATCATCATTTAAATGTGGTGTGTCTGGGAAGCATTTTTGA
>JBDLJE010000010.1:0-44080 GCA_039714575.1 Campylobacterota bacterium | reverse complement strand
AACGATTTGTCGACTTTGATCGTATCGATGGGCAGTTTTTTCAGATAGCTCATCGAGGAGTAACCGGTTCCAAAGTCATCGATCGAAATTTTCAGGCCCAGCATTCGCAGGTCATCCAAAACAGTTAAACTACTCTCCGTATACTCCATCAAATATCTTTCGGTGATCTCTATCTCTATATAATGGGGTTCAATACCGACACTCTCAATAATACGTTTTATCCGTTTTAGAAAATTGTTTTGACGAAGCTGTACACTGGAGACATTGATAGCAATAGTCTCTAAATCAGACCCGTTTTTTTGAAGATCGACAAAGGTCCTGCACGCCTCTTCAAACACAAACTCCCCGATAGGAATGATCAGTCCGGTCTCTTCGGCTACCGGGATAAACTCATCCGGGCCGACTTGACCAAGCCCTTCATTATGCCAGCGGATCAATGCTTCTACACCGATAGCCTTCTTGCTTTTAAGATCATATTGCGGCTGATAATGCAGGCTCAGCTCTCCATTTTTAACAGCACTGCGCAGGGCCTGTTCCATTTTCAAACGATAATGAGAGTCGGTCGAAAGGTGCTCTTTATAATAATGGAACCTGTCTTTTCCAAGTTTTTTTGCCTGATACATAGCACTGTCGGCATGTTTGATAAC
Source organism: Campylobacterota bacterium (assembly GCA_039714575.1). Taxonomy (GTDB): domain Bacteria; phylum Campylobacterota; class Campylobacteria; order Campylobacterales; family Sulfurimonadaceae; genus Sulfonitrofixus. Next base: position 43,433 of record JBDLJE010000010.1, on the reverse strand, counting down.
AGTATGCATCTCAGCCCCGTCATCCGGATAAAGTGCGATCCCGATACTTGCCGTTGTGTTCAACGCATATGAGTCCACCTCTATCGGCTCTCTTATAGCCGTAATGATCTTTTCACTTACATGTGCCGGTTCACTATTCTCTTTCAGCATCTCAAGAATAACGACAAACTCATCCCCGCCAAGACGGGCAAGGGTATCCCCTTTTCGCAAGACGGCTTTTATTCTGTCTGCGACCGTCTTTAACATCTCGTCGCCGATATGATGGCCTAACGTGTCGTTGATGATCTTGAAACGGTCAAGGTCGATGAACAGTATAGCTGCTGTTGTCTCTCTTCTTTTTGACACAGCCAAGACCTGTTCAAGACGCTCTTCAAAATAGATCCGATTGGGCAACCCGGTCAACGAGTCATGGTATGCCAGAAAATCCATCTCTTTTTGCTGTTCGACATATTTGGTAATATCGAGTTTGATCGCAAGATAGTTGACCAGCTTCTTCTCGATATATACGGGAACGATAGAGGCTTTTTCATGAAACAAAGAGCCGTCTTTTTTCTTGTTGACGAATTCGCCTTCCCACTTTTCACCTCGGTTCAAAGCGGCGTTTAGTTCATCATAATAGGCTTGATCGACAAGGTCTGATTTTAAGATCCTCGGATTTCTACCTATCACTTCAGAGGCTTTATACCCTGAGTCACGTTCAAACACCTCATTGACATAGATGATGTTTCGCTGTGCATCCGTCATCACAACTGAGTTGTCCCCGTGTTCAACGGCTGAACGGAAGGCCATAAGTCTCTGTTTTACACGGACGGAACGGATATAGACAACCATCAGCACTACTACAAATATAAATGATGAGACAAACGCGAACAGTGCGATCATCCTCTGCAAAAACAGTTTTTTCTCATACCCCTCCGTCAGCTGTCTATGCAGTTTTTCAATCTTTTCATACAGCGGCACCTGTTCTGATTCTACACGCAGTTCTTGAAGTTTCTGGATATTTTCCGGCATCAACCTGGCGTGTTTGGAAAAATAGGGAAGCCTCTTTATACCCACTTCAGAACTATGTGCATTCAGAATAGCCAGTTTCTCGTCAAGCGCCTCATGCGTCGTCTGAATATTAATAAATTCCTGCAGCATGTTAAACAGTATGTCACGTGTCAGTTTTTTAACATCTTCATGAATATTCGGATCATTTTCAATACCCCTGGCGAGTTGAAAAAGATACTGCATCGAGTTAAGTACCTGAGCATTATTGGACTTGCTGTACTCTACCAGACTGCTTTTTAGTTCATAAGCAGCTTTGATATCATCAATATTACTCTTTAAGTGCATATCGAACGTTCTGCTCATATCACTGCTGTTTAACTGCGCCAACGTCTTTTCAAACGTATCCATTTTCTTATTGATGTTGTCATAATTGGTAAAGGTAAGTTTCTGTGAGATAAAGCCGTCCATCTCTTTGTCCATGATCTTCAGCTGAACGATCCAGTTATGATAGCGGTCAAAATACTTGACATCGCTGTCGATCTTAAACAGATAGACAAAAAGAAGCAGCAGGAAAAAGACAAACCCGACGACCAGCCTTACAAAGTTGTCCTTAGGTAACAGATGCATGCTATTTAGTTGCCAGAATCGGTTTCTCACCGCTTAGTGAATTTAAAAAAGCGACGATCTTGCCGACCTCTTCCTTACTCACGGGCCGACCCAGCTGGTATCGCGCCATCATCATGACCGCTTCTACAAGACTCGATGTCCTGCCGTCATGAAAATAGGGAGCGGTCTCGGCAATGTTTCGTAATGAAGGCACTTTAAAGTAGTACTTGTCACGATCGTTTTTGGTGACATTGTAACGCCCCAGGTCAGCACTCTTCGCATTTTCCAGCACACCGAATTTATTATAGAAATTCCCACCTACGTTTTGACCATGATGACAGGAGATACACCCCTTGGATTTAAAAAGCGCGTACCCCTCTTTTTGCTCTTGGGTAATAGCATGTTTGTCACCTCGAAGGTATTGGTCAAAAGGAGCGTTCGGCGTGATCAATGCTTTTTCGTATTCGGCGATGGCATGCGTAATAGTCTCTTTTGTGATACCTTCACTGTAAAGCGTCTCAAACTGTTTTCTGTACTTTGATGCATTGAGCGTTTTAATGAGATCTTCGAAGTTGTTTCCCATCTCTAGAGGGTTCTCTATAGGACCGATCGCCTGATCCTGAAGGTCTTTTGCCCTGCCGTCCCAAAACTGCCTGAAGTTGTAGACGGCATTATAGACGGTCGGAGAGTTGACTATTCCCTCTTGTCCATCAATGCCGAACGAGAACTTCAGGTTGTCATCTCCGCCGCTTTCGAGGTGATGACAAGTTGCACATGAGACGGTACCGTCTTTAGAGAGTATCGGATCAAAAAAGAGCTGCTTGCCCAATACAGCGATCTTCTTGTCATACTCAGCTTCAAGGGGCAGCGGTTCGATCGGCTCAGCATGGAGTAAGACCGACATTATAAAAAATAATATTAATATAAGCTGTTTCATCACAAAATTGTAACCAATATTAATACAATCTATTATGAAATTACTGCCTGATAAATATACTTATAAAGAGAACTATGTAAACTGAGAATAAAGGGAGAAGAAAGTGTCGGAAAAAGCCGACCTCATGGTTGACTAGAGAGCTTTTGCCAGTTCCTCTTCGGAGGCGATATATGTGATATTCTCGATTACAAAGTTATTGACATCCAGGATCATCAACGCCTCTTTGTGCTCATCAATGCGGTAACTTGCTGCTACATTTTCATCTTCGATCACCAAGACAGTGTGTTTAAAGTCTTTCAGTCCTGGCATAATGAACATGCTTCTTATCAACGATGGCGCAGCACTGACATCAGCCACAAAAACAGCACTATGCTGCGCTAAGTAGTCGGCATCTTGTTTATCAAAATACTCATTACTCATGTGTCCCATATCTTTAGAAAAAGCAAAGATCACTTTTTTGGTATCGGCACTTAGCGATCGCGGTTTTTCAAACTGATCATTCAGTGTCAATGACTCCAGAGAGTTTCCAACAACAGTTTTTTGTTCGACATCGACCTTGACATTCTCGCTGCATCCTAAAAAGAACATCGCCATAATAAGACCTAACAGTACATTTTTCATTTTTTCTCCTGAATTATTTACCTGAAATTAATGCGGGCATAATACTATAGAATTGTCTTAAGGAATAGAGGGTTTACAATTTAAGTTGAAAGATTTAGATACGTTTCAAAAAGACGTAAAAACGTACACTTAATGGAGCACTACACACTGACCCAAAAGAAAGTGATGATGATCAAGATCAGCCACTGCACCACGGCATACGCTACGGTTCCCATGATGTTACCCAACTGACAACTCGTACACTGTTTATACTGCACCGATTCATAGTATGCATAAGCGGCATAAGCGATCACCAAAAGAACGACGGAACCCAAGGCGATCTGGTCAAAGAGAAAAACGTTCTCTAAAACAGCAATATCATCTGTAAAGAACGGCACTAAAAAGCTTATCCATACCGCTAACATCACATATTTATAGGCACGTTTGATGTAGTCTCTTACAAATACGGTCGGACAGCTGCTATTGCTGCTTGTGACCAGACCTTCCGAGAGGTGCTCACCGATGCGCCGCTTGGTATCTTTGTCCACCCTGTCGACAAAGGTGCTTCCATAGTTATAATCGATCTGGTGTTGAATGACGCGGGAGAAGTCACCTTCGAGGTCGGCATATTGAGCTTTACCTTCCTCGTTTTCATAAAAGATCTTAATCTTGTCATGGCGGGGAACATCAACACTGATGTTTTCATAGTATGGGGTTCGTTCTGTCTCTGTTATCTCACCCGACTTATCCATGACGCGAAGGTTGATATAGGGCTTATACTCTTCACCGTGTTTGATGACGACAACAGCGTATTGAATACCGATCTGCATAGCACTTAAAGCTTCCAGGTCATTGGCTTTCATCGTATCGATAATATCGGTGATGATGTTTTGAAGAGATTCGTCGAAAAAGCGGATATTACCGGAGATCAGTCTAATACGTTCATCCGGGTATTTTAATAGCTCTAAAACCATATGTGATGCCTTTTGAGAGGAAGGGAGTGCAGGTATTTGTTTAAATCAGGCGTACCGGACTTAAATAAATATCTATAGGGCACCTCTAAAGTGTCTCTAACCAGGGAAAGACCCCGGAAAAAAAGTCTTAGTGACTTTTACTGACAACAACCAGCATCTTAAGGTTGATCGCAACAAAGCGAATAAACTGCCAGATCAGGTTTGTACGCATTGCTGTTGCGAATTTGCCTGGCATCATCGTCGTCTCTGACTGCTCGTTACGTGCGAAGTTGATCTCTTCTTGTTTTACTGCCATTTTTTTTCCTTTTCGTTATTTATTTCTATATTTATTGGTGGCCCAACCCTATTCAGGGATAAGAGTCCAGCCCGGCTTGAGTTTTGCTTTATAGATAAACAGGTGGTGAAGAATATGTTTGATCCAGTGTCCCGCAAGACCGATCTCACCGAAGGTATAGTCTGTATCACGACCCGTACCAGGATACTTCTCAAAGTCAGGAACAACAGGGAAAACTGTCATCGCAGCAGCTGTACCTGTAGTAAGACCTTTACCTGCAGATGCAACACAGGCTGCACCCATCTCTGCCATAGACGCTTCATGAAGATGTGCACCCTCACCTTTAGTCATCAGGTCACAAACAGAGTGTGCGACCGCTTTACCGATGATACCAGAAGGCATACCCGTACGCGGAGGTGTCGGGTTGATCGGTGTACCGTTCGGTGAACTCATCGGCTTAGAGATGATGTGTGGCGGAGCGAATGCAATACCACACGCGAACATGTTATTGTATGTCGGGTTTTGGTACGTACGCGGCCAGTCAGACGCTTTCCAATTCTCATAAGCACCTGCAGAATAGTTCGCATCGACTTTCATAAAGCCGTTTGGCGCGAACACAGTGTCTGTGATGTCTGAACCGTCTTTTGCATACGCTTTAAGACCAACACCCGCAAATGGCGGGATCAGCATTGCGAAGTCAAAGCTCTCAGAACCGGTAGTACCGTCAAGAAGTTCATAATCTATACTGCCTGATTCTACTTTAGAGACGTGCGCACCGATCATCCAGTCAACACCACGCTCAGCGTAAAGTGACTCAGAGAAGATCTTGGAGCTGACAACATAACCGCCGACCTTCATGTGAAGACCGCCCATACCAAAGTCGCCAAGGAAAGATTCGTTAGAGATCCACTTGATGTCTGCCATGTCACGAACGCCCGCTTTTTTAAGCTCATGCTCGACGTTGAAGATATACTCGAACGCCGCACCCTGACATGTACACATACCGTGTCCGGTACCGATCAGGAACTTCTGGCGCTCACCATTTTTCATCTTCTCGATAGTCTCAAGGAATTTGTGGTTGGCATGTTCAGCATGATCAGCCGTACAGACAGAAACAGTGTGCTCACCAAGTTGAGAGCCCTCGCCAAGACCCGGTGTTGCACCAAAGTTCAGTTTTGGACCCGTCGCGTTGATAACATAGTCGTACGTCACATCTTCTGACTCACCCTCTTTGCCTTGTCCTGTATACTCAATAGTCACAAACGGTTGTGTTTCGCTTTCACTTCCTTCCGGATTCAAAGAGACAGCTTTTGCCTGCTTGTATGTAATACCCGCTTTTTTATAAACAGGATCAAGGTCAAAAGTGACCTCTTCTTTTGTCATCTGACCGACACCGACCCAGATGTTAGAAGGAATCCAGTTCCACTTTGCATTTGGTGTTACTACAACAACCTCATGCGCACTGCCTAACCACTTTGCGGCAAATGTTGCAGCTGTATGCCCTGAAACACCACCACCCAAAATAACGACTCTAGCCATATTCTCTCCTTTGATTACGTAAGTTCCAGAAGTGATGCAGAAAGAATCACAAAACAGCATTCATCATTTGCCCTAGGCTATTTGCTATAAACCCTCACCTAACCTTTTGGCTAAACTCAAATCTTTTCAAACACCCTAAAACAAAGCGTTAATACTGTTTACTACAATACATCCGAAATAATTAATGTTTTTTACGTCAAGTAAACTTTATCGCAAAACCATCACAATCCTATCACAACTTATAATACGACATGATAATTCACGATAATTACATCTGGCAATTAACATTTTACACAGTTTTTATAACATGTACTTATTATTTATAATAACAGATAATTACAACTCGCAAAGATGGCGAAGCTCATCTTAACCCCAAGTCAAATAAAGTTTCAGGTTTGGTGTAGATTGTGCAAAAGTTTGACCGACTGCGCACTGCTGTGCGCTGAGAGTCAAACTTTTGTGCAAGATGCGCCGAAGCTGGAACTTTAGTTAAGGATCTTTTCGACGATTTCATAGACATTGGCTGAGATCTCTTTCTCACTGAGTATCATCTCCAAAGCCTCTTTCATCAACTCTTTGTTCTCAGGGTTAAGACGGCTGTAACTTCTAAAAGCAGCCGTCAGCCCGGAGGCGATCTGCGGGTTGATAGTGTCGAGTTCGATGACCTTCTCTGCCAAGAAGGCGTAACCGTGCCCCGTCGGCGCATGGAAAGCGACTGCATTACGCGCAAAGACCCCTAAAAGAGCGCGGACAAGGTTAGGGACTTTGACATCGTAGACCGGGTCGTTTTGAAGGGCCTGGACACGGTCTATCGTCCCTTCGCGCTCCGAAGCGGACAAGACTGAGAGGTACTTGTTCATGACCAGGGTATCTTCTTTATACCGCTCGTAAAAATGGCTCAACCTCTCTTGCGCAAGGTCCGGTACAAAGTTCTCCAGAAAGTCAAGCGCCACGATACGGTCCGTCATCGTCACACTCTCGTCATACTGCTTTAGACAGAGTGCATTGATGGCATCATCTTCCAGCGCGATAAGGTAGCTCATCATCGCATTCTTGATCGCTCTTTCACCCATGCTCTGTGCATCCAGGTCACTGTTGTGAGGCTTATGGTGCTCTGCATAGAGCGTTAGCATCGGCTCTTTATAACGTACGGCCAGTGCTTTTTTAAGTGCAGATAGCGCCTTCGAGATCGGTGCGATGTCGATCTGTTCCTGCTCTTGCATCAATACCGAGAGTGTCGGCAGTTCAAGCATAAAGGCCTTTGACTCCAGACCCAGACTCTTATCTGCCAAGACCGCACCGAAACCCTCTATATAGGTACTGTCGATCTCACCTCTGTCGATAAAGAACTGAAGTGCCTTCATCGCCGCTTTTTGCGTTGCTTCATAACGGTTGAAACCATCACTCCCATACCGCATCAGAAAGTCAAAATCAGCTTCAGGGTGCTCGATCTTGAACGGTGCGCTGAAGTCATTGTTAATAGAGAGTATCGGTCTCTCTTTCACATCTTGAAAGACAAAGGTCTCGACACCCTCTTGCACGATCAAAATACCGCGCTCCAGATGAGGCTGGTTCTCTCTGTCGAGGCTATATGAGAGTCTCTCCCCCTTGGCATTTAGCAGTGAAACACCAAGCGGGAAGTAGTACGGAAGCTGCTGCTGGCCTTTGACACTGTCGGGGATGTTCTGTTTGATGGTCAGACTATACTCTTGAACTTCTCCTTCATAACGTTCACTTACCTTTAAAGTCGGTGTACGCTCTTGAGAGTACCAACGTGAAAAACGTTCCAGATCAAACCCGCCCTGAGAGTGCATCGCCCACAAAAAGTCCTCTGTTCGAACCGCCTGCGCATCAAAGGTCTCAAAGTAGAGGTCCATGCCCGCACGGAACTTCTCTTCACCCAAAAGGGTGTGGATCATACGAATGACCTCGGCGCCCTTCTCATAGATAGTGGCCGTGTAAAAGTTGTTGATCTCGATATAGCTCTCCGGCTTGATCGGATGTGCCGTCGGACCGGCATCTTCGACGAACTGACGCTCGCGAAGTGCTTTGACATCACTGATACGCTGCACGACACTGTCGTTCATGTCGGCACTGAAACTCTGGTCGCGAAAAACCGTCAACCCCTCTTTGAGTGTGAGCTGGAACCAGTCACGGCAGGTGATGCGGTTGCCTGTCCAGTTGTGAAAATACTCATGCGCGATCACACTCTCGATACCCATAAAGTTCTGATCGGTCGCACTGTCTTCATCTGCGAGAACGTAGTGTGAATTGAAGATGTTGAGACCCTTGTTCTCCATGGCACCCATGTTGAAACTGTCAACGGCGACAATGTTATAGATGTCAAGATCATACTCTCGTCCATATACGTCTTCGTCCCACTTCATCGCATTCTTAAGAGAGCGCATCGCATGGCCGCACTTCTTCTCGTTTCCTCTGTCGACGTAGATGTTGAGTTCTATCTCACGGCCGCTCATGGTCGTGAAACTGTCATTTACAGCACCCAGGTCTCCTGCGACCAGAGCAAACAGATACGAAGGTTTTGCAAAAGGGTCCTCCCACTTTGCCATGTGGCGTCCCTCTGAATAGAGCTCTTTTTCCACTAAGTTGCCGTTACCCAGCAAGACAGGGTAACGTGCAGTTTCTGCGATAATAGTCGTTGTAAACGTACTCATATTGTCAGGGCGATCTATAAAATAAGTGATATGTCTAAACCCCTCGGGTTCGTTTTGGGTACAGAGGATCGTTCCTGAACGGTACAGTCCTTCCAGGGTCGTATTCTCATCCGGATAGATCTTGGTCACTATCTGCAAGATAAACTCGTCTTTGTCACAGGTTAGCGTCATCCCCTTCTCGCCGCACACGAATTGACCTTCTGCCTTGACATCGTCTACCTTGACACAGAGCAGTTTCAAACCTTCTCCGTGGAGATAGAGTTCGTTCGCACTTCTGTCCTGACGCTTTACCTGCATGCGGTTGATGACGAGGGTATGATCACCAAAGAGCTCAAAGGTAAGATCGGTATGCGTGATGTGGTGGCTAGGCGGGGTGTACTCTTCTAAGTAGATCGTTTTGACTTGACTCATCGTTTATCCATATTTTTAAGAAATAATAGCATTATAGGTCTAAATGGCATCTCTAAAAACTTTGCAAAGCTTCAAAACAGCCTGTGAAGCATGCAGGGTGAAGAACATTTTCTAGCTGTTTATGTTCTTTCTTAGAAAAGCTTTTGTAATATAAAGCATTGAAGGACAGTTAGATGATCTATAATGGATTTTTATAGCTGTACATATACATACTAAAAGGGTGGTAATGTCCGACAAACTAATAATGGCACGACAGCCGATCGTCGATCTTAATAACACAACAATGGGTTATGAGTTTTTCTACCGTAATGATGAAGGAAAAGGAAGCTTTACCGATCCCCGGTATGCAACATCTTCCGTCCTTGTCAATATTGTCAACCAGGTCGGTGTTGACAATAGTATCGGTGATGCCAAGGCCTTTATCAACATCAGCGGCGACATACTGCTTACTGATATTCTTTACAATCTTCCTAAAGATCACTTTGTCTTTGAACTCGCAGCCGACATCCATATGGGGAAAAAAGAGATCGCCAACCTTGAACAGCTCCATGAAAGAGGGTATGTCTTTGCTCTTGACAATGCCCGTTTCGATGAGAACTACATCGGTAATTTCGGCCCGATACTGCCGCAGATAAGCTACGTCAAATTTGACACGGTTCAGACTGATATTGAGACCCTGCAAAACAATATCTCTATCTTTGACGGAAAGATACTTGTTGCCCAGAAGATCGAGTTCCAAGAAGTCTTTGATGCGTATGAAGAGCTTGGGTTCCAATACTTCCAAGGCTACTTTATCGCGGAGATCCACACCATGGAACAGAATCGTCTTGACCCTAAACATATGGGTGTCATACGTCTCTTCAACATGCTTCAGTCCGACTATCAGATAGATGACATCTCCAAAGAGTTTGAACACCATAACGAGCTTACACTTCAGCTGTTGCAGTATGTCAAATCGATCCCTGATTTCGACTTGAGCGGTTCACCTTCTATTAAAGAGATCATTATCCGTGTAGGGCCTGCCAAACTGATGCAGTGGTTGATGATGATCATCTACTCACGCTCGAGTAAAAAAGTCGACAGTATAAAAAGTCATTACTCTATTATGATCCAAAACCGTATTGACACCATGTTGGGGGTTTTGTCCAAGATCAACACGCAACATAGCGCGGAGCTGCAGGAACAGGCGCGCCTGGTGGCACTTTTGTCTCTGCTTGAAAATGTTTTTGATGTTGAGATGGAAACGACACTTAAAGCGTTTGACCTTAACTTTGAGGTCGAAGGCGCACTTATCGGTCGTGAAGGTCTGTTAGGAAACCTTCTGGCGATCGCTGTTGCCATCGAAGATGGTAACTTTGCCACGATGCAGGAGCTTTTAGACAAACTGGACCTAAAAGTCGAAGATATAGAAGATATCTTAAACAAAAGTCTTGATGCTGCAAAAGAGTAGCTCTTCTCTTTTGCAAATCACGTGCAGTTAACGTACCTACAACACTACAACGAGACGGTCAGGGTTCAGGTCATCTCGTTGATAGAGAGCAAAAGACTGCCTGACGTTCTACTCCAAAAATACCCCTCTGCCCACAACTGTAAAACAGACAAAAACCTCTATGACTACACCCTGGAGATCAAAAACCGTTATCTCAAAAAGAGTCAACCTCTCAGCAAGGTTCTTTTTGACGGCAAGATCCATGTCATCAACAATGCACTCGGTATGCACACCTTCGCCTCGCGGGTACAAGGTTCCAAACTCAAAAGCAAAAACGAGATCCGTGTCGCATCGATGTTCAGAAACGTTCCCGAGCCATTTTTGCGGATGATCATCGTCCATGAGCTCGCCCACCTAAAAGAGAAAGAGCACAACAAAGCCTTTTACAAACTTTGTGCTCATATGGAACCAGCCTATCACCAGCTCGAATTCGACACCCGCTTATATCTAACCTGTATTGAGCACTTTGGAAAACTTTATTAACCTGCTCTTCAACAGCTCTAAGGCAATATTATAGATATATAAGTTTTTATGATAAAGGTCTCTTTTTGTGGATTAAAGTGATTAAAGATGGTTTGAGCAGTGACTATGAATCAAAAAGCAGATGGGTTGGTTCATCTTTCTTGATTATCGGCTCTATCACTGTGATCTATGCTCTCTTTTCCGTATTGGCCTTGAACTCTGTTATCGGCATGGCACTGTTGATCGCCGGAGGTATTGCGACTTACGGTACAGCCAAAATAAATCTTACATCTCCTATCAGCTGGATGAAGTCACTTCACCTTCTTCTCTTTGGACTTTTTTTCTTACTCTATCCAGCCAATGACACAGCAGGTATTGTGGTATGTGTCGGCCGTTTTTTTCTGCTTGAGACCATACTTACCCTAGTACTTGCTTATGTAGTACAAGAGAGGCCTACGGCAATCTTCTGGGTCGTCAATGCAGTTGTCTGTGCCTTCATCGCCTATCTATCTCTTCTTGGTCTGCAAAACATATCTGAGGCAGTGGTCGGTGTTTTCGTCGCAATTGCACTGATCATTAATGGGTCAGCACTCCTCTACTCCGGCCGAACGATCTATATTCGTCCCTGAATGTCAGATGAAGTCAAATAGTCCTCTATGATCTTTCCGTGATCAAAGACGAACTTCTCATCAGCAAGGTCTTCCAAAGCCACGATCTTCGTGCTTTTAGCATCGTCTCCTGCTTGTGGCAGAGCATATGCCCTGCAGATATAGACTGCCGAGACCGTATGAAAACGCGGATCTCTGGAGGGGTCGGAGTAGAGTCCTAAAAGTTTTACTATCTCAACATCCAGACCGATCTCCTCTGACATCTCCCGCTTGAGACATGCCTCGATCGTCTCACCAATGTCCATAAAACCGCCTGGCAGTGCCGTACCGTGAGGCGGGTTTAGACGCTCTATCAGGACAATGCCTCTGAACGTATCATCAATATAGATCTCGACAATACCGTCAGCGGTGATAAACGGGGTTTGTATTGACATCTACCTGCCCTTTTTTATAGACATTTTATTTTCTTCGATCTTAATATTACTGATCTTGCCACCTAACTCTTTTACCAAGGATTCAAGCTCCTCTTTAGTCTCTCGATGTGCAATACCTCGGGCGGAACATGCTGCACCATCCACATTGTTATAGGTCATTCGCCACTGCATATTACACCTTTAATGATACGTTTGGTACTGTTTTGACCACATATCTCTCAGTTTCACCTCTGTCATATCGCGATACTTTTCATCTTTTACCAGTGTCTGCAGCTGTAATAAGGTGTTGAAAGGGATATCCACTACCAATAAATTTACCAGCCAGGTAGGGATGCTGCCGCCGGGTTCTACATGCTGCTGCCAGAGGACCTTAGTCTTTTTTTCAGAGAGCGGCGTAAATATGTAGTGTCCGCGCGAACGTTCTATGTCGATAAGGTCAGTCTCGGTCACTCTCTTGCACCGGCTTGCTTGGTTATTATCGCAATAGGTGTTGGCCTCTTGCGTCTCTAAACGTGCACCCTCTTGTGTCCATGAGAGTCTTGAGTGCAAAATGACCTGTCGATCACTGACCGGAAACGGAAGGTCGTAGATCTGAAAGATGTAGTTCTCTTCAAACACCGCCTCTTCGAGTGTCATACCAAAACTGCACTCATGCAGCCAAGCCGGTGCATTGGACGTGTCATACAAGATCGCCACCAAGGTGCCTACACTCGCCTCGACTACTGTCTCGCCTCTAAACTCCAAAAAGTCTGAACCGTTTACTTCTCGGGTGTGAACAGTAACACCGTTCTTCTCTTTGACCAAGCTCCACTCATCGGCTTCGCAGAGTATGAACAGTGTAAACATCATCATCAACAGTCTCATCAAGAAAAGCACCTTCTTCTATTACTCTTCGAGCTGCAGCAGTGTTTTAATATCCATGCCGGTCGCTTTTTCGATAAAGTGCCCTTGGGCATAATCCGCACCCAACAGCAGTACCATCTGATAGGTCTCGTTGTCTTCGACATACTCGGTGACCACCTTCATTCCAAGGTCATGGACGATGTTGATAATGGACTTTACAATGCGTTTATGGCTCAGGTTCGTCGTTATATCTGCCACTAAAGAGCCGTCGATCTTGACAATGTCAACACCCAGTTTCATCAGGTACGCGTAGTTTGAGTACCCGCTGCCGAAATCGTCAATAGCGATCTTGGAGCCCTCTGCTTTGATCAGTTTAAAGAAGTGATAGACCTGTTCACTCTCCTCAAGCTCTTCTGACTCTACCAACTCAAAAGTGATCCGCTCGGCACAGTTCGACTCACGCAGTCTGTCCAGTATAAAACGACTCGTCGTCTGGTCAAGGATATCGGCCATCTCGATATTAAAAGAGAACTCATAGGCCGGGTTCTTCTGTGCGACCTCCAAGGCCTGTCTAAAGACCTCTTTTGAGAGTTTACTGTACAGACGCGCACCTTTTGCAATATCAATGAACTTGTTGGGATAGTGGATCTTTCCATTTTGATCCACAATGCGCACCAGGGCTTCAAACTTCTCGACCTCATGCATCTTTGTGTTGGCGATGGCTTGAAAATGAACCTTTACTTTTTGGTTTTTCAACGCATATTCCAACATCTCGAGAGTCAAAAGGTTCTCTTCAAGATGTAAAATGTTATCAACGACTTCCGAATAAAACGAATAGGCCTGTTTGGACTTTTTAGCCTCGCGAAGGGCAAGTGATGCCATAGAGACAAGAGAGCGCGGGTTCCCGCTTTTTGAACCTTGCGCGGCACCAACACGTATACGGATGGTAATCGTATGTACGGCACATTGCAGCTCAATAGGGTTAAGCTGATGTGCCATTAAGATTGTATCTTCTTTGAAAAAATCAGAAGGCACCTTGTCATTGGCCAAGATGGCGAACTCGTCACCACTGTGACGATAAAGTGTCAAGTTCCCACTCGAGAGCATTCCCTGAAGCTTCTTGGCCAGTTCAATGATCAGTTCATCGCCGATATTTTCGCCGTAGATCGTGTTGACGGTGTTAAAATCATCCACATTGATCAACATCAGTTTATGGCCGCTATGAAGTTCGATATCTCTGTGCAGTGCCGTTCTGTTAGGAAGTCCTGTCAACGTGTCGATATAGAGCTGGCGTTCAAGCTCTTGCTCCTGCTCTTTTCTGGCCGTGATATCAAACATGATCGAGATAAACTCATATATATCACCCCGCACATCCAGGATCGGCACGACAGTCGACTCAACGTAAAAGCTCTTTGCACAACTGTCAACATTTTGGAACTCACCTCTGAACACCTCTTTATTTAAGACCGTTGTCCAGAAGGTCTCAAGGCATCTCTCACTTGTTCTCTCAGAGTCGATAAGAGGGTGCAACTGACCGACAAGTTCATCTGCACCGTATCCGCTAAGCTTTTCATACGCTTCATTGACATAGGTGATACGGCCTTCAATATCTGTTTTTACAAGCGGCGAGCTTGCATCGACCACCCGTTTATACTCCTCAAGAAAAGTACTTTTGTTCTCCAGAGAGTGCAGCATCTTGTTGCCCTCTTCGCAAAACAGGTCGAACTCGCTTGCTCTGACCTCCTCTATACGGGAGCTGTACTTGCCCTGCGCCACATCGTTAAGCGTCTCTTTGAGCTGCGTGATGCTCTCTCTGATACTATACATGTTGGCAATATAGAAGTAGACCCATAAAAGTAAGATAAGCAGAAGAGTGTCGAGGTAGATAGTACTGTTCAACCCGTATTGCAGACTGTGGAGACTGAAACCGACGATAAGAGAGATGGCTATAAGCAGCAGCAGCGAGTTTTTTGTGCTTGAGGAGACTCTCTGCATCAGCCTTATTGCAGGATCAAAGAGTCGCGTTAACACAGTTACTCTTTGGTAACGATATAGAGCTGTTTATGTTCCAGCTTTTTCAAAATATCCATCACTGTGACAAAGTGCTGGAAATTGGCCTCTTTATCCGAACGCAAGACCACTGTCTGCTCTTTGGAGATCTCGGCGATCTTGGCCTCAAGGTCAGCGATTGAGATCTCTTTTTTGTCAAGATGGTATTTACCCTCTTTGGTGATGTAGATGTCAAACTCTTTTTGCTCCTCTTTCTTTTCAGAAGATTTGGCATCAGGAAGTTCTATCGGCAAGATCCCCTGTTTAATAAAAGTCGCCGTCGTGATGACCATTACCAAAAGGACCAACAAGATATCGATCATCGGAATGACATTGATCTGATCGAACTTCTTACGCTGTTTCATTTAGCTGTCCGTACCTTTTTTTGACTGGCTTGCTTCCCAGATCGCACTCAGACGCTCTACCTTGCGCATGGCGGCAGAGTAGAAGATAATGGCCGGGATCGCGACAATAATACCAAAAGCCGTTGCCTTAAGTGCAAGCGCAAGACCGGTCATCACTTTTTTAGTGTCGACCGTACCCACTTCACCCAGACCGTAAAAGGTGATCATAATTCCCAAAATTGTTCCGATAAGACCGACATACGGTGCATTTGCACCGATCGTTGAGAGGGTAGAAAGGTTGTCGGTAAGATCGATCTCCAACAGGTCTTTATTGTCATACTCCTCCAGTTTTATGCTTTTATAAAACATCATTCTCTCAATAAATAGCCAGAGGGCTATCACACTCATCACGCCAAGCGTGCCCATAACACCATAGTCAAGCGCCTGTTCTGCTAACTCTAACCAGCCTGTTGAATCCATCTATACCACTCCTGAAAAATCTAGCTGCATTGTTGTACCTTCACCCTTTTTAGAGCGCACATGCAGTTTTATCTTATATCGATCACAATAATTTTTGACCAGACCGAGTCCGATACCAAAACCGAGGGCCTTTTCGTTACTCTGATAATACCGATCGAAGATCTGAAAGAGCTCTACCTCGTCCATCCCTTGACCTTTGTCACTGATGGTCAACTTTTTATCGCTGCTTACAATAACGATCTCCGGGTTCTGCGGCGAATATTTCACCCCGTTGTCTATAATGTTATCGATCACTTTTGTTAGGCCTATCTTATCTATATTTACACTAATAGCTTCTAAATCTTCTCTAAACACTGCACTGCTGTAGAGCGGTTTGAGTAACTTCAGGCGCTCTTCTACCAGTTGCGCTACATCGAACTGCTCGACCTGCTCGTGCTGCATCTGTTTTTTGATCAGGTAATCAAGCTCTTTATACCGCTCCTGAAGCATCCCGCAGGCAGCTTCGATACGAGAAAAGCGTTTCAGAGAACGTTCGTCTTCGATGTTTTTCTTTAACATCGAAGTATTGGTCATGATCGTGTTAATGGGCAGGTTCAACTCATGCAGGATCTCTTTGGAGAAGTGTTCCAGCTGGTCAAAATGTTCACGAAGCGGTTCGATAGAGAGTTTTGCTATTGCCACACCGATAACAACGACCAGGAATAAGATGATGGCTGCAAGATAAGGCAGAGATACTGTCTCTTGAAGAAAAAAGAAGAGTGCGACAATAAGGAGTGTCGTCATCACAAAAAAGATAAAGATAGTGATCTGTACATTACGAAACAAGACGATAACCTATACCCCGGACATTTTGGATCTCTACTGATGAAAGTTCCTGTTTTAGCCGGTTGATCAGGACACGGACAGAACCGTCGCTTACACTGGCATTATGCGGCCAGAGAGCATCGATGATCATCTCTTTGGAGACGGTCTTGCCCCCGCTCTCCATCAAAAGCGCCAAGAGGGTGTACTCTTTTTTTGAAAGAGAGAGCTCCTCTCTGTTCTCATAGATCACAAATCGGTCAGCGTCGACACTGAGTACTCCCGAAAACTCATCTGTTCTACTCTTTGTACGTCTTAGAAGTGCCTGTACACGCAGCAGCAACTCATCGCTGTCACAAGGCTTTCTGATAAAGTCATCCGCCCCGCTCGCAAAGCCCTCTTTCATGATGGACTTCTCTTGATGCGAGGTAAGATAGATGGCCGGTGTCGTGTCATCAGCACTGCGAAGTTCACTGAGCAGTGTCAGTCCACTGATCAGAGGAACATTAATATCAAAGACATAGAGATCGAACTTTGTGTTGAAAGAGGCATCCAGGGCCTCCTGTCCATTTTTACACCAGGTCACTGTATAGCCCTCTTCGTCCAACAGATCTTCCAAGGTCTCACCTAAAAGCAGGTCATCTTCGAGCAGTAGTATATTAGGCAAGCAGTTCTCCTTTAGAGTACGTCTTCGATACTCCAGCCGATGGTCTCACCGGCATACATCGGTACCACTTCGCCGTATTTGGCCGGTACCGTAAACGGTCTCTCTTCCAACACAACCTCTTTGAACTCCGGGCAGATCCCATAGATACTCTGAGCATTGTCCGAGACAAAGCTTTGAAGGTTGTCAAGCTTGCCGTGTTTGTCAAAAAGCTCGCAGAGAACCTGCAGTGCAATGGGCGCCGTAAAGACACCCGCTGCACAGCCGCACGACTCTTTGGCATGCTGAGGGTGCGGTGCAGAGTCCGAACCAAACATCACTTTCGGATGGGCGTTAAGTGCCACATTGAGAAGTGCTTCTCTGTCTTCAGGACGTTTAGCGATCGGTTTACAGAAAAGATGCGGCTGCAGCATCCCTCCGGCAACCTCATCAAGCGTAATAAGAAGATGCTGCACCGTGATCGTGGCATAGAGGTTCGGATACCTGTCCAGCATCTCTACCGCTGCTTTGGTAGTGATGTGCTCCATAACGATCTTAAGATCGGGGAAGTTGGATGCAAGCAGTTCGTAAATGCTCATAAACTCTGCTTCTCTGTCCATCACAAAACCGTCTGTCTCGCCATGTACAAGAAGAGGAATGTCCATACGTGCCATCGTCTCTAAAGTCTCACGCATCGCTTCAACATCAAAGGAGCTGACACCGCCCTCAGAGTTAGTCGTAATACCGGCAGGATAAAGTTTGATCCCGAAGATGTCGTCACGGACCTCATCCAAGAAGTCTTCCGAGTAGTTGTCGTAAAAAAGTGTCATAAACGGTTCAAAGTCACCGCCGCCTACTCCCTCATCATCAAAGAACTCGTCGAACTCGTCCTCTTTGATCTCCATGCCGCAAGCGAACATGATCCGCTCTTTATACGCGAGCAGCTGCTCTCGTGTCTTGACCGGCGGTACCAGGTTCGGCATAACAACGGCACCGGAAAATGTATATGACGTCAGTTTAGCGACATTTTGAAGCATCTCACCATCACGAAGGTGGACATGCATATCCAGAGGCATTAGCAGAGAGTGTGTTTTCATTATTTAACCTTTTGTTTTGCTTCGTTGATAACAGCGTTCAATGCTGCTTCGTAACGTTTTGCTTCGTCCGGGTCCGTTGATTCAAAACGGGTCACAAGGACCGGTGTTGTGTTACTCGCACGTACCAGACCCCAGCCTTTGTCAAAGATCACCCGGACACCGTCGACATCGATGATCTCTTTAATAGCCGGAAAGTCTTTCGGCGGTGTCTGCAGTGCTATCTTAATGGCATCCATCAACGGGAACTTCTCCTGTTCTGTTGTATGCACCTTGATCTCTTCGGTCGAGAAGACCTGCGGCAGTTTGGCAAGCTCCTCATCGAGGTCGATCCCGTCCTGGATCAGCTCCAACATTCTGAATGTTGCATAGATGGCATCATCATAACCGAAATAACGGTGTTTAAAGAAGATATGTCCGCTCACTTCACAGGCAAGGTCGGCATTGGTCTCTTTCATCTTGACTTTCAGGTTGGAGTGTCCCGTTTTATACATAATGGCCGTAGCACCACGCTTCTCCAGCTCGTCATACATCACTTGAGAGCACTTCACCTCACCGATGACGGTAGGCTTCTCCATCTTCATCGAGTAAAGCAGCGCCATCTGGTCGCCCTTGATGTTGTTTTTGTGTGTCAGAACAGCGATACGGTCCGCATCACCGTCGTAAGCAAAGGCGATATCACCCTCCTCTTCCAACAGCTTTTTCACATCGACAAGGTTATGTTCGTCAGAGGGGTCCGGATGGTGGTTGGGAAAGGTGCCGTCAGGATCGACATAGATCCCTTTGGCATTAAGGCCAAGCCCTTCAAAGATATCGACGATAGAGACACCGGCAACCCCGTTGCCGCAGTCATAGACAATACGCTCTTTCATCCCTCTGAGATGGGCGAACTCTTTGAGCATAAACGCTTTATAGCGCTCAAGTGCATCGATCTCTATGACCTTGCGTTCTGCTTCTTCAGGAAAGTCCATCGTCTCGATCTCGCGGCCGAGCGCATAGATCTCTTCACTGAAAAACGGTGCTTTGTCAACCGTGATCTTGAGACCGTTGTACTCAGGCGGATTGTGTGAACCCGTGATCATGATAGAAGCGGAAGGTGTGACCCCGTCCCACTCTTGATAGTTTGTAAAGTAGTTGACAGGTGTCGGCACAAGTCCCATACCCAGCACTGTTTTGCCGCCGGCATTCAAACCGGCTACAAGGTACTCAAAAAGAACCGGCGAATGTGAGCGCGCATCATAACCGACAGAGACGTATTCACCGTCAATATGCTTTGACAACGCATAACCTATCTTTGTTACCGTATCTTCGTTTAACTCTTTTTCATAAATTCCACGTATATCGTACTCTCTGTAGATACTCACTATCGACCCTTATTATATAGTTGCGCTATTATAGTTTAAATATGATTTGCATGCCGTTAAAGAAGACTTTATACTTGACAACGCTAAAAAAAACTCCCGTATTACAGCATAACCGAATATCTGATATTAGGTAAAACTATATTTTGTAAGAGTATCCCTACATACTTCATTATTGGCAACTACTATAATTTTGTAGACTTTGGTAGTTAATATTAAAGGAGGGGGAGAGAAAATGGATAACATATCTTCAAAGCGTATCAGCAAACTTGTTGTCAGTATGTTCTTGACGGTAATGCTGTTTGACTCTGTGGCGTATGCCGCTATCAGCAGCATGGAAGAGGCCGTCAACAAGGCCGGCAGACAGAGAATGCTCACACAAAAAATGCTCAAAGAGTATGTCCTGATCGGCATGGAAAGCTCCTACGGCAGTCCAAAAGAGGCCCTGCCCAAAAGTATTGCACTGTTTGAAAAGCAGCTTGGTGAACTACAAGCCTACATTAAAGACAAAGAGGCGGCTAAAAGTCTGGTCAAGGTCAAAAAATTGTGGAGTCCCATTAAAAAAATTGTCGGAGCCCCACCAAAAAAAGAGCGGGTTCCCGCCCTTCAACGCGACCTGGAAACACTGCTGAAAGCGGCACACAAAAGTACGTTGCTGATCACCAAAGCATCTAAAACGGCTGCCGGTGAAATCGTCAATATTTCAGGAAGACAACGCATGTTGTCACAGCGCATGGCAGGACTTTATATGCTTAAAGTGTGGGGTATCGAAGACCCGGAGTTTCAAAAGAAGCTCTCTACAGCCATGGAGCAGTTTTCAGCAGCACACAAAAAACTGTTGGCAACACCGTTGAACACGGATAAGACCAATGCCCTGCTGGCTAAAGTCGGCAAGTCCTATATGTTTTTTGAGATCATGGGAAAATCGAACTCGAAAAAGTTCATTCCCAGCCTGATCAACCGTTCAGCCAACGAGATACTCAAAAACATGAACACCGCGACCGGGCTCTACGCCTCAGGGAAGAAGCAGTAACCATGTATGTGCTTGTAAGAAACTATTTACATATCATCTTTCATAATTACAGCTATTATTTCTTTAAGTTTCAATTATGCAAATCATAATTGAACCACATCTAAGGAAATACACAAGAAGAGGTGAAAAATGACACTAGACGCTCACACTAAGACGGCAGGAAAAGTTTTTGCGGGGGTGCTCATCACGCTGATGATGAGTGCGCCCGCATCAGCTAAGATCACCAGTGCAACCGATGCCGTCAACATGGCCGGAAAACAGCGGATGATCACGCAGCGTATGCTCAAAGACTATGCACTGATCGGAATGAACAACACCTATGGTGATCCGCAAACGGATCTTCCAAAGATGGTCGCACTGTTTGACAAAAACCTGAACGAACTTCAGGCTTATCTCAAAGACAAACCCTCTTTAAAGAGCCTCTCTAAAGTGGCCGTTTTATGGGCACCGATCAAAAAGTCACTTGGAAAAGCACCCTCTATCGACAAAGTAGCGGCACTTCAAAGAGATCTGGAAGCACTGCTGAATGCGGCACATGAAAGTACCGGTCTGATCGCAAAAGCATCAGGAAGTACTGCCGGTAAGACCGTTAATATGGCGGGGCGCCAACGTATGTTGTCACAGCGTATGGCCAGTCTCTACATGCTTAGGGTATGGGGCGTAGAAGATCCTGAGTTTTCAAAAAAACTAAGCACGGCTATGGATGAGTTCAGCTCTGCACATAAAAAACTGCTGGCCTCACCGCTCAACACCGATGAGATCAACACTCTTTTGGCAAAGTCCGGAAAAGCGTTCAAGTTTTTTGAGATGATGGGCAAGACCAAGTCCAACAAGTTTGTACCCAGCTTGATCAACCGATCAGCGAATAAAATACTCACTAATATGAACACAGCCACCGGGCTGTATTCATCAAAATAACCAAAAAGAAGGATAGACAATGCAAAATTTCATGAAAAAAGTTCTCGTAACGCTGACAATCGGTCTGCTCTTAAGCGGTGTCTCACTATCGGCTAAACAGTATAGTAATGTAGAACTGGTCAACATCGCCGGTAAGCAGCGTATGCTTTCGCAGCGTATTGCCAAAAACTACTTCTACATCGGTAAAGGTGTCAATGTCAGCAAAGCGACCAAACAGCTCAAGGCATCAGTGTCGGCCTTTAACCAAGGGCAGGAGATTTTAAAAAGCGCGGTCAAAGATGATGAAGTCCAGAACATGATCATGTTCGTTGACATGAGTAATGAAGAGTTCGCAGAGATCGCTACGGAGAGGTATTCTCTTGACAATGGTGCGCTGGTACTTGACCTTAGTGAGTCTATGCTTGAAGGTAGTCAGTATGTGGTAGACGCTTTGAAAAAAGGCTCTAAGAAAAAGGCATCATCTATCGTCGACATGTCAGGAAAACAGCGTATGCTCTCTCAGCGTATTGCCAAATACTACATCTCTTACCAGTCTGGTATTAAAGATAAAAACAGTATTGTCCAGATGAAAGAGGCAGTGGCCGAATTTACCAAAGCACACAAAAAACTGATGGCCAATAAAACAAACAGTGCAGCGATCAACAAAAAGCTGAAAAGTGTTGACAAACTGTGGAAGATTGTCTACAAGTTCTACCTGAATATAGAAAAGGGCGGCCTACCTATTATTGTTTACAAAACAACTGACGATATAATGAAAACAATGAATGAAGTCACACAGATGTATGTAAAGCTGAAGTAAAGAATAACAACGCGAGGAGATGAAAATGAAAAGTTTGATCAAAAACAGTTCTAGGCCGATACTACTTATACTGCTTTTTCTTGGTGCACAGCTTAATGGTGCCACGAGCAGAAGCGAGGTTAAGCTGCTTGAGGCGTCCGAAGACATTAAACTCATCAGCCAGCAGGTCGTCAAGGACTATTTTTACCTCTCCCAAAACAGAAAAGAGGAGGTCGAAGCAAAGCTTCAAAAAGGTGTTTTAGCACTCGATGAAAAGCTCAGGCTGATCGCTGCGGCGACCAAAAGTGACGATACCAAAAACATCCTGACCTTTCTGGCCTTCAGCCGCGACCAGATGAGTGAAACGATCGCACTCCCTTACGATACGGAAAACGGCGCGCTGATGCTTGATTACAGCGAGACGCTGCTTGAAGGCGCCGAGTCAATTGCCAATGAACATGTTTATCAGTTCTCTGAAGAAGAGCAGATGCTGATCAATGTTAAAAAGATGGCCTATCTAATCGAACGGATCACTAAATACTATATGGCCTTTCAGGTCGGGTTTAACGATCACAACAACGTTAAACAGCTTCAATCTGCCATAGCATCATTTAACAAAGAGCTTGTAAAGCTCAATGCGTATGAATACAGGGGTGAAAGTGCCGAAGACCTGGCGACCATCAACCACTACTGGCCAATCGCAAAAAAGTTCTATCTCACGCTTGAGAAAAGAGAGCTGCCG
The DNA here is from genome assembly GCA_039714575.1 of Campylobacterota bacterium. GTDB lineage: Bacteria > Campylobacterota > Campylobacteria > Campylobacterales > Sulfurimonadaceae > Sulfonitrofixus. The sequence goes on along the minus strand of JBDLJE010000010.1, from coordinate 20,348 downwards.
AACATCCTCTATATCTCTGCAGGACACCTCGAAAGTGTTATCGGGAAACTGGAGCTTTACCATAGTAAGAATCAATAAAGAAAACACCATGCTCTTGCTATGTCAATATAAAACTAAACCGATGAAAGGTCATTCCAATGAAATTACTGCGTAATAAGTTTACTGAAACGGTCATATTACTGCCGATCATTACATTTTTTGCCGTATCTGCCTACTATCTCTATACCTCTTATACCAACTACAGCAGTGCGAACAAATCCCTTGCCTACAGTAATTATATTGGCCACCTTAACGCCGTTTTAACAGAGCAAAATGAAGAGCAGGGGCTTGTTTCCATCTTCTTGGGGGCCTACGGCACTACAGATTATAAACAGCTGGAACAACAGTGGCAGCGCTCGGACAGGGCTATCAAGGCCTTAGATGACTTTGTATTGGACAACCCTCAACATGCAAGATCTGGCCAGCCGATTCTGAATGCGCTTTACGAGATGAGAGATGCACGTTCACGGATCAGCGTTTTAAATATACGTTATGATGACCTTTATATTGACAATCATGAGTCCAAACCCAACAAACTGCTCATTAAAAGTATGAGAGCCATTGACCTTGCCTCGGTCAATGAGAACACTGCTGCCCGTTTGCGCACCTTTGCTGAGATCGGCGCCTTAAAAGAGAGCAGCGGTGCAGAGCGCAATTTCATCGCCTATCTTTTAAGCCGTTCCATACCTATTCATGAAGATGAGCTGGAAGCGTGGGACCGCATGATCGGTCAAGACAAGATCCCTGACTATAAAGGGCTGTCGCCGAACACCCTTGTTTTACAGCTTGATGAACTTTTAAGATCAGAAGAGTACAAAACGATAGGGACGAAGGTCTCACCGGAACGTATCGCCATCCTTACCAGCTACAACAGCGGCAAGTTCAGCACCGATGTAACAGTGTGGTATGATCTATACAGTAACAAACTTGCTCTTTTGGAAAAAGCGCAAAACATTGTTTTCGACATCGTGCAGACAGACACGAAAGAGCGTATAGCAGCTGAGCAGAAAACGATGGCCGTCTCAGCCACTGTTTTAGTCCTTGCACTGCTGATGGCAGTGGTGGTACGAAACATCTTCTCAGGTATGGCACGTGATACGGAACAACTTGAAGAGGTACTCAAAAACATCGATTTCGACTCAGACGAAGAGGACGACTACGACCTAAAACTGATGGTAGCAAGACAGAACAAGGCTGAGATCTATCAGCTTCTTGAAAGGACTATTCGCGAATCTAAAGAGAGTAAACTCCTCGCTGATGAAGCCAATGAGACCAAAAGTAAGTTCCTTGCCAACATGTCACACGAGATCCGGACGCCGCTTAACGGTATTGTCGGTTTTACCGGTCTGCTTAAGACAACCGATCTGGACGTTGAGCAGCAAGAGTTTATCGATATCATTGAAAAAAGTTCTGAAAACCTCCTTGCCGTTATCAATGACATCCTTGATCTTTCAAAGATCGAAAGTGACAAGATCGACATCGAAGATGTTGCGTTTGATCCGATCGATGAGTTTGAAAGCGGCATAGAGTCCTACGGGGCAAAAGCCTCTGAAAAAGGGATAGACCTTGGATTCTACATCGATCCGAGTCTCTCCAACCAGCTTAAAGGGGATCCGACCAGAATCAAGCAGGTCATTGTCAACCTTATCAGTAATGCCGTCAAGTTTACGGACAAAGGCGGTGAGATCGATGTGTTGATAGAGAGAATAGCCTCAGAAAACAACAATACGACCGTACGTTTCTCAGTCAAAGATTCAGGTATCGGTATTTCAACGGAGCAGAAAACAAAGATCTTTGAAGCATTCTCCCAGGCAGATACCAGTACCAATAGAAAATTCGGCGGAACAGGTCTGGGTCTGACGATCTCGAGAACACTGGTTGAACTGATGGGCGGGAGTCTTGACCTTGAAAGTGTAGAAGGTGAAGGAACCACCTTCTTTTTCGAACTGACACTCGAAGAGATACCGTTACTGACAGAACCAGAGCTCTTTGACAACCTTAGTGTCGGTTACTATCAGCCGACACAGCGCAAGATAAAACGAGCGGACAGCTATATCAAAACGTACATAAAAACACTTAACGACGGCTACTATGTATATGACACGATCGCTTCGCTTCTCTCCTTGGGAAAAGACCAGCAGCCTGACCTTCTGTTTGTAGACTACGACCATGTCAGCGACGAAGACCTTGCTCAGTTGTGTACTTTAAAGTCAAAGATATCGTTGCTGACGACCGTACACAAGAAAGATCACGTAGGCACATTGGACCTTGACCTTTACAAAGTCATCTATTCACCGATAAACTTCACCAAGATCAAAAAACCTATTGCAACTCTGAGCAATGCTGAAAAGAAAGTGACACAAGAGAGTGTAGAAGAGAAGTTCCACAACCTCAACGCTCTGGTCGCCGAAGACAATATGATCAACCAAAAACTGATCAAACGTTCGCTTGAGAATATCGGTATCACCGTTACACTGGCCAACAACGGTGAAGAGGCGTTCAAACTAAGAACCCGGAACAGCTATGATGTCATTTTCATGGATATACAGATGCCGGTGATGAACGGTATTGAAGCAACGCATGCCATCTTAGACTATGAAAAAGAGAACAACTCTGTTCATGTTCCAATCATTGCGCTGACCGCCAATGCACTCAAAGGCGACAAAGAGCGCTTCTTAGCCGAAGGAATGGATCAATACGTCTCAAAACCAATGGAACTGGAGGTTATTAAGAACATCCTCCGATACTATTTCCATGATAAACTGGCCACACAGCAACCAGCGGTTAAAAAAGAAGAGGCTGTGGCTGAAGTCATCCCTCAAGAAAAGACTCAAAAGAGCAGACCTTCTCCTGAACGCAAACAGCTGAAGACCGTCGATATTCTACTCTGTAAACATACACCGACGGAGACCAATATCTTTAATGTACTTCTGCAGAAGATCGGCTACAGCGTTGACAAAGCAAAGGACCTTGAAGAGCTCAAAGCAATGATCCAGGCTAAGAACTACAGGTATGTGTTGTTAGACAAAGAGCTTGACGGTCTGCAGGAGAGCAATTTGCCTGAGACCCTTAAAGAGCTCTCCATACCAAGCCTGCTGTTTGTACAAAACCTGCAGTCTGTTATACCAAATGACCGTTACAGTTACAGCCGTGTGGCACTCAATGTCGCCAACATCCAACTACTGCGCCATGTCATGGTAAAGTTGATCCCACTGGAGTGTGATGAGTTTCAGGCATAGAGATACACCCGAATAAAGGGTTGCTTCTGTATCAGTTCACTCTAGGAGTCTGTCGGACTCATCTGGTTGAAGCGAGAAATTCAATCTTTTAGGCATATTTTTGGCTCATTTGAGCATGAATCCGACAGACTCCTAGGTTACGAAGGCTTTTACAATGTGGATGACAGAAGGAGGAGAAAGCTCAGCAGCCAGAGCATATTGCTCATTATGTACTGATCCTGTATAGAGCCTTAGCTCTTTTTGGTTGAGTATGAGAAGAGCGGTCTATCACTAAACGTGAAGCAAGTGTCGAAGGTTCTCTTTATAGGATGTAGGCAAGATCGGTTTTTTGAAAAACGCGTCAAAATATGCACGATGCTCTTCATATTTATTTGGATAGATGGTCAGTGCCGCGATCCGTATCTCTTCATTTTTTGCCAGCGCAGATTTAGCGATGTCTACACCTGAACCATCCGGTAAGTTCATGTCGACGACCATTGCATCATAATCATGTGCTACGATTTTTTCCAGCGCTTCAGAGACAGTGTTCGCTACGTCTACTGTGATCTTTATATTTAACTCTTTGGCCAGTGCATCGATCACTTTGCCTTCAAATTCAACAATAAAATCAATATCATCGACAATCAACATTCTTTTGTTCATAATTCAACCTTACTTTATTTTCTATATTATAACAACTCAACAATAAAAATGTCTGTAAGCAATTTCTCACAAATGGATGATCTTAAATAGACTCCCATCGATCTTCATATGATCATCAGTACTGTCGAGATCACATCAATCAATTAAAACTCAATCTAATTGAGTATAATTGAACCCTCTGAACAGATCAGATATTCTCAGAGAGTTCAATTGCTTAAAAAAGGCCTATTTCACATGGAACACTTTATATGGAATGTCAGTCCGAACATCATCGAGATCGGAAGCCTTCAGATTCGCTGGTACGGGGTTCTTTTTGTCGGCTCTTTTCTTATCGGTCTGCAGATCCTTCACTGGATCTATCGACGTGAAAAAAAAGACAACGCAGACTTGGACAACCTGCTTTTTTTTATTATAATCGGGGCGATCGTCGGTTCACGCCTTGTCCACTGTTTTTTTTACTCCCCGGAGTATTATCTGAGCAATCCGTTACAGGTCTTTGCTGTCTGGAAAGGCGGATTGGCCAGTCACGGCGGGCTTGCCGGTGTTCTCATCGCCCTCTATTTTTATACTAAAAGATATAAAACAGACTATTTTTGGCTTCTTGCAAGATTGACGATCCCAGGTGCGTTGACAGCCGCTTTTGTTCGCATAGGAAACCTTTTTAACTCTGAGATACTGGGTCTTCCAAGTGACGCTGCCTGGGCCGTTGTCTTTCCGAAAGTCGATATGGTCGCCAGACACCCTGTGCAGCTCTATGAAGCCGGTGCCTACCTGCTCATCGTCGCAGTGCTTCTGGGTATCTATAAAAAAGTTACTCCGGAGTTTGCTACCAAGGTACTTCCGGGCACCTTCCTTACCACACTCTTCACCGCCCGCTTCTTTATCGAATACGCCAAGACTGAACAGGCCGCCTACACCACAGAGATCGCTTTAACAACGGGGCAGATGCTGAGTGTTCCTTTTATTATCGCAGGTGTTATCTGGGTCGTCTGGGCCTTCAGATCTGCCAAAGAGCCGGCTAAGAGAAAATAGTGACTGATCAAAAGTATACGCTTGGCATTGACATCGGCTCTACCACCGTCAAATATGTACTGTGTGATGAAGCATTTCAGATCCATGCCAAAGCCTATACCGCTCACGATACCAGACAGGCCGCAACACTGTTAAGGCTGCTTGAAGAGCTATCGGCCAAGCACCCTGCACTCTATAACAACATTGAAAAAGTCTACATAACCGGCTCCGGCGCAACCTACATCGGTCCCACTATCAATGCCCGTTTTGTCCAGGAGGTCAATGCAGTCGTACTGGCCGTCGAACACTATCACCCTGATGTCAACGCCGTCATCGAACTGGGCGGGCAGGACGCCAAGATCATTCACTTTAAAGAGAGCGAGAACAGAGGGCAAAAATCTGTCCTCACCTCCATGAATGACAAATGCGCATCCGGTACAGGTGCGACAATCGAGAAATGTACCATGAAAGTGGCGATGTCGAGCGAAGAGGTGCAGAAACTCACCTTCGATGCCGACAAACTTCACCATGTCGCTGCCAAATGCGGTGTCTTTGCCGAGACCGACATCGTCAACCTCATCAAGACCTCTGTACCGGCACCGGAGATCATGAACTCCCTCGCCGACGCCATCGTCATGCAGAACCTCACCGTGCTGACGCGGGGAAACACCCTTATGCCAAACGTACTTCTGCTCGGCGGGCCAAACACCTATCTGCCGTTTTTACAGCAGTGCTGGAGGGAGCGTATCGCCGCTCTGTGGGACGAGCGTAATATCAGTTATGACAAAACAGCCCTGCACGAGCTGATCATTGTTCCCGAAAATGCCCAATACTACGCGGCCTTCGGCGCCATCGTCTTTGGTCAGGGAGAGTCGAACCATGACAAGTCGTTCAACGGCATCATCCAGCTCAAGACCTTGGTAGAGTCCAGAGGAAGTCAGAGCAACTCACGCAGTGACACCTCCTTGGTCAAAGACCAGACAGAGCTGGAGAGCTTTAAAGAAGAGTACACTATCCCCTCTTTTTCACCACCGATACTAAAACAAAAAACAGAGTGCTACCTTGGCATAGACGGCGGCTCTACAAGTTCCAAAGCCGTACTCGTCGACAGAAACGGCGACCTTCTTCTCAAAGTCTATCAGCTCTCCAAAGGAAACCCTATCAAAGATACGGTTGAGCTCCTGGAGAAGATCAAGGCTCAAGACCCGCACAACTACTATGATGTCAGAGGTCTCGGCGTTACCGGCTACGCCGCAGATGTACTCGAAGGCGCACTCAAGGCCGACGCCAACATCGTCGAGACCATTGCCCATATGAAAAGTGCGCAGAAGATCTTTGGCGAGAGCATCAACATCATCTGCGACATCGGCGGACAGGACATCAAAGTACTCTTTTTGGAGAGCGGGATGATGAAGAACTTCCGCCTCTCCAACCAGTGCTCCGCCGGCAACGGTACCCTCCTGCAGAGCATGTCCAAGCAGTTCGGTGTTCAGGTCGAAGAGTATGCCGATGTCGCCTTTGACGCGACACAAGCGCCCAAGTTCAACTACGGCTGTGCGGTCTTTTTAGACACCGACCGTGTCAACTTTCAAAAAGAGGGGTACAGCAAAGAGGAGCTTTTTGCCGGTATTGCCAAGGTGCTGCCTAAAAATATCTGGCAGTATGTTGTTCAGGCTCCCAACCTGGCCGCATACGGCAGCCACTTTGTGCTTCAGGGCGGCACACAGTACAACCAGGCGGCACTCAAAGCCCAGGTCGATTATATCAAAGCCGAAGTCCCTAATGCACAAGTCGATGTACATCCTCACTGCGGCGAGGCCGGCGCCTTTGGTGCAGCTATCGAGGCCAGAGATGTCGTCAAGCACAGAGGTCATGCCACCTTTGTCGGTCTGGACGAAGCGATGCAGCTGACCTTTACCTCGCGCACCGACGAATCGACACGCTGTCATTTCTGTGCTATTAACTGCTCGCGCACCTTCATCGACACCTGCACGCCCAGCTCTGAGAGTGTCCGTTACATCGCCGGGTTTGCCTGTGAAAGCGGGACTGTCGAGTCACCTGAAGCACTGAAGGCTCTCAACGCAGAAAGAAAAGAGCTGCAAAAAGAGGTCCCCAACCTTGTTAAAAAAGAGGCCAAAGAGCTCTTTTCCTCCGATTATAATCTACAAACCGCTCCACTCAGCAGTGATAAGATCAGCGAGCAGCAGGTCAAAGTCACACTAGGCGGTTGGGGGCCGACACTTAGAAGACAGATAGAGAGAGAGTTTAGAACAAGCACCGAAGAGGCCAAAGCGTATCGCCAAAACCTTCGAATCGCCATTCCGAAGGTGCTAAACATCTACAGCAGCGCGCCCTTTCTGAGAACCTACCTCGAAGCCCTGGGTCTCGACCCAAAACACATACAGTTCTCCGACTTCTCCAATGAGGATATGTTTCTAGAGGGTGCCAAGTACGGCTCTGTCGACTCGTGTTACCCGGCCAAAGTAGCCCAGGCTCATGTCTATGCACTGATGTTCTCCAAAAAGTTCGCTAAAAAGAGTTTTGACTTCATCTGGTTTCCGAGCATCACCGAACTTCCCGGTTATGTCCACTACACCATGGGACAAACGGCCTGCCCTATCATCAGCGGTACACCCAAGGTCGTCTACAGTGCCTTTACCAAAGAGAACGACCTCTTCAGGGATGCAGGTATTGCCTATGTCGACGATTCACTCAACTTTGACAACCAAAAACTGCTCAAAAAACAGCTCTTCGACACCTGGGGAAAAACGCTTAAGATCACAGCCGACGAGAACAGCTGGGCCGTCGATCAGGCATGGCGTGCTCTGGATGAGAGTGATGAGAAGATCATGCTCGAGGGCAGAGAGATCCTTGATAAAGCAGCTGAAGGCGGCGAGATAGTTCTCTTACTGTTGGGACGACCCTACCACAGTGACCCGGGGCTCAACCATGAAGTCCTTGACGAGTTCCAATCACTCGGTTTCAAAACACTCTCCATGCGCGCTATCCCAAAAGATGAAGAGTATCTCAACCCGTTCTTCACCGCTGACATAGAGAGAGGCTACATCAAAGACTGCTTCGATATCCGCGATGTCTGGCCGGAGAACTTCTCTACCAACTCCGCACAAAAGGTGTGGGCGGCCAAGTTCGCAGCACGTCACGACAACATTGCCGTACTTGACCTCTCCAGTTTTAAATGCGGACATGATGCGCCGACCTATGCCATCATAGACAAGGTGCTGGGAAGCAGCCGCACACCCCACCTGACACTGCACGACATCGATGCCAATAAACCGGGCGGCTCCATCAAGATCAGGGTCAAGACCTTTGCCTACACATTGGAGCAGTACCGCCGCAGCTTGCAGGAGAACAGCGTCGTAACAGAGACGGCAGAGATCAAAGAGGAGGTTCTGGTATGAACATGAACATGAACCGCTCTTGCAGCAGCCTTGTACCGCAAGGTGCCAATGACGACTTGGCCTACATCGGCAGAGAGTCCCTGCAGTGGCGTGACACCATCAACAAAAGCTTTACCTTTGCAGAAAAAGAGCATACCACCATTCTTTTTGGCGGCCTCTCTCTGCTGCAAGACAAGCTGATAGCAGCTGCCCTTCAATCTCTCGGCGAGAACTATGTTGCCATGCCCAATCCTGATTTTGAGTCCTTTCAAAAGGGGAAAGCCTTCGGCAACCGGGGACAGTGCAACCCCACCTATTTTAATGTGGGCAACCTCGTCAAATATCTGCAAAAACTGCGTGATGATAAAGGGCTGTCTGCCGACGAGATCGTCGAGAACTATCTCTTTGTCACCTCAGGCGGCTGCGGCCCGTGTCGTTTCGGCATGTATATCACCGAATACCGAAAAGCCTTAAGGGACGCAGGGTTCGAGGGCTTCAGGATCATGAGCTTTGAGCACAACAAAGGGATCTTCCAATCCACCGAAGAGGAGAGCGCGATCAACTTCAGCCCCAGGTTCTTTATCACCCTTATCAAAGCGGTCCTTATCGGTGACATCATCAACATCCTCACCTATAAGATACGTCCCTATGAGCTGCAAAAAGGGTCTACGGATGAGGCTATCGAGGTCTGTAGAGAGATCGTCTCTGCCGCGTTTATGCAGAAAAAGAGCCTTGTTCTGGCGATGTACCGGTGCCGCAAGGTACTGGAGAAGGTCAAACTCAACCGTCTGCAACCCAAGGCCAAGGTGATGGTCATGGGCGAGTTCTGGGCAGCGATGACAGAGGGTGACGGCAACTACAACCTCCACCGGTTTTTAGAGGCGGAGGGTGCAGAGTGTATTCCCCAACCTCTTATGAACCGTCTGATGTTGAGTATCTGGGAAGCAGAGTACGCTTTTAAAAAAACAGACCAGCTAGATGACGATGAAGGCAGAAGCATCGATTTTGCACCGCTTAGAACAAAGATTTTAATGCGCCTCGCAAAGGTCGTTTTAAAGACCCACTTCAAACTCTATGCTAGAGCAATAGGCCTGTATGACTATGAGATCCCCGACATGGAGAAACTGGCAAGCATCAGCCAGGAGTACTACCCTATTGACTCCAACGGGGGCGAAGGGCACCTCGAAGTCGCCCACCTTATAGAGAGTGTCAAAGAGAACCTCGCGCACCTCGTCATCAGTGTCAAACCGTTTGGCTGTATGCCCTCTTCTGCGGTCTCTGACGGCATCCAAAGCCTGATCACCAGCCGTTACCCGTCGGCTAACTTTCTCTCTGTAGAGACCTCAGGCGAAGGGGCGGCCAACTTCTACTCCAGAGTCCAGATGGCACTTTTTAAAGCAAAACAGTCAGCAAAAGAGGAGTTTGAAGAGGCGGTGATGCCAAAGAAGATACCGAACAAGATAAATGACTTTCGCTATCAGCCTCACGGTAAAAAGGCAGGCACCGCCGCTCAACTGCTTGAGAGTATTAAACAGCGCTAACGCAGTTGATACATAATAGGAACATTCAGCAGAAGCGGTTCGCTGGGCAGGGGGAACTTCCCTTCTAAACGCTCTATCGTTGTGACGGCTGCACTCGCCAGGATGTCGCGTCCGGCCTCAATAACGGTGATATTTTTAATCTCCCCGTTCTCCATCAGTTCAAAACGGACCATCACCTTGCCCTGAATACCCCGTTTTCTTGCCATACGGGGATAGTAGAGGTTTTTACGAAGCAGTGCCATGATCTCGGTGATATGGGCTTTGACATAAGCATCTTCAGGCGTGATGTTCTCAGCCGGCGGGGCATCGATGGCTTGCTGCGCAGCCGGTGAGAGTACGACCGGTGCGTCCGGCGCGACAATGACCTCCTTTGCCTCTTCTTCGACCTCAACCACCTGCACCTCTTTTTGTTCTACCATCTCTTCTTCGACAAACACCTCTTTATCGACCACCATCTCCTCTATCACCGGAGCCTTTTTGACGACCACCGTCTTTTTAACAGGTTCCGGCTTTTTCTTGACTACCTGCTTCTTGGGCTGAGGCTTTTTCTGTTTCTGAACAACAGGAGGTTTTGGCGCAGCCTTCTCAGGCGGATACTCGCAAACCTGCGTCAACATGATCTTACAGCGCTTCTCTTCAGCCACCTTCTCGTCACTTTCAGTCGTCATAAAAAGTGCAGCCACCAACAAGACGATCGCCCCATGCAAAAAGAGAGAATATAAAAAAGATCTTGTCTTGCGGTTTTTCATAAAGGGATTATACAGACTATAGCGTTACAGAAGTGTTAGAAGCATTTTGCGATAGTGTTAAGCGTTAAGCGTTAAGCAAGATGGCGAAGCTCATCTCAAAAAATTCTTGAACAAGTAAAAGTTCCAGATTTGGTGCAGGTTGTGCTGAAGTGATCCCGAAAGCGCACTGCTGTGCGTCGAGTGGTGAACTTCAGTGCAAGATGCGCCGAAGCTGGAACTTTTACTAGATTGCGCGTTTGAATTCTGGATATGCCTCGACCCCGCACTCGTTGACATCCATCCCCTCGACCTGCATATCATCCGACGCTCTAAACGGAGCCACTTTATTAATGGCAAACAGTACCGCGAACGACACAGGGAAGACAAAACCTGCAACGACCGCGACCCCTTTAAGCTGGTCCATAAACGAAACATCCGCCACAAAGATACCGACAGCCAGGGTTCCCCAGACACCGTTGACAAGGTGAACGGAGAGTGCACCGACCGGGTCATCCAGACGCAGTTTGTCAAACAACGGTACAGCAAAGACAACCAAAGCACCGCCGACAGCACCGACCAGGATCGGCGTATACATGTCATAAAGGTCAGGACCGGCTGTAACAGCGACAAGGCCGCCAAGCGCCCCATTCAAGATCATCGTAATATCAAAAAGGCGGTAACGAATGTACATAAGCAAGCCGCCGATAAGTGCTCCGGCCAAACCTGCCGTGTTGGTGTTCATAATGGTCAATGCAACTGCATCGGCACTCTCTTTAGAGGAGATCGAACCGACAGAGCCGCCATTAAAACCGAACCAGCCGATCCAGAGTAAAAACGCACCCAGAACAACTAACGGAATATTAGATGCAGGGATAACACGGATCTTGTCACCGACATAACGTCCTTTACGGGCGCCAATGATGATGATCGCCGCTAACAGCGCCCAACCGCCTGTTGAGTGGATCACCGTTGAGCCTGCCAGGTCATACATGTTCAGGTCTAAAAACGTACCGTCCAGGAAGTCGGCACCCCAGGAGATGTTGACAATAGTCGGGTAGATAAACCCGCCCATAATAACGGTAAAGATCGCCAGAGGAATAATGCGGACACGTTCACTCACACCGCCGCTCATGATGTTGACCGTCTTACCGACAAAGGCCATCTGGAACATAAAAGCGGCCCACATGCTCATGCTTGTGTTCTCCCAAGAACCGAACGCGTAATCGTAGCCGACAAGTAAAAATGCCATAGATGCGACGGCGAAGATCATCGTGTTGATCGTCAAAACCGACGTAACATTTTTCGTGCGGACAAGTCCCGCCTCCAGCATGGCAAACCCCGGCACCATAAAAATGATCAACGTCATTGCAAATAGTGCAAAGAATGTGTCAAGTACATACTTAATATCAGCTTCTAACATACAGGCATCCCCTCTTAAATAGGTAAATTTGAGTTGGATTGTATCTTAATATTATAGTTTTTAAAAAAGAGTATTGCTTAAAAATTAATCAATTTGAGTTTTTTGAAAGAGGTTATTGCTTGAATTTTAATCAATCATGATTTTTAGTGAGAGCTATTACTGCAGCTTACGTATACCAGATTCGGCATACGTAAAAGTGTTTTAAAACTATATTGCGTCTGGACCAGTTTCACCGGTTCGAATACGAACAACTTTCTCAATATCACTGACAAAGATCTTACCGTCACCGATCTTGCCGGTTGCAGCCACTTCAGCGATCGTGTTAACTACTTCATCAACCTGTTCAGCTCCAACAACCATCTCCATCTTGACTTTCGGAAGAAAGTCTACAACATACTCAGCACCGCGATAAAGCTCAGAGTGACCCTTTTGACGGCCGTAACCTTTAACTTCACTTACTGTCATACCGGTAATACCGATCTCAGCCAGTGCGTCTTTTACGTCTTCTAATTTAAACGGTTTAATAACTGCTTCAATTTTTTTCATAAATTTATCTCCTGATAATTTTGGTAATAAGTGCAAGCATTATACTCTCACTTATTTAGATTAATGCTAAAGGACTGATCTTATAGATTAAATCCGCGCTCACCGTGTACCGATTCGTCAAGACCCATAGACTCCTGCTCTTCGTTCACACGCTTACCGCCTGTCAATAGAACAGCGATGTAGTAGACAACGACTGTACCGATAGCAGTAAACAGACCGACAACGATCACTGATTCGAACTGAACAAGGATCTGTCCCATACGGTCACCACTCTCTTTAAGCGGACCGTCCCATAGAAGGTCCTGGTCGTTAAGAGCGAAGATACCGGTTGCGATAGCACCCCATAGACCTGCAAGGAAGTGAACACCGAACGCGTCAAGAGAGTCGTCATAACCCAGTTTTTTCTTCATAACCGTCACACCGTAGAATGCAAAGACAGAACCAACGATACCGATGATGAATGCACCGCCGACGCTGACAAAACCGGCAGCAGGCGTGATCGCTACAAGACCGGCGATAATACCTGTCGCAGCACCAAGAAGTGTCGGCTTTTTATAGACAAACCACTCAAGAAGAATCCAAGTGATAGCGGCAATAGATGCAGAGATAGTCGTTGTCATGTATGCAAGACCGGCGATCTCGTTTGCACCAAATGCGGAACCACCGTTAAATCCGTACCAACCGAACCATAGAAGCGCCGCTCCGACAGCCGTCAGGACAACGCTTACAGGTTTCATAGCGATTGATGGGTAACCCGCACGTTTACCAACAAGGATAGCCAACACTAGACCGGCAAGACCACCATTCATGTGAACAACTGTACCACCTGCAAAATCAAGAGCTCCGGCGTCAAACAACAGTGCACCGTCTCCACCCCATACCATGTGTGTGATCGGAGCATATACTACAAGTCCCCAGATAGCGACAAACACTAACCAGGTTGAGAACTTGATACGCTCAATGACTGAACCGGCAGCGATCGCAACAGTAATAGCAGCAAACGTTCCCTGGAACACGATAAAGACGTAGGTAGGGTATGTACCGCTCAGTTCGTTCCAGGCAATACCGTTAAGCATAACATGACCTAGACCACCGACAACATTTTGCACCATAGCGCTTTCAGCCGTACCGAAAGCGATCGAGTAACCCGCGATGATCCATACAACGAAGGCAACAACAAATGCACCCATGACCATAGCAAACGTGTTTAAGATGTTTTTATTGCGTGTCATACCTGCATAAAAAAGTGCAAGACCTGCAGGTGTCATCAACAGTACCAATGCGGTTGAGACCATCATCCATGCTGTATCACCTGTATCTAATGTATCTGCTGCAAACACAAATGTCGGCAGAAGAAGGGCTAATAAGAATTTTTTCATTCTTTCTCCTTGGAAGTTTTTATCAGCAGCAGTATAATTCAAGTTAATCTCACTTTCAGTCAACAATATGCTTAATTTTTAATCAGTACGATCTATGACTGAGATCTCAACGTTCTGTTTCTGCCAACTCGTTATAGATTAGGTATACAGGATATGTAAAAACTGCTGTTTCAAAATTCTTCAAAATGGCCTATATTTCCAAAATACAGCTTTTTGGATATTTTTAAACGAAACTTAAAAACACGAATTGTGCTCTATACGGCTTTCAGAGGTACCTTTAAGCCGCTTTTATGTATTATCATCAAAATTTAGCTTCAAAGGCAAGTATATGAGCGATTTGTTAGAAAACAGTGATATCGAAAACATCAACATTGAAGACACGCTAAAAGCCAGCTACCTCGACTACTCGATGAGTGTTATCATCGGTCGTGCGCTTCCGGATGTACGTGACGGTCTGAAACCTGTTCACCGCCGTATTTTGTACGCAATGGACAAACTCAACCTCTCTGCCGGTGCAAAGTACAAAAAGTCTGCACGTATCGTCGGTGATGTTATCGGTCAGTACCACCCCCACGGTGACACAGCTGTTTATGACGCACTTGTCCGTATGGCACAGCCTTTCTCGATGCGTATGGAACTTGTTGACGGCCAGGGTAACTTCGGTTCGATTGACGGCGACAACGCGGCAGCGATGCGTTATACCGAAGCGCGTATGACCAAGTATGCCGGCGAGATGTTGAAAGACCTCGATAAAGAGACAGTCAACATGATCGACAACTACGACGGTACGACTCAGGAGCCGGACGTCCTTCCGACACGCGTTCCAAACCTGCTTATCAACGGTTCGTCTGGTATCGCGGTCGGTATGGCGACCAACATTCCGCCGCACAACCCGCATGAGATCATCTCGGCACTCCGCCTTATGCTTGAGAACCCGGACGCAACGCTTCCTGAACTGATGGAGCATATCCAGGGACCGGACTTCCCGACAGGCGGTACGATCTACGGTAAAAAAGGGATCATGGATGCCTATGAGACGGGTCGCGGACGTATCAAAGTACGTGCCAAGACACACACAGAGATCAAAGGCAAAAAGGACGTCATCGTTATCGATGAGCTGCCATATATGGTTAACAAGTCCCGCCTGATCGAGAGTATTGCCAACCTTGTTAAAGACAAGCAGGTCGAAGGTATCTCTGACATCCGTGACGAATCTGACCGTGAAGGTATCCGTGTTGTGATCGAGCTTAAACGCGACGCGATGAGCGAGATCGTTCTTAACAACCTCTTCAAATCGACCAATATGCAGACCACCTTCGGTATTATCATGCTCTCTATCTTTAACCAAGAGCCGCGTATATTTGCGCTTAAAGAGATGCTGCAGCACTTCTTGAACCACCGTAAAACGGTTATTATCCGTCGTACGATCTTTGATCTTGAAAAAGCCAAAGCCAAAGCACACATCTTAGAAGGTCTTAAAAAAGCACTTGACCACATCGAAGAGATCATCAAGCTTATCCGCGCAAGTCAAAATGCCGAAGAGGCTAAAGAGGGACTGATCAGCGAGTTTGACTTCTCTGCTATCCAGGCACAGGCTATTCTGGATATGCGTCTTCAAAAGCTTACGGGTCTTGAGCGTGAGAAGATCGAAAACGAGCTTCGTGAAGTCCTGTCGCTTATCGAGTACCTGGAGTCTATCCTTAAAAGCGAAGAGGTCCTTAAAGGGATCATCGGTGATGAACTTAGTGAAGTCTATGAGCTATATGATGGAAAACGCCGTACAGCCCTAGAAGACAACTATGACGACATCGACATCGAAGACCTTATCCCGAATGAGCCGATGGTCGTTACTATTACTCACCGTGGTTACATCAAACGTGTACCGCTTGCATCTTACGAGAAACAGCGTCGCGGCGGTAAAGGCAAGACTGCCGTAACAACGTATGACGATGACTTCATCGAGAGCTTCTTCACCTGTATGACACACGATACCCTGCTGTTCATCACGGACCGTGGACAACTGCACTGGCTTAAAGTCTACCGTATCCCTGAGGGTTCTCGTACGGCTAAAGGCAAGGCGGTCGTTAACCTTATCAACCTTCTTCCGGATGAGAAGATCCGTTCGATCTTGCCGACGACTGACTTCAATGACGACAAATCGCTTGTCTTCTTTACGCAAAACGGTGTTGTCAAGCGTACTAAGCTCTCTGAGTTCTCTAACATCAGAAGCAACGGTGTCCGTGCGATCGTTCTTGATGATGAGGACACACTTATCACCGCGAAGATCGCTACAGCTGAGACCAAGTACCTCTTTATCTTGACGGAAAAAGCACAGTGTATCAAGTTCGAGATCGAGAAGACGCGTGACCAGGGTAGAAGTACCCGTGGTGTCCGCGGTATCAAGTTCAAGCACGAAGATGACAAAGTCATCGATGCGAACGTGATCGACAGTGATGAGCAGGAGATCCTGACCGTCAGTGAAAAAGGTATCGGTAAACGTACTACGGCCGAAGAGTACCGCTTGACGAACCGTGCGGGTTCAGGCGTTATCGCAATGAAACTGAACCAAAAAACAGGTAACAGTGTTGTCGGTGCAGTGATGGTCGATGAGCAGATGGATATGATGGCGCTTACCAAAGAGGGCAAGATGATCCGTGTTGACATGCAGAGTATCTCTAAGTCAAGCCGTAACACATCGGGTGTCTACATCGTTAAAGGTGACGATGTCGTCAGTATTGCACGTTGTCCTAAGATCGAAACGAACGATGATGAGCGTGAAGATACAGGTGATCTGACTCAGGAACAATCAAAAGTCGACGAAGAAGGGAACGACACTCTTTTATAAAAAGAGAGTGACACTCTTTGTAAACAGATAACCAGCCATGCGTTGGTTATCATTGCGTAAATAATTAAGATATTTTTTAGTGTAAGGAAAAACAGATGGCAAACTATAATGTAGCTGTTGTCGGTGCAAGCGGCGCAGTGGGTGAAGAGATCTTACGTGTTTTAGAAGAGATCGACTTTCCGCTTAACACGCTTGTACCTCTCGCAAGCAGCCGCAGTGCAGGTAATACCGTAGAGTTTAACGGTAAAGAGCTTGTGATTAAAGAGCTGACAGAGACGGTTTTCGATGAAGAGGAGATCCATATCGCCCTCTTCTCGGCAGGCGGGTCGATCTCTGCAAAGTATGCGCCTTTCGCAGTCGAAGCCGGCGCGGTTGTTATTGACAACACCAGTCACTTCCGTATGGACGAAGAGATCCCTCTTGTTGTTCCGGAGGTCAACCCTGAAGACATCGCGAACTGGCAGACAAAAGGGATCATCGCAAACCCTAACTGCTCGACCATTCAGATGGTACAGGCGCTTAAACCGCTTGACGAAGCCTACGATCTTCAACGTGTTGACGTCAGTACGTATCAGGCGACTTCAGGTGCCGGTAAAGAGGCCATGGAAGAGCTGGTAACACAGATGCAGGCCTTCTTCGCCTTTAAACTCGACGAGGCGGAGCACAAAGCCTTTGCCCACCAGATAGCGCTTAACGTCATCCCGCAGATCGATGTCTTCCAGGAGAGCGGTTACACCAAAGAGGAGATCAAGATGGTCAATGAGACCAAGAAGATCCTGCACAAAAACGTCGAGCTGAGCGCGACCTGTGTCCGCGTTCCTGTTCTTCGAGGCCACTCAGAAGCGTTGACGCTTACGTTTGACGGCGCTGTTGATGCAGCTGAAGCACGCGAGCTTCTTGAAAAAGCACCGAACATCGTTGTCATCGACAACCCGGAGGCATCAGAGTACCCGATGCCGGCGGAGTGCGTTGACCAGAACGAGACCTTTGTCGGGCGCATACGTAACGATCTCTATCGTGACAACATGCTGCACATGTTCGTTGTAGCGGACAACCTGCGCGTCGGCGCAGCGACTAACGCCGTTAGAATCGCCCAAAAATGGGTTACTATACAGGAGACAGACTAATGTTGGAAAAATTGTTTGAGAACACCCTATGGAGTTCACGTTTTATTGTTATTTTAGCCGTTGTTTTCGGCCTGATCGGCGCGGCTATACTTTTTGTTGTTGCCAGTGTCGACATCTTTGTAACGGCACAACTTGTTATCAACACCTATATTACACACGCACACCCTGAACATTTTCATGAAGATGTTGTGGGCGGGATCATCGGTGCAGTCGACCTCTACCTTATCGGTGTCGTTATGCTGATCTTCTCTTTTGGACTTTACGAGCTCTTTATCTCGGACATAGATGCCGCCAAAGAAGAGGGTGAAGCGAACAAGATCCTGGCGATCCACTCTCTGGACCAGTTAAAAGACAAGATCTCAAAAGTGATCGTCATGGTTCTTGTAGTCGGGTTCTTTCAAAAAGTGGGCTATACCGAGTATAACGGAGCCTTGGACCTCTTGTACTTTGCGCTCTCTATTACCGCTGTTGCCGTCGGTCTTTTCTTTTTAGGAAAAGTAGGAAAACATTAATTTCGAATGTAAAATAAACGAGGTCAACTTGACCTCGATCTTTAAAGGATTAAAATGAGTAAGATATTTGTAGATGCATGTTTCGGTAAAGAGACACCGTACACCCCCGTCTGGATGATGAGACAAGCCGGTCGATACCTGCCGGAATATATGGCGGTACGTGCTGAGGCCGGAAACTTCCTCAACCTGTGTCATGACCCTGAAAAAGCAGCAGAAGTCACTATTCAGCCGCTTGACATCGTTGGTGTCGACGCAGCTATTCTTTTCAGCGACATCCTTGTTATCCCGGACGAGATGGGTATGGACCTGGAGTTCATCAAAGGCGAAGGTCCGAAGTTCAATGATCCTCTTGAAACACAAGCGGACCTGGACAGACTTATCGGCGGCGACGAAGCGGCGAGTAAACTGACGTATGTTTTTGACACGATCAAACTGCTGAGAGAGCAGTTGGATGAGCGTGGTGATGAGATCGCACTTATCGGTTTCACGGGCGCACCGTGGACACTGGCGACCTACATGATCGAGGGTCAAGGGACTAAGACCTATAACATCTGTAAAAAGATGATGTACTCTGATCCTGAGCTGCTTCACAACATCCTTGCAAAAGTGACAGAAGTGGTCAAACTCTACATGGAGAAGCAGATCGAGAGCGGTGTTGATGTTGTTCAGATCTTTGACTCATGGGCAGCGGCGATCGAGCCTGACATGTACGATGAGTTCTCATGGAAATACATGGTCGAGATCGCCGAGTACCTCAAAGAGAAGTACCCGCATATCCCGGTCATCATGTTCCCTAAAGGTATCCCTGCATTTTTAGACAAGGTCTATGGCAACTTCGATGTCTTCGGTGTTGACTGGTCTACACCGATGGAACTTGCAAAAGAGAAGCTTGGCGACAAGTATGTCCTTCAAGGCAACATGGAGCCGACACGCCTCTACTCTCAAGAGAGAACAACAGAAGCGGTTGAGAAGATACAGTCGGTCATGGGCACCTCTCGCCACATCTTCAACCTGGGTCACGGTATCCTTCCAGATGTTCCTGTGGAAAATGCTAAGCACTTTGTCAGCGAATGTCAAAGAGTTAGTAAAAAGTAGTCCATTTGAGCACTATCTTCGGTCCTGTTCACTCACGCCGTTTCGGCGTGAGTCTGGGCATCGACCTCTCCCCCTCTCATAAACAATGCAACTTTGACTGTCTTTACTGTGAACTAGCACCTGCTGCAACTGTTGACGTACAGAACGAAACACCTAGTGTAGAGAGTATTATCACCGATCTTAAAGCAGCACTAAAAGAGCACAATAACATCGACGAAATAACATTGACGGCAAACGGTGAACCGACCCTCTACCCTCACCTCAAAGAGCTTATCAGCGAGATCGACAAGATCAAAGAGGACAAAGAGACCCTTATTCTTACAAACAGTGCTGCTCTCGTCGATAAAAAAGTATTTGACACCCTCTTGGAGCTCGACCAGGTCAAACTTTCACTGGACGCTGTCTCTACTGATATCTTTAGAAAAATAGACCGTCCACACGATGACATCGATATCTCAAGACTCGTTGATGCGGTTGTCCGTTTCAGTGAAGTTTACACAGGGAAGCTCTTTATAGAGATCCTTTTTGTACGGGGTCTAAACGACACCAAAGAAGAGATAGTAAAATTAAACGAAGTCCTTCATCGGCTCAAAGCCCTGCGCATCGACATCGGCACCATAGACAGACCTCCCGCTTACCCGGTCGAAGGTATAAGCTACGGTGAACTCGTTACGATCGCTCAGCAATTTGACGCTGACATGCCTATCAATATCGCCTCAAGAGTCCATGCCGAGTTCTCACAATCTTCTTACACAGAAGAGGAGATCATCAACACCTTGGACAAGCGCCCTCTTACACCCGAAGATGTAGAGATCTTGTTTGACAA